>NZ_JAPJPG010000008.1 GCF_030825785.1 Anaerococcus sp.
AAAGTTTACAATTTATCTCAGGTAATTTAAATTAGAATTTTGCTGAAAAAGGAAGTATAATAAGATGAAAAATAATAAATTGAAAATCTTGATACTTATAATCCTTGGGTTTTTAGCTGTATTTTCAATATCCAAGAAAAATACCCAGAAAAATAAATCTTACAAGATAAAAGGAATATACAAATCTCAGAGAGCCTTTGGCGATGATTATTTTGATATCTATGAAATTATAATTGATAACAAGAATATAATTGAGGGAAAAAGCATAGATGACGATTACTACAAAAAATCAAAAGGTCTTAAGCAAATTATGAAAACTAGTAAGGAAGAAATAGATGACTATGACGATATTCTTCATTCAATAGAGATTCTTGAGAAAAACCCCGGTACTATCTACAAATATCAGGAAGATTTCGACAAAAAAGGTCATAAGAGCCTCTTTATTATAAATTACGACTTAAATAAGGGCTATATACTCGACCTTCAGATTTGAATTTTTAAGCTAAGACTACTAGCCTCTTATCTTTGTAAGACATACTGATTTGCCTATTATATCGCAGTTTTTACATTTTAATATGACCATAATATAGTAAAAAAAGATAAAATTAACATTTTTGAAGATGAAAGGATGAATAATGAAGAAAAAGTACTACCTTGTATTAATAGGTCTAATAATCATAGGCGTCTTATTAAAGATAAGACCTAATAACGAAGGACCGAGTATTCCCAAGGCAGATGATGTAAAAAGCCTTAGCCTTATCAAAATTGCAAATGATAGAGGAGTTGAAAAACAGACAATTAAGGAAAATAATGATATAGAAAATTTTCTACAATTGTTAGAAAACTCTAAACTAACAAAGAAAGAAAGCGTATCAGATTTTCCTAATAAAGACGAGTTTATGCTAGTAAGTATCGAAATGTCAGAAGGCGGATACATAAGAAATACCATCTATGAAGAAGATAAAAAACTTTATTTCGAACAACCCTATGTGGGAATTTACGAGCTTTCTTATAATGATATTTCTTCCTTCCTAAAATCTACCGTAAAAGAAGAGGATAAGGAAAATATTTCAGAAGACCTAGAAGATATCTTAGATGATGATTTCTAAGTTTATATATTAGGTATTTTAAATTTCAATAATAAGATCCTTTCCCTGTAAGTAAGATAAAAGGCTCCTGTTAGCAATTGACAGAAGCCTTCTTTTTTATTTATTTTGCTGCTATAATTCCTATTATAGAAGAAATAGCTAAAAATATTGGTGCTAGTATCCCTACATCTGTGTAAAAGGCTAAGCCTGATAGGACTACTAGCATTATGAAATTTGTAAGTATTATTGCCCTATAGCCCTTGTAGCCTTTCTTGTAATAATCGGCTTTAGTCATCTCGTCAGATTCTTCTATAAACTTCTTATTGAACCTAAAATCAAGGGTGTCCGCTTTTCTATTTGGTTCTACTTTCTTGATAAGCTCGTAGTTTTTTTGAAAAATCACTGATATAAGAATTATATAGGCTACTAAGGCCCCTATCAAAACCACAGACTCTCCTAGATTAAGCCAAGCTTCATTGGAATACACTCCCATGGACATAGCCCACATAGAAGCAAGTCCAAAGATTAGAAAAATACTTATATCCCTAACCATGAGGCTATAGTTAGTGTATTTTGTTTGAATCGGATCTTCACCTTGAAGGCCTTTTTCGATTTCTACCTTAGATTTCCTATAAAAATCAAATGCTGTTAAAATACTTATTATTATTACTGTAAGAACTATCTTAAATACATTTTTTATTAAGAAGAACTTAATAGCCTCTCCCAAATCGTTTAGTGCAATATTTTCAAATATCCATCCAGACAAGGCCCCAACTAGAAGCCCTCCTATAATTAACATTACAAATTTTTTCTTATTCATTAATCTCCTCCAAGCTAAATATATCTTCGACTTTTACTTCAAACACCCTAGCAAGGCTTAGGGCAACCACAATAGATGGGTTGTAGTCTCCCCTTTCTATTAGAGAGATGGTCTGTCTAGAAACTCCAACCTTCTCTCCAAGTTCTGTCTGATTCATACCTTTTTCCTTCCTCAAACTAGAAAGGTTATTAACTAATCTCAATAAATCCTCCTTTCTTTTGACAACTATTGTTGTCATTATTGTATCTTTGACAAGTATCTTTGTCAATAGTTTGCAGAAAAAAACCAGAGCAATAGCCCTGGTTCTTTACTTTTAACCCCTATAAGCTTCCTCATCTACATATATATAAACATTTGGGTGAAGAGATAGGAATCCTGCTGGAAGATCTGTTGATATCTTCTCATCTTCTAGTAGTCTTTTAACAGCCTCGTGTTTTTTCTTGCCATTTGCAAGAAGGATTATGGTCTTGGCATTAAATATATCTGCCATTCCCATTGAGATAGCATATCTTGGAACATCGGCTTCATTTTCAAAAAATCTAGAGTTTGCTTCGATTGTAGAATCTGTAAGTTTTACTATAGATGTCCTCTTATTTAGCTTATCTGCTGGTTCATTGAAGGCGATATGGCCATTTTCTCCAATTCCTAAAATTTGTATATCTCTTTGGCCGAATTCATCTAAGATTTTATCGTATTCTTTGGCGTATTTTTCATCTACTTCACTTGCCTTTGGAATTATATTTGCCCCTTCATTAAAGGATACATGGTCGAAGAAGTTCTTTCTCATGAAATAATTATAGGATTGTTCATTATCCGGATCAATTCCAACATACTCGTCGAGATTTACTGATTTAGCATATCTAAAGCTAATCTCTCCCTCGTCATTTGCCTTAACTAGGTTTTCGTAGACTCCTATTGGTGAGGATCCTGTCGCAAGTCCTAGTTTTATTTGTGGCTTGTACTTGATGTTATTTATAACAAGGTCAGCTGCTTTTTTGCTCATATCATCATAATCTTTGCATACTATAACTTTCATTTTTTCTCCTTATCTATCTAATATCTCCTGCTTTCTACAATTATACATTTACTTAGTCTAAGTCGCTATTTGGAGCAGAAAAAAACCAGGAGCCTGACCCCTGGTTTTTGATATGTTATTAATAGTTGAAGCTTGCGATTTCGAACCATTCTTGTTTGTGTGCACATGCTGGACAAATCTTTGGTGCTACTTTTCCTTCGTAAAGGAATCCGCAGTTACCACATTTCCAGATAACTTTTTCGTCTTTTTCGAATACTTTTCCGTTTTCTACATTGTCGTGTAGTTTTTGGTATCTATCTCTGTGAGCTGCTTCAACTTTTGCTATGTTTCTGAATGCTCTTGCGATTTCGTCGAATCCTTCTTCTTCTGCAACGTCTGCAAATGATGGATACATGTGTTCAGCTTCTTCGTTTTCTCCGTCGATTGCACCTTGTAGGTTTGTAAGTGTATCGTGGAATACAACTGGGAATGCTGTGTATTCTGGGTTAAGTTCGATAGCATCAAGTTTGAACTCTTCTTTTAGGAATTTGTAGAATCTTGCTGCGTGCTCTACTTCGTTTCTTGCTGTTTCTTCAAATATAGCAGATATTTGTTTGTAACCTTCTTTGTCAGCTACTTTAGCTGCATATCTATATCTCATTGTTGCTTGGCTTTCACCTGCAAATGATGTGATAAGGTTAGATGCTGTTTTTGTTCCTTTTAATGTCATATGTAATCTCCTTTTTCTTTTTCTCTTCAACTTCTATTCATATTATAATCTTTATTTTTGCACTTGTCAAGAATGATTCTAAAGTTTTTCTCATTCTAAATATGATATATATAATCATTATCAACTACATAATTCATCCTAATTTTATCTCTGCTTTTAGCCAACTTAGGATTTTCCACTCACAAATGATTTATAAGGGAAACCTTTTCCTTTCTAAGATCCTTTTTCACATTTAGCTCTTTATTTGATGCATAATTATTTGATAATGGAAAATAGCATTATCGGGTATAATACACATAGAAAGACAGGAGGAGAATATGAAATTAGATTTTAATAATGTAAACTTAGAAAAGATTAATAGCTATGAAGAAAAAGCTATGACTGCCTTCGATACCCTCATGGGAAAAACTGGCGAGGGCAATGACTTCTTGGGCTGGATTGACAGACCAGTCGATTATGACAAGGAAGAGTTCGAAAGAATCAAGAAGGCTGCTGAAAGAATAAGAGAAAACTCCGATATCTTGGTATCAATAGGAATTGGTGGATCTTATTTAGGAATTAAGGCAGTAGATGTCGCTTGTGATTCTTACTTTGGATCTGATAGAAAAGTTAAGCTAATCTATGCAGGAAATCAAATCTCAGGCCAATACTTAAACGAACTTCTAGATTACTTAAAGGATAAGGATTACTCTTTAAACGTAATCTCTAAATCAGGTACAACAACAGAGCCTGCTATAGCTTTTAGATTCTTAAGAGAAGCAATCGAAGAAAAATACGGCAAGGAAGAAGCAAGAAAGAGAATTTTCGCGACAACCGATAGCAAAAAGGGAGCCCTAAAAGAACTTGCTGATGCAGAAGACTATGAGACATTTGTAGTTCCTGATGATATAGGCGGAAGATTTTCTGTAATATCTGCTGTAGGTCTCCTACCACTTGCTGCATGTGGCATAGATATAGATAAGTTTATGGAAGGCTTCGCTGAGGGCAGGGACCTCTACACCGAAAAGTCCTTCGACAATCCTGCTATGAAATACGCAGCTATTAGAAATATGCTCCACGAAGATGGCAAGGACCTCGAAGTTCTTGTAAACTACGAGGCAAAACTTAAATATATAGCTGAATGGTGGAAGCAACTTTTCGCAGAAAGCGAAGGAAAAGACGGTAAGGGAATCTTCCCAGTAGCTGTAAACAACACAACAGACCTCCACTCAGTTGGACAAATGATCCAAGATGGCAAGAGAAACTTATTTGAAACTGTAATAGAAGTTAAAAATCCTGTAAGTGACCTTACAATCAAGGAAGATGAGGACAATCTAGACGGATTAAATTATCTCGCTGGTAAGACAATGAGCTTTGTAAACAAACAAGCCATGGAAGGAACAACAATAGCCCACGTTAAGGGAGATGTTCCAAATATCAGAATTGAAATGGATGAAGTTAATGAAAAAGAAATCGCCAAGCTCTTCTACTTCTTCGAAATAGCTGTAGGAGTTTCAGGCTACATGCTAGGAGTAAATCCATTCAACCAACCAGGAGTTGAAGAATACAAGGCTCAAATGTTTAAACTTCTTGGAAAGCCAGGATACGAAAATAAATAAAAACAAATATAGAATTTAAAAGGCCAGGACTTATAAGCCTGGCTTTTTCTATCTTATCAAACTGGCTTTTCTCGCCTTCTTATATAGTAAATACAAGGCAAGTATCTCAACAATTGTAACTACTAGGCTCCCTTCTATGCCGAATCCTCCCCCACTTATCCATTTATTTCCTACAGATTCACTTAAAAAAATCGTGTTCTTGCTTGTGATTATTCCGCTTACATTTATTCCAAAAAAGTTAGCTTGAAGGAAATTCCACACGCTGTGGGCGGCGGCTGAAATATATATACTATCTCCTATATAAAAAAGCATAGAAAATACAAGTCCCATCAAAAATATATTGACAAAGGCTAGGAGGTTAAAATAAGAATTGCCCAAATGAAGGATAGAAAATACCAGACTGTTGGTAATAATACCCACCCTGGGATTTCTAAGAGCTCCTAGATAATTCATTAAAACAGATCTTGTGATAAATTCTTCCTCAAACCCCTGTAAGATCCAGCCCATTACAAAGAAAATAAAAATCTTAAGGTCTACATTTTGGATATTTAGTCGAATTTTAAATCCAGACAAGAGATAGGCAAAAAGGAAAGATGTAGCAAGCATCCCACTACCTATAAGAAGACCCTTAAGGTAAGATCTCCCCTTCCTATCATCTACAAGGCCCAAGGATTTAGGATTTCTCTTTTGGTAATATTTAACAAATATATACACAACAAGGCTTACCAGTAAAGTAGACCAAAGATTAAAAATCATGGCATACTCGTGATTTTCTCCCAACTTTTTTATAAGAAAATCTCCCTTGCCTATAAGATTAGATACCAATCTAATTAGGATATGAGAAAAAGACATAGCTAAAATCATCAGGATAAATAAATGAATTGTGAATGCCAGAGAATTTCTCTCCTTCATCACCCTCTTACATTCTTTGATTGATCCGTTTGCGTAAAACATATATCCTCCTAGTTTGCGTAATCTAGGGCCCCTCCCAATATGGCATTTACAAAGGGTCTTGACTCATAAATCTTCTTTGAAAACATCTTATCTCTTATAAAAATACTAACTCTAGCCTTCTTTTTAGGATTATCTTCCCTTGACAGGGCCTTAATATAATCCTCGTGGCTTGATCCTGCTTCCAGGCTATTATAGACATCTATATAGTTGGCATTTTCTATCTCAAGGCTTAATTCTCTCCCGCCTTCTACCTTCTTTTCTTCTATATAAGTTATGGATAAGTTCTTAAAGGCTGCCTCATAGAATTCCTTCTCTTCCTTCTCATCCTTGGAGTAGGATTTCTTTAGGGCATCCATGATTACATCCATCCTATCCATGTTTTTCTCAAAATAGGCTTCATCATAGCTTTTGATAGCTGTTTCTATGTCGCCTGCTATTTTCTTATTCGAAGATGTAAGCTTTCTTACAGCAAATATTAGGGCGAGTAATATTACAAGGATAAATCCTATGCGGAGGATTCTTTCCTTTCTACGTTTCTTGATTCGTTTTCTTCGTCTTAATTCTTCTCTTCTTATATTTCTCGATTCTCTACCATCCACGGATGGCCTTCTTTGTCTTGTCATATCTGCTCCTATATTGAGTATTATATCATTTTATTAGTAATTTTTCTTATTTGTGATATGATTTAAGTATGAAAAAAATAAATTTAGCCAGCCTTTTGGGGCTTATCCTACTCATTATTAGTTTTTTTACCCCAATTGCAGCTCCTTCAATAAAATTAAATACAGAAATCATCTATAGGATAGTAAATACTTATCTTATAGCCTACATAGCCTATATGATTTCCTTTATGGATACAGGGAGGGTCGGTCTCTTGTTCCTTCCTTTAGTCTTCCACCTTTTGATTAATTTCTTTCTCATAAAGGGTTTTAAGCTAAGTTTAAATAAATCCATCTTGGACGACTTCTATCAAATTCTAAGAAGACTTTATGACCTTATAAGTCTTGTGGGTATATTTTTCTTAGTGGAATTTTTAATTAATAGGATTTTTGGCAGTACTTTTTCAAGTACACTCGGTATCATTAGCCTTGCTTTATTCTATTACTATGATTATAGCAAAATTCTAATAGGCTTTCCAAATTTCAAGGATATTTTCTTGTATTTCGCAGTCTTTGTAATGGGACTTAGGATTAGAAGAGCGGATAAGATAAATCCCCTCCTCTATGTAACTTCTCTAGGAATATTAATCTTGGAAATCTTCCTTAGTACTAAATATAAGCTAAGCTACGGATATTTCTTATCTTTTGTCCTAATAATTTATCTCATGCTAAAGGGCTTTGGAGAGGCTAGTGAAATATCCTTCGAGAAATTTATGATCTTTGTCTATATTTATATGTATCCGACAATCTTTATAGGCCTAAGACTTGTTTTAGGAGAAAATATCCTAGTTACAAGCCTCTTGGCTACCCTTATAAGTCTCTTTATCGGTCAAGTACTTTTTAAATTAAATATAAGACCTCTTAATATTTTATTGGTAGGCATATAAAAACCAGCGTCTCTAGGAAAGAGAGCTGGTCTTTTTTATAATACATCTATTTTATTTTTGATATCTCTTTTCAAGAAATACACACACATAATTGTGTTAAGGCCTTCAGATATAAGGAAGGACCACCATACTAGGTCTATATTTCCTGTTAAGGAAAATAGGTAGAAGGTTGGTAGGAGAATAAAGAATTGTCTTAGGAAAGATTGAAGGATTGCTGATTGCCAATTGCCCAAGGCTTGGAAGACTCCTACAGATATTATAGAAACTGAAGCTACTATATATGATAGGGAGACTATCCTGATCATTGGAACTCCGATTTCTCTCATGGTCTCTGTAGCATTGAAGAGGTCAAAGATTTGATTTGGCAAAATCCACAAAGATACAGTAGCGATTCCAACAAGGACTATTCCTGATATTAAGGCAAGCTTGATTGACCTACGAATCCTTGCTACATGCCTTGCTCCATAGTTAAAGGAAATGATTGAAACCATAGCATTAGAAATTCCTATTATTGGAAGGAAGGCAAAGGATTGAAGCTTAAACATTACCCCATAGGCTGCAATTGCTGATTGACCAAATCCTCTAAGCATTGCATTTAGGATAAAGATAATCACAGAAGATATGGCACTCATTACTATGGAAGGTAGACCTATCCAAAATATTTGTTTTAGTATATCTCCATGAAGCCTAAAATGTTTGAAATCTACTTCTATATCTGTATTCTTTGTTTTATTTATAATAAGGCCTATAATAGATCCTCCAATTTGACCTATCACTGTGGCAAGGGCCGCTCCCTTTACTTCCATTCTAGGAAATCCAAATAAGCCAAAGATAAAGATAGGATCTAAGATAAGGTTGATCAAGGCTCCTGATATTTGCACAATCATTGTATAGAAGGTAAGGGAAGTCGCTTGGAGGAGCTTCTCACAAAGAACTTGGAAGAATAAACCAAATCCAAAGATAGTAACGATCCACAAATAATCCCTAGTGTAGGATACAATTTCAGGAGTCGCTGCTTGGGAATTTGCAAAAAAATCAGTGAAAAATATACCGAATAAGGCAAAGGCAATAGCCCCAACAACAGAGAGTACTACTCCGTGCATGGCGACAGATCCTACTCTTTTCTTATCATCCATGCCCAAATACCTACTCAAGAGAGCACTTGCTCCTACTGAAATTCCTATAGCGAAGGCAAGCATTATGTTTTGTACTGGGAATGCCAAAGACACTGCCGTAAGAGCTTCTTCCGAAATTCTAGCAACAAATATCGAATCTACTACATTATAGATTGATTGAACAAGCATAGAAATCACCATAGGTATGCTCATCTTCACAAGAAGACTTCCGACTGGCATGGTTCCCATGATGTTTTCTTTCTTGCTTACAGTTTTTTCCATATAAACTCCTTTCTTATTTTCCTGTAAATTTTTTGATAAAATTTTTGGCAATATAAGAGATACCGGACCTGCCGATATCTTCTTAGTCAAATAATTCTTTTTCTTGTCTTTTTATAGACTCATTTACTTTTAATTTTCTAAGCATATTGTCATCATAATCGCTTATGACGTGAATTGCCGAGTTTTCTTCTCGACCTTTCTTATTAAACTCCTCTTTGAGTTCTTTTTCCACATTTTCGTAGGCTTTTTTAGCAGAAATTGCCTGAAGCCTGAAAGGTCTTTGAGTCTTCTTAGCCTCAGTTTTACCAAAAATCAAATCATTTATGGCAAGCTCTATTAGGTTCACCCCAGCTAGGGTTGAGTAATAGAAGGTCCTGCCTTGCCTTATATTCATCTCTAGAACGAAGATCTCGCCGGTTTTTGAATCTTTCTTAAAATCTAGATTAAAGAGTCCGTGGTAGTCCAGAGAGGTCACGATTTTTTCTGCCAAATCATACATGATATCCTCATCACTATCTACTTGGACTAGGTGGTTTCCTACCCACATTGGCCTTAAATCTGATAGGAGGTTTCTTGCAAGAACAAAGGATATTTTCCCATCCCTTGACCTGTAGCCATTTAGGGAATACTCACTTCCCTGACCTCCATTTATAAATTGCTGGCAGATAAAATCTCCCCTAAAGTCACTATCGTAGACCTTTCTTAGGACATCCTTGGCCTCATCTTTACTTCTTACATGGTAGCCTTTTTGGATATTTTCACATGATGAGTCAAGAAGGGCGTCGTAGTCGTCTGCCTTTAGGAAAATTTCCCCATCAAAATCAAGCCCATCTATATTATCCTTATTGGCAATATAAGTCTTAGGATAAGGAAGATCTATTTTTTCTAAATAAGAGTAAAACTCCGATTTCTTCAAGAGCTTTTCTGCCCACTCAAGGTCTGGGTAAGGGATGTGGTAGGAAAAGTTAAAGTTTTTCTCATTTCTTAGGAGAGTATCTATGTATCTTTCTGTCGGAGCAAAAAATACAAAGTCCTCTTCCTCTCTTTTTCCTATAACTTCATTGATAAAATTTGAAAAAAGCTCATCGTCTGATGAAAATCCCTTGGTGGTGTAGACATCAGCAATCTTTGATTTATAAAAAGGAACGAGGACAGCCGCCCCTATGACAATAGGCTTTTTGCCAAAGGCCTCGTAAAAGCTTCTTGCCACAGAGTAGCTGTTGTGATCTGTTCCTAAGATTATAGCATTGAAGGTCATCTTAGAATATATTTTCCATGCTTCTTGAATCTCTTTCTTTAGAGATTTTTTCTATAAATTCATCTACTGAAACGTCAGATGTCTCTTCTCCGTCCCTATTTCTTACAGTAAGTTTGCCAGAAGTTTCTTCCTTCTCTCCTACTACAAGCATGTAGTTTGTTCTCATTAGTTGAGCTTGACGGATCTTATATCCTACTCCCTCACTTCTGTAGTCGATATTTACTCTAAATCCTGCTTCTTTGATTTTTTCTTTTAAATCTTCACAGTAGTCGATGAACTTATCAGAAACCGGGATGATTTCTACTTGTTGTGGGTTAATCCATAGTGGGAATCTTCCTGCAAAGTGCTCTGTTAGAACTCCGATAAATCTTTCGATTGATCCAAGTAGGGCACGGTGGAGCATAACTGGTCTTTGTTTTTCACCATTTTCGTCTATATAAGTTAGGTCAAAGTTTTGTGGTAGTTGGAAGTCAAGTTGGATAGTACCACATTGCCATTCTCTCTTAGCAGCATCTAGGAGGTGGAAGTCGATCTTTGGTCCGTAGAAAGCACCGTCTCCTGGGTTGATTTCATAGTCGATTCCACGTTCTTCTAGGGCTTTCTTAAGTTGGTCTTCAGCAAAGTCCCAATCCTTGATATCTCCCATGAAGTCATCAGGTCTTGTTGATAGCTCGATTGTGTATTTGAAACCAAATGTAGAATATAGAAGGTCTGCTAGGTCAATCATCCTATAAACTTCTTCCTTGATTTGGCTTGGTAAGCAATAAACGTGAGCATCGTCTTGGGTAAATGTTCTTACTCTGAAAAGTCCGTGTAGGGTTCCTGAAAGCTCGTGTCTGTGAACTTGACCGTACTCAGCAAGTCTTATAGGAAGGTCCCTATATGAGTGTTGGTTAGAAGCATAAGTCAAAACAGAACCTGGGCAGTTCATTGGCTTTATCGCATAAGCGTCGCCGTCAATTTTTGTAAAGTACATGTTTTCCTTGTAATGATCCCAGTGTCCTGATCTATGCCATAGGTCTTCATTTAGGATAAGTGGAGTCTTGATTTCTCCATATCCATTTTCATTTAGGACATCCGTCCACCAACCCAATAGCTCGTTCATTAGAATCATTCCGTTTGGATGGAAGAATGGGAAGCCTGGTCCCTCTTCGTGGAAGGCAAAAAGATTCATCTCACGACCAATCTTTCTGTGGTCTCTCTTTTCGATTTCTTTTTGGAGTTGTTCGTATTCTTCTAATTGCTTAGCCTTCTCGAAGGAAATTCCGTAGATTCTTTGAAGCATTTGTCTATCAGAATCTCCTCTCCAATAAGCACCAGCAATTGTCTTAAGCTTAACTGCCTTGATAGGCTTAGTAGATAGAAGGTGAGGTCCCCTACAAAGGTCTGTGAAGGCATCTCCCATCTTGTATAGGGTGATTTTTTCATCTTCTGGAAGATCTTCTATAAGCTCAACCTTGTAGTCTTGGCCTTCTTCCTTAAACTTCTCCAAAGCTTCAGCCCTAGAAATCTCAACTCTTTCAAGCTTTAGATCTCTTTTGGCAATCTCTAGCATCTTCTTTTCGATTTTTTCTAGATCTTCTGGAGTAAATCTGTGCTCAAGATCCATGTCATAATAGAAACCATCATCAATAGCTGGTCCTATAGCAAATTTTGTTTCTGGATACATTTCCTTAATAGCAGCAGCCATCACGTGAGATGAAGTATGCCAGAAAATTTCTTTTCCTTCCTTATCTTCAAACTTAACCACTCTAAAGTCACTATCTTCTTCTATAGGTTCAGCAAAGCCTTTGATTTCTCCATTTACTACAGCTCCTACTGCAGCTCTAAAAAGTCCCATGGAGATATCCTTTGTAACATCTGCCACGAGAACTCCGCTTTCATATTCCTTAACTGATCCGTCAGGTAATTTAATCTTAATCATAATCTCTCCTTAAAATAAAAAATAGACGTACGCCCCAGCCAGCTGGCTATAGGACGATACGTCTTTCGTTCGTGGTTCCACCTAATTTTAAACTCATTAGAAGGCTTATCGCGCCCAAACGTCTCACATTACATGAGAAACTCTAGGGTGGTACTTAAGTTAATTTGCTGAAACTTCTCAACTACTGTTTCTTTCTGTAAGCAAAGTCTAAACTAAAGCTCCCTATCTTTGTCAAATATTAATTATAGCTTTATGTTACCTTATAAAATTATAATTTCAATTATTTATTCTGGAAAGTGGTAACTACCATTTGAAAAAGATATTAATTTTTTCTTAAAAATACGATATATGTTAATAATTAAACAAAGACGATCACATCTATATCAACTTATAGTAAGGGTCTTTTAGGATTTTATACCCTAGCTATTGACAAGAGGAAACGTTTATTTTATAATATTAGTATAGGTAACTACCAGTAAGGAGGATTTATGTTAGCTGAAATTGGAAAAATTTCCCTAGTCTTGCTTGGCTTTATAGCCATATTTCTTGTGATTATGCAAATTCTTAATTATAAGAATCTTAAGAAACAAAGAAAAAGGCTAGAAGACTTACACAAAGCTTTGAAAAAAGGCAGCAAGGTAGTATTGCTCGGAGGAATCCACGGCAAGATTGTAAGCATAAATAACGATACTGCTATTGTAAATATTTCCGATAATGTAGATATCAAAGTCGATCGCTCTGCTATAAGCGAAATAATTAAGTGATTCAAGGAGGAGTTATGCCAAATATTGTTTTAACAAGAATCGACAACCGTTTGCTACATGGCCAAGTCGCAACTCAGTGGACAAAAGTCATCGGAGCTAATCTTATATTAGTTGCAAATGATGAAGTTGCATCAAACAAGATGAGACAAGGGCTAATGGATATGGCAGCACCAAATGGTGTAGACACCAGATATTGGACATTGGAGAAAACAATTAATACTATTCACAAGGCTGCAGATAGACAAAAGATTTTTATTATCTGCCAAAGCCCAGAAGATGTATTAACCCTAGTTGAAGGTGGTGTTCCAATTACTAAAGTTAATATTGGAAATATGCACATGGAAAATGGTAAAAGACAAGTAGCTGGAACCGTAGCCGTAGATGATAACGATGTAGAAGCTTTTAAGAAGCTAAAAGAAAAAGGTGTAGAGTTAGAAATTAGAAAAGTACCAACCGAAGCACCAGAAAATACAGATAAGCTATTTTCATAAAATTAATAGTAGGATGCTTAAATAGCATTCATTTTACAAGGGGATAATTATGGAATTCAATGCGTTACAAATAATTTTAATATTTATAGTAACATTTGTAGCAGCTATAGACCAGTTCAGTTTTCTCGAATCTTTATATCAACCTATAGTTATGGGACCTGTAGTAGGTGCTATACTTGGAGATGTAAAAACTGGATTAGTTGTTGGAGCTACTTACCAACTTATGACCATTGGTAACATGCCAGTAGGTGGTGCTCAACCTCCAAACGCAGTAATCGGTGGTATCGTATCAGTTATATTTGCAATAACAAGCGGTCTTGAAGCAAACGCCGCAGTAGCAGCAGCTATACCTTTTGCTCTTTTAGGACAATACGGGGTTACAATCCTATTTACAGTTATGAGTCCTCTAATGGCTAAAGCTGATAGCTATGCTGAGCACGCTGACACAAAAGGAATCGAAAAGTTAAATTACGGAGCTATGCTTATGCTCGGTACAATTTTTGGAGTAATAGTTGTTTTATTCTTTATAGCAGGATCTGCTTTTGGTAAACAAGTAGCAGACGCTATACCAGAGACACTAATGAGAGGTCTTGGAGTTGCTGGTGGAATGATGAAATATGTAGGTTTCGCTGTATTATTAAGATTAATGATAAGCCGTGACCTTTGGGGTTTCTTCCTTGCAGGTTTTGCTTTCGCAGTAATCATAATGGCAAACGAAGCATTAAATCAATCAGCATTACTAATAATCGCAATAATAGGTTTTGCTATTGCTTTCTGGGATTATCAAATTAATACCAAGATTAAAAACGTAGAGCCTGTTGTTAGTCAAGAAGGAGATTACGAAGATGGAATATAAAGAAGCATTTGAATATAATGACAGGACGCCTGCCAATCAATTAGATAAGAAAACTCTAAATAGAATGGTTTGGAGGTCTCTATTCCTACAAGCTTCATTTAACTATGAGAGAATGCAAGCTGCAGGTTGGTTGTACTCCATCCTTCCAGGTCTTGAAAAAATTCACACTGATAAGGAAGATTTAAAGATCTCAATGACTCACAATCTAGAGTTCTTCAACACTCACCCATTCTTGATAACTTTCGTAATGGGAATAATTCTTTCACTAGAACAAAACAAGGTTGAAATTCCTACAATAAGAGCTGTCAGAGTTGCAGCTATGGGACCACTCGGTGGTATAGGTGATGCTCTATTTTGGTTCACCCTAGTACCTATTGTAGCAGGTATTTCATCAAATATGGCCCTTCAAGGAAATATAGCAGGACCTATCCTTTTCTTGGTAGTATTTAACCTCTTCCAATTCTTGATACGTTTTTGGTTGATGAATTGGTCTTATAAGATGGGTACAGAAGCTATAGACATCTTTACAGCCAATGCTAAAGAATTTACTAGAGCTGCATCAATTCTTGGTGTAATCGTAGTTGGTGCTTTAATTTCAGTTTATGGTAACACAAAGGTTGCTCTTGAAGTAGATAACGGTGTAACCAATGTAGCAAAAGAAGTACAAACCGTTGTAAATAACGATCAAATTTCTGAATTCAATGATCTTATCTTTGTAAAAGATGAAAATGGAAAACTAAGCCAAGACCTCCAAGAAGGAGCTAGCATAAAAGATTTAGGTAATGGTAAATCTGAATTAAAATTCAACGTTTATGAAGAAGAACCAGTAAAGGTTAATATCCAAAAAGTTCTAGATGGAATAATTCCAAGTCTAGTACCATTATCAATAACACTACTACTCTATTGGCTATTAGCTAAGAAATCATGGAAACCAATCCACTGCATAGGGTTCTTACTAGTATTAGGTGTAGTTGGCGCTTATATAGGGTTATTCTAATGGCTAAGGGGATAATATTAACTTGTCATGGTCATCTTGCTACAGGTCTTTACTCAACAATAAAGATGATTGCTGGCGAATTTGATAACTTAAGAATTTGCGAATTTCACGAAGGAGATAACTTCGAAAATTTAGATGAAGACCTAGTTAAAGCTTATGAATCACTAGGAGCTTATGAGGATGTAGTTGTTTTGACAGACCTTGCTGGAGGAACTCCTTTCAATAGATCTGTTATGAACCTTTCTGAAAAGAATAATGTAGAATTTCTAGCAGGAGTAAACTTTGCTATGCTCTATGAAGCACTCTCCTCAGACATTGATGACATGAAAGAATTTATTGAAGATGTAATTGAAACCTCACACAATTCTATAGTTCATTATCAAAACGACCAAAAAGATAATGATGAAGAAGATTTCAGTGATGGAATATAATTTATAATAAGAGCCTACAGAGATTAATTTTTCGGTAGCTCTTTTTTCTGTATAACAAATCGCCTTGGTAAAAGAGATGATCTTAATCAAGGTGGTTTTTCTTAAAACAAAATATCTTATTACTTATTTATCTAAAGTCTGTCGGATGCCTAATAATGCATAAAACTAAGTGGTAGTATCCATATATCAATTAAAGACCTTGTAAATGTTTTATTATTATTTTATATTTTAAATATTTAATTGTATAAAAATATTAAATATTTTTTATATAACTTAGTACAGCTTGATTATAACCCGTTTTATTCTGAAAGAAAAAAAGCTCTTGACAAATTGCAAACCTTTGCTTATAATTTAGATAAAGGTAACTACCATATTTAAGGAGGAAAATATGAAGAAGTTAAAAACAACTTTATTAGCAGCACTCGCAATTTTTGCATTTACAGCTTGTGGCGCTAAGGAAAACGACGGAGCAAACAAGGACGAAGCTGCTCCAGCTAATGAGCAGACAGAACAAAAAGACGACAGCAAAGAAGAAAAAGATGCTTCTGAAGATAGTTCTGACAAGAAGTTTGCTGGAAAAACCCTAACACTTGCAGGTCTTGACGGTGGTTATGGAACTGAAGGTTGGAAGAAAGTAATCGCAAACTTCGAAGAAATGACCGGAGCTAAGGTAGAAGCTAAGTTCGAAAAAAATATCCATGAAGTTATAAGGCCAGAAATCCAAGCAGGAAACGCACCTGATGTAATCTATAACAACATCGGACAAGAATCAGGTCTTACTGAAACAATGATCAAAGAAAATATGTTGATGGATATCACAGATGTCCTAGATATGACAGTTCCTGGAGAAGATAAGAAAGTTTCTGAAAAGATTTTACCTGGCTTTACAGACACAGCAGTAACAAATCCTTATGGAGACGGCAAAACTTATCTTGCTCCACTCTTCTATTCACCAACAGGTCTTTGGTACAACAAGGCAATGTTTAAAGAAGGTGGCGGAAAATACGAACTTCCTAAGACAATGGATGAATTTATTGCTCTTGGTGAAGAAGCTAAGAAAGACGGCATTTCCTTATTTACTTACCCAACAACGGGATATTTCGATACATTCTCATTTGCAATGTTCTATAGCATTGGCGGATCTGAATTATTCGACAAACTAGTAAACTATGACCCAGAAGCTTGGAAGAATGAAGCAACTCCATACTTTGAAACTGTCGGAAAGATCCTAAAATATCTAAATCCAAACACAGTTGCCCAAGCAAATAACGAATCATTCACACAAAACCAACTTCAAGTAATGAAAAACGAAAGCTTATTCATGCCTAATGGTACATGGATTGTTGAAGAAATGAAAGATGCTCAAGGAGTAGCTGATAACTTTGAATGGGGTCTAATGGCCTTACCTTCAATGAATGAAGGCAAAAGATATGCTTACTCTTGGTTTGAACAAATCTTTATTACAGAATCTACTAAAGAAGCTGAACTTGCTAAGGAATTTATAGCTTACCTATACTCTGACGAAGCAAGCAAGGCCTTCTTAGAAAACGGCGGAGCTGTTCAACCAATTAACGGTATCAAAGATATGATTACTGATGAAAATCAAAAATTATTCTACTCAATCTATGAAGATGATGTAACTGCAGCCTTAGGTGGTTGGGGACAAGCTCCTGCAGTTGAGGGAGTAGATATAACAAAAGAGTTATTCGATTCAGTAAACTCAGTTGCAAATGGAGATAAATCTGTAGAAGACTGGCAAAATGACGTTGTCTCTGCAGCAGAAAAAATATCAGAAGCTGTAAAAGCTCAAAAATAGTTAGAAATCAAGGGCGGGCTTTCCCGCCTTTCTTTTTATAAGGAGTCAATATGAAAAACAGTAAAGAGAAGAAGAGATTTATTATAAGTGGACTTATGCCATCCTTGATACTTTACACAATCTTTATGGTATATCCTGCTATAAGTGTCTTCTACGAGTCTCTTTTTAAGACCGGGGGCTTATCTGGTAAGAAAACTTTCGTAGGCCTAAATAACTTTAAGTTACTGATTAATGATAATAATTTTATTAGATCTTTTCAAAACACTATATTTTTGATAGTTATAGTTACAATTGTCACTATGTTTCTTGCAATTATATTCGCCTCAGTCTTATCTAGGGAAAAGCTTAAGGGTAGGAACTTCTTTAGGATTATTTTCTACATACCTAACATCTTATCCATAGCTGTTATTGCATCTATCTTTGCAGCAATCTACGGAATGGATCAAGGACTTGTTAATGGATTTTTGAGATTGTTTAATGAAAATCACACCAACATTCCCCTCCTTGGAGATAGGATGTATGTAGTTTATTCCATCGCCTTTGCAATGATTTGGCAAGCGATAGGTTACTATATGGTAATGTACATGTCAACCATGAGTCAGATTCCTGAACATCTTTATGAAGCTGCGAACCTTGACGGAGCCGGAAGAGTTAGGCAATTTTTTGATATCACCCTACCTCTTACTTGGGAAACAATAAGGACAACCCTAACCTTTTATGTAATTTCTAATATAAACATAGCCTTTCAGATCATAAAGGCCCTAACTGGTGGAGGTCCTGACGGGGCAAGTCTAACCCTTCTTAACTACCAATACGAACAAGCTTACACCAATTCATCTTTTGGATATGGTCTTGCTATAGGTGTTGTAGTTTTCCTTTTCTCTTTTATCTTATCAGCTATTATCCATAAGCTAAGCAAAAGAGATATTTTACAATACTAGGAGAAGATAATGAAGAAAAAAGTAAATATTTTTAATATTTTTATATACCTATGTCTTGCTATATTCGCCTTGTCTATAATTATCCCAGTAGCTTGGGTTTTTATGGCATCTATTAAGACTAATCCAGAGTTTTATGGCAACCCTTGGGCTCTCCCTCTTGGATTCTATCTTGATAACTTCAAGGATGCTTGGTCTGCTGCGAACATGGGCGATTATTTTATAAATTCCTTAGTAGTTACAGCCACAGCCCTAGTTATCCTTTTGATAATATCTCTTCCTTTTTCCTATATCCTAGCTAGAATGAACTTTAAGGGAAAAAAGTTTGTAAACTCTTATGTAAAAGCAGGACTTTTCATAAACCTATCTTATATAGTTATCCCTATATTCCTTATGGTAAGAAATGCTTCCAAATTACTTCCAACAAGCTTGTTAAACAATAGATTCGTCCTAGCCTTAATCTACGCTTCGACCGCTGTTCCTTTTACAGTTTACTTGTTGACTAACTTCTTTTCTGCAATCAGTAAATCCTATGAAGAAGCAGCCTACATCGATGGAGCAGGATACTTTAGGACAATGATTGATATAATGATTCCTATGGCAAAACCTGCAGTAATTACAGTTATCTTATTCAACTTCCTAAGTTTCTGGAATGAATATATCTTAGCTTTAACCCTAATGACAGATCCAGAAAAAAGAACCCTTCCAGTAGGCCTAATCAATCTACAACAGGCTGCAAGAGGAGCGGCAAATTACGGAAGACTCTATGCAGGACTTGTAATCGTTATGATACCAACACTTATTATTTATATACTAGTACAAAAACAACTCACCGAAGGAATGATGGTAGGAGGAGATAAAGGATGATTGATAAAAAAAGAGGAAGATTGACCCTTCCAAGCGAAGCTAACTTTTATGATGAAACTATTGAAATGCTAGAAAAACTAGGAGCAGATGCCATAAGAGATTCTGATGGAACTTATCTTCCAGAAGATATCAAAGACATAGAAGGAGTTGATATATACACAAACTTCTTTCCAAGCAGAGGCCACAATGACTTTGCAGAGACTGTTCCTTTCGAAAGATCAAGATATTTCTTGATAAGCGATTTTATTACAGCTACCGAAGATACAACTGAAATTTCTTTCTTAAAAGGCTACTATCCAGAACAAATCATAGCAGACTACGATTATGAGCCTAAAGACTGGTGGGAAGTCTACGACAGAACCCTAGGCGAAGTCGTAAGTCGCGATGATTGGGAGATTAATAAAGAGAAAAATATCGTAACTGTAAAGACCACTCCTTACCATGTCTATACAGTAAACTTTTTAGCCTATGGTATTTGGGATCCAGTGCAGATGTATAACCACATCACCAACGATTGGGGCGATGAGGTAGCCCACCATATTCCTTTCGATGTAAGATATGAGAAATCGAGCAAGTTTGTTGAAGAAAATCTAGAAAAATGGCTAAAAGAGAACCCTAAGACAGATGTAGTAAGATTTACTACCTTCTTCTATCAATTCTCTCTTATATTTAATGAAGATGCCAAGGAAAAATATGTAGACTGGTTTGGCTACTCAAATAGTGTTTCGCCAGAAGCTATACTAGAGTTTGAAAAAGAATACGGTTATAGGCTTACAAGCGAAGACTTCATAGACCAAGGCTTCTACAACAGCAATTACAGAATCCCTAGCAAGAGATACTTAGACTACATCGACTTCCAACAAAAATACGTATCTGCTAAGGCCAAAAGACTAGTCGATCTAGTCCACAAATACAATAAAAAAGCGATTATGTTTTTGGGTGACCATTGGATTGGAACAGAACCTTACGGTAAGTATTTCAAAAACATAGGACTTGACGGAGTAGTAGGATCTGTAGGAGATGGAGCAACTCTTAGAATAATTTCTGATATAGATGTCCCAATGACAGAAGGAAGATTCCTCCCTTATTTCTTCCCTGATGAATTCTACGAAGGAAACGACCCATCAATAGAGGCTAAGGACAATTGGGTTAAGGCAAGGAGAGCCTTACTAAGATCTCCCATAGATAGGATTGGATACGGTGGCTACCTATCCCTCGCCTACAAGTTCCCAAAATTTATAGACTACATTACAAAAGTAGCTGATGAATTTAGAGAAATCCACGATATTTCTACCAAGGCTACAGCATACAAATCATGTAAGGTCGCAATCCTTAACTCTTGGGGAAAAATTAGAACTTGGGGAGCCTATGTAGTAGCCCACGGCAAATGGTTCAAGCTAGGCTACTCCTACAGCGGTATGATTGAAGCTCTTTCTGGAATGGATATGGATGTTACTTTCATAAACTTCGATGATGTTAAGGCTGGAATTGATGAGGATATAGATGTAATTATCAATGCAGGAGATTCCTACACAGCATTTTCTGGTGGAGATAGCTTCCTAGATCCTGAAGTTCTTACAAATCTTAGAAAGTTCGTCTACGAAGGCGGAGGCTTTATAGGAATTGGAGATCCAACAGCCTACCAACACCAGGGAAGGTTCTTCCAACTCGCAGATGTTATGGGAGTTGATGTAGAAAAAGGATTTTCTCAAGGATATGATAGATACTTCACCAACGAAATAGAAGATCACTTCATAACCAAGGACCTAAAAGACTATGTCTATGGCGAAGAAAGACCTAATGTCTATGCCATATCAGAAAAAACTCAAATACTAAAATATGCTAACAATGAAGTTCAAATGGCTGCAAATGATTACGGAAAAGGCAGGAGCTTCTATGCTATGGGACTTGCCTACAGCCTAGAAAATACTAGACTTCTAAAAAGAGCTATCCACTATGTAGCCCACAAAGAAGATGACTTAAAAAAATATTTCGCCAAAGACTTAAGACTAGAAGTAGCGGCCTATCCTGACCTTAACAAATATTGTGTCATAAACAACTCAACCGATGATGTCAAATCTATAGTTTATGACGGCAAAGGAAATAGTCATGAAGTAGAAATCGAAGCCGGCGACTTGATTTGGTTTGAGGAATAATTATGGATTATTATAAAAAGAGAAAAATAGACAATCTAATACTTTTAATATTGTTTGTAGTAGGTGTTGTTTTACAATTTCTAGGACATAGAAAAGCAGGATATGGACCACTTCTTATTCAATTCCTATCCCTTGCCATTTTGCTTTTAGTTTTATACCTATACAACAGAAGACACGCTTAGGAGGCTTGTATGGCAGGATTAAAATTCGACCATATTTATAAAATATATGATAACAAATTTACCGCAGTAAAAGATTTTAACTTAGAGATAAAAGATGAGGAGTTTGTGGTCTTCGTAGGCCCATCAGGCTGCGGTAAGTCCACAACTTTAAGAATGGTAGCAGGACTTGAAGAAATATCCAAAGGCGAGCTTTATATCGGAGATAAACTAGTAAACAATGTTGAACCAAAGGATAGAGATATAGCCATGGTATTTCAAAACTATGCCCTCTACCCTCAAATGACAGTCAAAGAAAATATGAGCTATGCCTTAAGGATTGCAAAAGTTCCAAAAGTTGAAATCGATAAGAAGGTAAAGGCTGCAGCAGAAGTCCTAGGTCTTGAAAACTACCTAGATAGAAAGCCTCAGGCCTTATCTGGTGGTCAAAGACAAAGAGTTGCCCTAGGTCGTGCCATAGTAAGAGACCCACAAGTTTTCCTAATGGATGAGCCCTTAAGTAACTTGGATGCCAAATTGAGAGTCCAAACAAGAGCAGAAATCTCAAAACTTCACGAACAATTAGACACGACCTTCATCTACGTAACTCACGATCAGACAGAGGCTATGACTATGGCCGATAGAATTGTAATTATGGAAGATGGGATAATCAAGCAAGTTGACAGTCCAGTCAATGTTTACTCCAAACCTGAAAACTTGTTTGTGGCAACTTTCATAGGATCTCCACAAATGAATCTAATTAATGGTAAAGTAATAGTAGAAGATAATAATTACTATATGGTAAATGATAAAATCAAATTCCATATTTTAAAGAATAAGGGAGATCAAATAAAATCAAGAGGATACTTGAACAAGGACTTAGTTTTAGGAATAAGACCTGAGCATATATACAGCGATTTCAGAAAGACCGAATCTTCTATAGTTGGCCTAGTTACATTTATCGAGCTACTTGGTGCCCAACAATACGCCTATCTAGACGTAGCTGGCGAGAATATTAACGCTGTTTTAAGCATGGATGATAATTTGAGCAAAAATCAAAAAATTAAACTATACCTAGACGAAGAAAAAATGCACTTTTTCGACAAGGACTCCCAAGAAAACATTCTTCTATGAGAGGAGATTTCATGAAAAACGTACTAATAACGGGAGGGGCTGGATATATTGGCTCTCACATTGCTGTAGAACTTTTAGATAAGGGCTACAAGGTAAGCCTATACGATAACTTATCCAACTCTTCTAAACTTGCAGTAAAAAGAGTCGCAGAAATTACAGGCAAAAGTCCCAATTTCTACGAAGCTGATATTCTAGATAAGAAAAGCCTAAAGGAAGTTTTTGTAAAAGATAAAATAAACGTAGTAATCCACTGCGCAGCCCTTAAAGCTGTGGGAGAATCAGTCAAAAAACCACTAGAATACTATCACAACAACATCACCGGAACCCTAACACTCCTTGAAGTTATGAGAGATGTAAACTGCAAAAACATAATATTTTCTTCATCAGCAACTGTATACGGAGATCCTGAAAGTGTGCCTATCACAGAAGACTTCCCAAAGGGTGAATGTACCAACCCTTACGGCTGGTCTAAGTCTATGATGGAGCAAATTATGACAGACCTTCACACAGCAGATCCTGAATGGAAGGTAGTTCTTTTAAGATACTTTAACCCAATCGGAGCCCACAAGTCTGGAAAAATTGGCGAAGACCCAAAGGGAATCCCAAACAACCTCCTTCCTTATATTTCACAAGTGGCTATAGGAAAGCTAGATCACTTATCAATTTTCGGTGATGACTACGATACCCATGACGGAACTGGAGTAAGAGACTATATCCACGTGGTAGACCTTGCCAAAGGCCACGTCCTAGCGGTAGATAAGATTGATGAGCTTAACGGGGTCGAGATAATAAATCTTGCTACTGGAAGGGGATACTCAGTCCTCGATGTGGTAAAGGCCTTCGAGAAGGCTAGCGGGAAAGATGTCCCTTACGAAATAGCACCTAGACGTGAAGGCGACATAGCCAAATGCTTTGCAGATGCAAAAAAGGCCAGAGAAGTCCTAGGCTGGGTCGCAGAAAACGGAATAGAAGAAATGTGCGAAGACTCATGGAGATGGCAATCACAAAACCCAAACGGATATGAACAAGGAGATGGAAAATGAATACAACACTCGTAGTTCTTGCAGCAGGAATAGGCTCAAGATACGGAGCAGGAATAAAGCAACTAGCAAAAATGGATGATAATGGCTATACAATCATAGACTATTCAATCTACGATGCAATGAAGGCAGGCTTTAACAAGGTTGTCTTTATAATAAGAGAAGAAATAGAAAAAGATTTCAAAGAAATAATCGGAAATAGAATAGAAAAAATAATCGATGTAGAATACGCTTACCAAGATATGACCCTACCTAATGGATTTGAAAGTCCTAAGGATAGGAAAAAACCTTGGGGCACAGTCGATGCAGTCCTTGCTACCAAGGATTTAGTAAATGAACCTTTCCTAATAATAAATGCTGACGATTACTATGGAAAGGAAGTTTTCAAAGATCTTCACTACTTTTTGGTAAATCATGACGAGAAGGAAGATGGTAAGCTTCAAATCGCCATGGCAGGCTACAAGCTAAAAAACACCCTATCAGACAACGGAACTGTAACAAGAGGAGTCTCTGTAGGAGATAGTAATAACAAATTAACAGACATAATAGAAACACACGAAATAAAACTAGAAGAAGACGGAACTCTTTCAAGCAAAGAAGGACTAGACTCTGACCTACTCAATCTAGAATCCCTAGTATCAATGAACTTGTGGGCTTCCTACCCAGCTTTCATAGAACTTTGCGAAGAACATTTCATAAAATATTTAGAAGAAAATAAAGATAAACTAGACAGTGCAGAATACGTACTCCCTGATATGATAGGAGAGCTAATTGAAGAAGAAAAGGCAGATATAACAATACTTCCAACAGATGAAAAATGGATAGGCATAACCTACAAAGAAGACCTCTCCCCTGCCAAGAAATCATTTAAGAAAATGTTTGAAGAAAATCTTTATCCAGAAGATATATGGAAATAAAATTAAGCACTACTTTGCCAAACAGAGTAGTGCTTTTCTAATGGTTACTACATATAATACCTATAACTTTTATTATTTATTTTTTTATAAATCTCTTTTTTATTATTTTTTAGCAAAAACTTCTCAAATCTCACTTATTTTTCCAAAAATAACTTAAAAATATATTGCAATTCATCTAGGAAAATGTTAACATATAGATAAGTGGTAGTTACCATATCAGATTAAATTAAGGAGGATCAGATGGTAAAGGAAAATAGTAAAGTAGAAGAAAAAAGAAATAAAAAGATTCCGACAAAATTAATAGCAGCAGTTATCGGAATGAGTATTTTTTCTACAATGAACTATGGACTAGCCTATGCTAATAGTCCAAACATCGATAGCAAGGAGGAAACTCCTCCATCAGAATATCAAGAAAGTATTGAAAAAAATGAACCTTTTGATGAAGAAACCCCAAACAATCAAAATGATTCTAATGATAAAGATACTAAAGAAGCTTTAATAGATGATGATTCTCAAAAAGAAGAAGTAGAAGAGTTAGAAAATAAAGAAGACACAAGAGATGATCAGAAGGAAGAAGATACAAAAGTAGATATTGATGAAGATATCGAAGAAAAAGATGAGCTAAATGATCTAGAGGAAGAAAAATTAAAAGATCCTAAAAAATTAGAAAACGATTCTCTAGAGCTATCTCCTGATAATTCTCAAGAGATAGAAGAAAGCTCTGTTGGAAACAGCCAGAAAGAAGAAGTTATCGAATGGGATAAAACTTCAAAAAACGGCGAAGAAGTAGAAGAAGTCATAGATGAAGGGGTTAGATACAATAAATTAGAATCTAACAAAAATAATGATAACGGCTTAAATACAGCCAACTACTCCAAAGAGGGGTTGAAATCTTCAAAAGAAGGAACAAACTTCAATATCAACTTTAAGGATATATCAAATCCTAAAGAAAGTAGGTTTGGAGTATTCTTAAACAGGGCTAAGGATAACAATTCAGCTATTTTTGTAGGCTATGACCAGGCAGGTTGGTTCTGGGAATACAAGATTGATGGAAATGGCAGCCGGTATCAAGGCCCTAGGAAGGCTATTCCTAAAATCAATGAAGAACAAAATCTTAATATTAGTATAACTAAAGACGGCCAACTAAATGCTACTGTAAATGACGACAAGGCTTTTGATACATATGTTCTTCCAGGAGATGTGTGGGATAAGTTAAAAGAAAACTCAGGACTTGAGCTAAAGCTCGGTCAATGGGGTGATGAAAAAACTTCTATCTTAGTAAAAACTCAAGATCAAAATAACATTCCTAAGGAAGAAAGTAAAGTCGATCAAGGAGAAGATTTTGACGATAGTAAGGCTTCCTACACCAATATCAAATCAGCTGATATGGATGTCAAAATCGACTCAAAATTCCCAAGAATTAAGGAATACACCTACAAGGGAAGAACTCTACCAGGAAATGAAGACTTCATAGACTCTCTCCGTATCAATGACATAAAAGTCAAACCAGACGTAGAATTCGAAATGATATCTGAATCAGCCGCTCGCTACAAGATGAAGGTCAAGGATGAAGAAAATAAAATCGATGCGGAAATTGATGCTGTAATTTCCGTTGAAGATAACATCTTAGACTTTAAGGTTGAAAGAATCAAAAATAACAATGACATCAAGGGTGGAGAGAAAATAAAAGACAAAAGGCTCCTACTTGAAAAAATAGATTTCGGTTCAAACAACCTTGTATCTGTATCATCAGATCATGAAGAGGCCAAGTTTGACGGAGCCAAAATGAATACAAACGTGAGGGTATCTGGCGATGTCCACATCGATGTTACTAATCCTCTAGAAAATTATAATGACAAAAATGAAGGCTATATGTATGGCTTTGTATCTGATAGATATCTTGCAGCAGGTCTTTGGTCAAACTCTCAATACGACGAAAGTCTCAATGGAGGCAAAGCCTTTACAAGGATTAAGACAAACAAAGATACCTTCGGAAGGACTAACTACCTAGGTCTTGCCTCAAGTCCTTATTATTATCAAAGAGCCCATAACATGCGTGATGAAAATGGCAAAGAAACTGGCCAGTATTGGATTTATAATGAGAGAACCTGGAAAGAACTACCTCACTCCAAGGTTATCCTTACAGATGATTTGAATGATGACAAAAAGATAGATTGGCAAGATGGAGCCATAGCCTATAGAAAAATCATGAACAATCCTATGGGTTCTGAATATACCAAAGATCTAGTTGCTCAAAGAATTGCGATGAACTTTGGATCCCAAGCACAAAATCCTTTCCTAATGACCCTAGATAATCTAAAGAAGGTCTACCTTCACTCTGACGGTCTCGGACAAATGATCCTTCTAAAAGGATATGGATCAGAAGGTCACGATTCAGGTCACTTAAACTACGCCGATATAGGTAAAAGAATCGGTGGAGCAAGCGATATGAAGTATCTCTTAGAAGAAGGAAAAGACTTTGGAGCAAGGATAGGAATCCACGTCAATGCATCCGAAACATATCCTGAAAGTAAATACTTCAATCCAGAAAGACTAAGGAAAAATAAAGACGGTTCCTATGCTTATGGTTGGAACTGGATAGACCAAGGTATAAATATAGATGCAAGCTACGATCTCGCAGATGATAGATATGATAGATGGACCGACCTTAAAAAAGCTTTAGGCACAAATGCTCTTGACTTTATTTATGTTGATGTATGGGGCAACGGACAATCAGGCGATAACCAAGCCTGGGCTACCCACACCCTAGCTACGGAATTAAATGAGCATGGATGGAGAGCAGCCTTCGAATGGGGCTATGCTGGTGAGTACGACTCAACTTTCCAACACTGGGCAGCAGATCTTACCTATGGTGGCTATTCTCTAAAGGGTATCAACTCAAATATAACAAGATTTATCAGAAACCACCAAAAAGATTCTTGGGTTGGTAACTACCCATCCTATGGAGGAGCAGCTATAAATCCTCTCTTGGGCGGATATGATATGAAAGACTTTGAAGGATGGCAAGGAAGAAGTAACTACAGAAACTTTATCCAAACCTTGTATAAAACCAACCTTCCAAGCAAGTTCATCCAACACTTTGAGGTTGTCGAATGGAAAAACGGCAAGCCAGTACTTATGTCAAATGATGGTTCTACTTACGAGTGGACTCCTGAAATGTTTATAAGACTTAAAAACGATGACCATGAGCTAGAAATAAACCGTGTATCAAACGACTTTAACTCCGAAGGCTACAGACAAAGAACCATGACCCTTGATGGTAGGAAAATCTTTAATGAAGATGGATCTTATCTCATTCCTTGGTATAACGATAGCAAGGGCGATAAACTTGCTGCTGAAGAAGAAAAGATGTATTTCTATAATCCAGCTGGTGGAGCAAAGACATTTGATATGCCAGATGATTGGACAGGAAAAGCTTATGTATACAAGCTAACAGATCTGGGAAGAGTTGAAGAAAAGGAAATATCTATAGTAGATGGAAAGATCACCCTAGATTTAGAAACAGATACCCCTTATGTTCTTTACAAAAATAAGATGGACCAATCTGGTGAGCAAGTTAAGGATATGAATTGGTCTAGCGGAATGCATATCAAAGACACCGGCTTTAATAGCGGTAATCTAGATTCTTGGCAGATAGAAGGAAATAGTGATGACTCTGTCGACATTTCAAGAAGCCAGGCAGATAACCCAATGCTTAGAATAGAAAACAATAAGGAAAAAGTAAACTTAAGCCAGAAACTTACCAACCTTAAGCCAAATACAAGCTATGCTCTTTATGTAGGTGTTGACAATAGATCTGATGCTAAGGCTCAAATTAGTGTCGATACAGGATCAAAAGTTGTATCAAACTCTACCAACAGATCCCTTGCTCAAAACTATATCAAGGCCTATGAACACAATACACTCACAAATAATGCCACAGTTGATGATACAAGTTACTTCCAAAACATGTATGTCTTCTTTACAACTGGAGATGATGTATCTAATGTAACAGTAACAATCTCAAGAGAAGAAGGTGAAGGTGCAAGCTACTTCGATGGACTAAGACTAGTAGAAAACAATTCCAATATGTTTGATGAAGGTCATGATACTGATGATTCTAAAGTTTTTAAACAAGACTTCGAAAACTCAGCCCAAGGTATCTTCCCATTTGTAATAGGAGATGTTGAAGGAGTAGAAGATAATAGAACTCACCTTTCAGAAAAGAACGATCCTTACACCCAAAGGGATTGGAATGGAAAAGTAATATCCGATGTAATAGATGGAAAATGGTCACTTAAAACAAACGGTCTAGTTGGAAGAAATAGACTTCTCTATCAAACAATTCCTCAAAACTATAATTTTGAGGAAGGCAAAACCTACCTAGTAGAATTCGACTACGAAGCAGGTAGTGACGGAACATACGCCTTTGTCATTGGAGAAGGAGAATACCAAGCAGCTAGCGACTACAAGATATATAGCCTAGGCAATACTTGGGAAAACAGCTCAAAGGCCAAAAGAGCAAAATTTTTGGTAGAAGGTGGCAAGAACAGATGGATAGGAATCCTCTCAACAAACAAGGGTGCAGATACCAAAGGAACCGGTGGAAATACGGCAAACTTCAGAGGATATCAAGACTTTATCTTAGATAATCTAACCATATCCCCTTCTGAATTAACAGCTAATCTCATCCTAGATTCTTTTAAGTCCAATCTATCAGAAAATAAAAACTACAAGGACTATACAAAAGAAAGTGTAAACGACTACCAAGACGCCCTAAAAGAAATAGAATTAGCAGATGGTAAAGAACTAACAGTCGAGGAAGCCAATAAGCTAATCAAGGATTATGAGAAAGCCCAAAACGACCTAGAAAATATCAAAAAATCTATTGATGCTGATGACATTGACTCATTCGATGTTCCAAGCCAGGATGGGGCAAGTTCAATTCTTTCTGCTTTTGATAACAATGTATCTTCTATATACCACTCCCCTTGGAATAGATCTATAATGGGAGAAAAACTAGAGGTTAACTTTAAAAATCCTACAGAAGTAATAAGTCTAGACCAACTTCCTAGACAATCTGGCTCTAATGGTAGGATAAGAAATGCCAAACTTGAGATTATCGATGATAAAGGAGAAGTTCATACTTTTGAAATCAAAGACTGGCCAAACTCACCAGCTTGGCAAAAAGTTGACTTCGATAAGCCTATAAATATGAAGAAATTTATCCTAACAGTCAATAATTCTCATGGTGGCTCTAAAGGTGAAAATGATATTTTCGTCTCTGCTGCTGAGTTAAGATTTAACTTATATAAAAAAGCTCAAGGATACAATAAAACTACCGACTATCAAAAACTTAAGAAAGATCTAGAAGCTTATAAGGGAGAAGATCCATATATTAGAAGACTATTAGATCATATGGACTATCTAGAAGCAAATGATTTAATCAACGAGAAAAGCGAAGCTGAGATTTATGAAAGACTTTCTAGACTAAATGATGCTTACAAGAAAGAATATGAGAAAAAACTAGAAGAAGCTAAGAAAGATGCTATAGAAAAACTTGCCAAAAACAACATCACTTCCCCATTGTTTATAGATAAGGTAAAAAGGGCCAACACTCTGGAAGGACTAAATAGTCTTGTAGATGAATTGTTGAAAGCAAGTGGAGAAAGTCCAGAGATAAAGCCTGAGGATGAAAACACTCCAGCTCTTCCTGATGATAAGGATCATCAAATCGGTAAAGAAACTGATAAGGAAAAAGATCCGAAGGAAATAGACTATGATTCCTTAGAATCAATACTTGACGAAATTAAAAAGAATGCCTTGGATAATCTAAAAGATCCAAAGATAAAAGAAGAAGCTGAACCAACAAATCCTGATAAGGAAAAAGATAAGCTTGATAATTCTAAGAAGGAAAATGATAAAATTACAGATTCTTCTAACAAAGAAGAAATAGAACAGATAAATAAGGGTATATCCATAGAGAAAATCAACCAAGTAAATGAAGCTAATAAGAAGGATTACAATATTCCACAAAAATCTGAAGATAATGTTAAAACAGGTTTAGAATCTATCTCATCTGTAGTTCTAGGTCTTGTAGCTTCCATAGCAGGCCTATTTACTACAAGAAAAAAGGACGACTATAAATAATAAGAATTCTAATATAAATTTCATGCCCCTAATAGCTTACTGCTCTAGGGGCTCCTCCCTAAATATAATGCTTCGAAAATCCTTGCTATAGTCTCAAATAAGCCCTATAATATTTGACAAAAGATATTTTCAAATTATAATATAGTCTATAAAATAGAGAAACAATTAAAAACAGAATTTATAAGGAGAAATAATGGCAGAGATAGTATTTACTAGAATTGACGACAGATTGCTCCACGGCCAAGTCGGCAGAGAATGGGTTAAATCTGAAGATTGTGATCTTATAGTTGTTTGTAATGATGAAACTTCTGAGGATAGACAGGCACAAAAGCTAATGAACATAGCAACACCTCTTTTCGCTGAGACTGTGTTTTGGACAATCGATAGAACTATAAAAGAAATCGAAGAAACACGCGAAGACTCTAAGGCTCTTATCCTTGTTGAAAGTCCAGAAGATGCTTATAAGCTTGTTGATGCTGGTCTTAATATAGGTACAGTAAATCTTGGTAACATGAGAGAGCTTCCTAATAAGGATAAGATAAATGAAAATATCTATGTTGGAGATAAAGACAGAGAGTATTTTAAGAAACTTCACGATAAAAATATTAGTATAGATATCAGAACCCTACACTCAGATAAGGCTCTTGACGAAAGCGTCTTATTCTAGAGATTAAAGCATGTTGGAAGATTTACGATTATTTAAGTTATAGATTTATAACTTCCATTAATCATTCATCTTCCTAACATGCTTTTTGCTTGAATATTTTTACAAATATTTGATGATTTTTATTATAAATCGGTATTTATTTCCTCTTTTGGGTAAAAGCTTACTAAGTATAGAAAGAGAGGATTTTATGAAAGTTGTTATAGTTGGAGCTGTTGCCGGCGGAGCTACCTTTGCTGCAAGTCTACGAAGGCTAAACGAAGATGTGGAGATTGTAATGTTTGAGAAAGATAGGGATTTATCCTTTGGTAATTGTGAAATCCCCTACTATCTTTCCTATGATATAGAAAATTCTTCATCCCTTATAAATAGGACTCCTGAGTCTTTTGCCAGATCTTATAATATTAAGGCAGAAAGATTTCATGAAGTAATCTCTATAAATAGGGAGGAAAAATACGTCAATGTTTTGGATAAGTTAAGTGGCAAGAGTTTTAAAGAGACTTACGATTATCTAATCCTTGCCCCTGGGACTAAGGAAAATCGACCATCATCTATCACAGGTTACGAACATGAGCATGTCTTCTCAGTAAAAAACGTAGTAGATGTAGAAAATATCAGAAAATACTTGGAAGAAAATGAAGTTAAAGAAGTCTTCATTGCTGGAGGTGGCTTCGTAGCAATAGAGGCTGCAGAATCCCTCCACAAGCTAGAGAAGCTTAATATCTCCATGCTCATAAGAAAAAACACCTCCCTTTTATCTATCATAGATATGGACCTTAAGGGCTTTATCAAAGAAAATATTAGGGATAATGATATAAATATTATCGAGGGCAAGTCGCTTGTAGAAATCGAGAAAGATTATGTAAGATTCGATGATAATTCAAAAAAGAAGGCAGATCTAGTAATACTTGCTCTAGGAGCAAGACCCCTTAGTGATCTTGCAGAGAAAGCTAGCCTTGACCTTGAGGATGATGGATCTATCAAAGTAGATGATAATTTTAGGACAAGCGATGAGGCTATTTTTGCTATAGGGGATGTTATTAATCCAAGAAACTTCCTAACAAAGAAAAAGACCAAGCTTAATCTCGCTTGGCCTGCCCATAGACAGGCAAAATATTTAGCGAAGTATCTCTTAGGAAAAAGGGCGACTCCTCCAGAATTTATTGGGACCTTCGCCCTAAGAAGTTTCGACTTAAATATCGCAATGACTGGTCTTAATGAGAAAAGTTTATCCGATTTGGGTCTAGCTTATAAGACTTGTCTTATCGCTCACAAGGACTCTGTTGGAATTATGCCAAATTCTAAGCCAATTTATCTTAAGCTACTCTTCGATGATAAAGACGGGAGAATCTACGGAGCCCAGGGCCTAGGTTTCGGAGTAGTAGATAAGAGAATTGATGTAATCGCTAGTATGATTAAGCAAGAAGCAAGTATATTTGATCTCTACGACTTAGAGCTTGCCTACCAGCCCCTATATTCTACCGTAGAAGATGCTACAAATGTCCTAGCAAACCAGGCTATTAACATCTTCGAAGGAAGGCTTAAGGATGTCAAAATTCATGAATTAATCGAATCGTATAAGAATTATAGGATCTACGACCTAAGAGATAAGGCCTCTTACGAAAAGGGCCATATCAAAAGCGCCATCTCTCTTGCCGGCAAGGATTTAAGAAATGACCATGATTTTCTACCAAAGGATGAGAAGATTATCTTCTACGATGCAAATGGAGGAAAGTCTTCAAATGCTGTCAAAATGCTAGCTCATTACGGTTTTCATAATATCTATCTTCTCGATGGATCTTTCGTCTATTTTGAAAAGTATGATAAGATGATGAACTCTTCAATGATTGAGTAATAATATTTGGAAAATGACAATAATTATGGAAATCTAACCCATTAAAACTTAACTTGAAATTTATTTTAAAATTTTTAGAAAAGTAAAACAAATCAACTCATAGAATTACAGAATTTATCTTAAGTTCCTTATAAGGGGAACAATTATTAATTCCGTAAATAATAATTTTCCCAATAAAAAAGCCTTAATGGATTTGAAATTTCTTCATCCTCCACTAAGGCTTCTTTTTATGAATGTTTTCTTGCGAAATCTACAAAGTCTCTTGTAGCATCTTCTACAAAAGTCCTAGTGCTATCTACTAGCTTGCCCTCTTCGTCAAAGAGAGTGTGAATAGCTGGTATATAGACTTCCGGTTGATTCATGGTAATTAAATTTACATAGACGAAGCTCTGCCTTAGGGCATGATTTCCCATAGCTCCTCCAGTAGATCCCATGGAGGCAGAAAATACCGCCGCAACCTTCCCATCCCATAGGTTACCCCTTGGATCACGGCTTCCTATATCTATAACATTCTTAAGACTTGGTGCAAGGGAGCGGTTGTATTCTGGAGTAAAAAAGATGTATCCGTCATATTTTCTAAGCGCACCTCTTATCCTTGTATATTCCTCTATTGGATTTGCCCCGTCATAATCTTGGTTATAGAAAGGAAGGTAAGATATATCTATAATCTCCGCTTCATTTCCTTCATCTATAACTTTTTTTGAAAGTTCTGCAATTTTTCTGTTGAATGATCCCTGTCTTAGGGAACCTACTAATAGTCCTATTTTCATCTTGTCTCCTTAATTAATTCTAAATTATCTCTAAAATCTTCCTTCTCAAGTCTTCTAGCCTTCTGATATCTTTTACGGTCTCCTACCATCCTAAATAAGCTTAGTTAATGGCAAAATCCTATTAATTATCAATATTTGCTCCTAATTTCTTTAGAAGGCTAAGAAGAGTTGACGTTTCCTCTTCACTTAAGTCCTTCATATAATCATATATCATGGTCTCATTTTCTGGAATGATCTTCTCTATCACAGCCCTCCCCTCGCCAGTAAGGGATAGGATAGAGACTCTCTTGTCATTTTCATCTGTCTTTCTTTTTACATATCCCATCTTCTCAAGATTTTTAACTACAAGTGAAATAGTCCCGACACTTGATAGAATTGCCTCCCTAACCTCTCCTATAGATAGGTTTCCTTTAGAATCCAAGGCTTCTAGAACCATAAACTGACTGAAGGAAAGCCCATAGCTCCTTGCTATATCTAGGGTCCTCCTATCGAGCTCCTTGACATTTTTATGAAGGCCTATGATAATTTTTAGCTTTTCTTTTTCCATTTTTACTCCTCAAATATATCTAAGTAGATATATTTATCTAGAAATATTATGCCCAAAATTTTAAAGCTTTTATCTAAAAGACTCATAATTCTATTGAACTTAGGGCCTAGCTCAATTATATGATGATTATATCCCTTGCTAACATAAGATATTATTAAGTATGTACCCAAAATAAAGGTTAGAATATTTATATACAAATATTTAATCCAATAAAAAATCTCCCTGCCTTAAGCCCGCATAGAGCCTAAAACAAGGAGAATCGTCTAGTCTTCCTTATCTTCTTTATTTTTTAATTTTCTAATCCTAACAGCCTTGATTCTGTTATCTTCTATATAGAGGATTTTGATCTCGTAGCCATTATAATCAAAGGAAAGCTTGGAATCCTCTTCTGGTATATAGCCCAATCTATCTAAAATAAATCCGCCCAAGGAATCGTAATTTTCGTTATCTTCATCTATATCTATATTTATCTTCTCATTTAGATCCTTGATACCGACAGAAGCCTTGACTACAAAGACATCCCTACCATTTTCCTTAATTTCTGGAATATCATAATCGTAAGAATCATCTATATCCCCTACAATTTCCTCTATCAAATCTTCCATAGTCACAACTCCAGAAAATCCACCGTACTCGTCTATCAAAATCGCCATATGGATATGTTTCTTCTGCATATCAGAAAAGAGCTTGTCGGTTTCTATCTTGTCAGGAGCAAAGTAGGCAGGTCTTAGGATTTGTTTGATTTCTACATTTCTAATCCCTACTTTTGTCGCTTGAAGGAGGAAGTCTTTGGTATAGACAATTCCTAAGATATTATCTACTTCCTCATCATAGACTGGAATCCTCGCATGCTTTATCTTGACAAACTCTTCGAGATACTCCTTGTCCTTATCGTTGATATCAATCATAAAGACATCGGTCCTTGCAGTCATTATCTCTTCTGCAAGTAAGTCATCAAAGGCCATTATGGAGTGGATCATCTTAGACTCCATAGGTCTTAGGATTCCCTGATCTTCACCTATCTGGACAATTGATTTAATCTGCTCACCTGTAACTTGCTTTTGAATATTCTTAGCTTCTATACCAAATATATTCATAAAAAGATTGGTCACAGCTGTAGTAAAGGCCACAATAGGTCTTGTAATGATCATGATGAGCTTAGTAAGACCTATCGCTCTTTTAGTAATCTCCATTGGGAATCTTACGCCAATTCTTTGGGGGATTTTGTCTACAAATATCAGCTTAAGAATCGTATATACTATTATAGCAACTATAGTCACCCATCTTTCTGATAAGATTCCTCCCCAAAAATAGCCATCTGAACTGACCTCTCTTAGCCTTTTTGCAAAGTAAGCTATGGTCAAAAGAGAAAATATAATATTGGCTATCTCGAAGGATTGGTTGAGTCTATCCTGATTTGATAAAATCTTAAGGATTGAACTAGCCTTCTCATCTCCATCTAGGGAATCTTCCTCTAGTTTTGATGTATTTAAGCTGATAAGTCCTGTGTGAATTGCTGTAAATACTCCATTTATAAAAAGCAATAATATTATACTAAGTGTTGTAATCAAACCATGGTAGGGTCCAGTTTCCATTTATTTTTCTCCGTTCTTTCTTATATTATCTAATATAGACTATATACATAAAAGCTTTCCTTGTCAAAAGAAAAAATCCTTCCTAAGCCCTCTTTTTTAGGACAAGCATAAGGCCTAGGATTACTATAATCCCAAAGGCTAAAGGAAGAACAAAAGAATGGGTAAAGCCAGCTATAATGTAGGCAAGCGAAGATACTAAAGCCACAGTTAGGCCATAAGGTAGTTGGCTTTTGACATGGTCTAGGTGAACACATCCTGCTCCAGTAGATGACATTATAGTCGTATCTGATATTGGAGATAAGTGGTCTCCACAAACTGATCCTGAAAGGGTTGCAGATATAGCTATTAAAAATATAGGATCATGTGGGTCAAACATGGACACAACTATTGGTATTAATATACCGAAAGTCCCCCAACTTGTTCCTGTAGCAAAGGCTAAAAATATTGCAACCACAAAAATAACTACAGGCAAAAATGAGCTTAATCCGATTGCTGCATTTTCCATAAGACCTCCAACGAAATTGGTAGATCCTAATAGGTCGTTTGATATATTCTTTAGGCTTGTCGCCATAGTTAAAATTAGAATGGCAGATACCATTGATGAAAATCCTTCTGATATAGATTCCATTGACTTTTCAAATGACATTACCTTCCTTACCACGAAAAATATTATGCTTATGATTAAAGCCACAATTGATCCCATGGCAAGGGCGATTGATGAATCTGTATTGGCAAAGGCATTTACAAAATCGTGATAGTTTGGACTTCCACTATCGAAAAATCCTCCCACATTAATCAAACTTAGGACACAAGATACTATAAGGACAAGTATTGGAAAGACTAGGTCTATCACAGCCCCTTCTCTGTTTACCTTGCTATGATCGATTAGCTCTTCCTTTCTTATGCTGATATCTCCAGTTGTTTGAGCTTTATCTTCGTAATCTTTCATTGGACCATAGTCATTGTTAAAGCCAATTATACAAACTACAAAGAATAGGGTTAAAAGAGAGTAGAAGTTAAAGGGAATTGCCTTTACGAAAAGCTCTATTCCTGAATAAGATCCTGATTCTGCATAGCCAGAAACTGCCGCAGCCCATGAAGAGATAGGTGCTATCATGCAAACTGGAGCTGCTGTTGCATCGATTATGTAGGCAAGCTTAGCCCTTGATACCTTGTGAGAATCTATAATTGGCTTCATCACAGATCCACTTGTTAGACAATTAAAGTAATCATCTATAAAAAGCATGATGCAAAGAAAAAATGTCGCGATCTGTGATTGTTTTCTATCCTTAATCTTGGAGTGAGCCCATTTACCAAAGGCACGAGATCCTCCAGAATAATTTATTAGAACTACCATTATTCCCAAAACTACTAGGAAAATATAGATCCCTGATGTTTGTGATATAGACTCGATAAAGCCTTCGCTTACGATATTGTTTAAAAATCTCGCAATAGAGCCCTTGGAAGCAAGGATTGCTCCTATTGTTATTCCTAAAAATAGGGAAGAGAAAACTTCCTTAGTAAAAAGAGCTATAAAAATAGCTACGACTGGTGGAAATAAGGACCATATACTGGAATAGGTATCCACTCCTGTTTTTGAAATGTATATACTAAGACCTATAGCCAATAGAGCAAAGACTAAGGCCGGTTTTGATTTTTTATTTTCCATAAAACCCCTCAATTTTCTAATATAGAAGAAATATCTAGCTGACTTTTTGTCAAAAAGATATTTTCCGCGCAATTTATACTATACTGATTTTTGCTATATATTAAAGCTTTTTTGTAATTTAAGGTAAAAAAAGAAGACCTACTGGCCTTCTCCTCTACGCTTATTTTTGTTCAGCTATAATATCTTTTACCTTCATTAGTCTAGATATAGTAGCTCTTTCGTTTTCTTCTAGCTTGCTTCTTATATATTTGATTGTCTCTTCAAGATCTGGGATAGTCCTGTATTCTAGGGCATTTACCCTTCTTCTTGTGCTTTCAATCTCATCTGCCATAAGCTGTGTTGTCTTTTCAAGCTCCGCAAGCTCTAAGAGCCTATTCATAACTTCATTAAGTCCCTTTAGGGCCTTATCAAGGCCGGCGGATGTTTCTGCACAGCCATATGGGAACATGCTGGCGTTCTCATTTTCTTCGACCTTAAATTCCATCTTAGGAATTCTTACACTCATGACATTTTTGATACTTATATCAACGCCAAGTTTTTGAGTAGGAAAGCTTACTGCTTCCTCCATAAATTCCGGGCTCATAAAAGCACTTGCTATAAGGAAGTCTGAAAAGGAATCCTCTAATTCCTTCTCTACTTCTTCTCTTAGTTTTTTATTTTTCCTAATAAGCTCCAAGAATTGTCTCATAAGCTCATCTTGCTTATCCTTTAATAGCTTATAGCCACGCTTACTCGTAGCAAGTCGCTCTTTTAAGGTATTTAGATTCATCCTCGTTGGCGTTACTTTTAATCTTGCCATACTTAACTCCTAATCTAAATATTTTTCAATTAACTTATCGTCAATTCTCTTAAGCTCTGATTTTGGTATAATTTTTAGAAGCTCCCAACCTAGGTTTAGGGTATCTTCTATGGTTCTGTTAGTGTAGTAACCTTGGTTGATGTATCTTTCTTCGAATTCTTTGGCAAACTTAGCAAAGGCAAGGTCTGCATCTGATAGGGCAGAATCACCCAAAATCTTTTGAAGCTCTCTTGCGTCAACTCCTGATGCGTAGGCTGCATAGATTTGGTTCATTGTATCAGCATGGTCTTCCCTAGTTTTGCCCTTTCCTATACCCTTATCCTTAAGTCTTGATAGGGATGGTAGGATTGATACAGGTGGCTCAATTCCTTGGTTATAAAGCTCTCTGTTAAGGATAATTTGGCCTTCTGTAATATATCCTGTAAGGTCTGGGATTGGGTGGGTGATATCATCTTCTGGCATGGAAAGAATTGGAATTTGTGTAATTGTTCCTGGCTTTCCACGAAGCTTTCCAGCTCTTTCATAGATTGTTGAAAGGTCTGTATAAAGATAACCTGGATATCCACGACGTCCTGGTACTTCCTTACGAGCAGCTGAAACCTCACGAAGGGCTTCTGCGTAGTTAGTCATATCTGTCATAATTACAAGAACTTGCATGTCCTTTTCAAAGGCAAGATATTCTGCTGCTGTAAGAGCCATCTTTGGTGTTGATAGACGCTCTATAGCTGGGTCATCTGCAAGGTTCATAAATAGGACGGACCTATCTAGGGCTCCAGTTTTTCTAAAGTCATTCATGAAAAATTGTGCTTCTTCAAATGTAATACCGATAGCTGCAAATACAACCGCAAAGCCTTCATCATCTGACAAAACTCTCGCTTGTCTTGCAATTTGGGCTGCTACTTGGTTGTGTGGAAGTCCGTTTCCAGAAAATATTGGAAGCTTTTGTCCACGAACTAGGGTATTTAGTCCGTCTATGGTTGAGATTCCTGTTTGGATAAACTCTGATGGATAGTCTCTTGATACAGGGTTTATAGCTGTACCATTTACGTCACGTTTTTCTTCAGGAATTATAGCAGGGCCTTCGTCGATTGGCTCTCCTAGACCATTGAAGGCACGGCCTATCATATCTTCTGATACGCCAAGCTCAAGAGGTCTTCCTAGAAATCTTACTGAAGTTGATTTAAGGTTGATCCCTGTAGATCCTTCGAAAAGTTGGACCATGGCGCGATCTTCGGCAATCTCTATTACACGACCACGACGACGCTCACCTGTTTGCATTTCTATATCTACAAGCTCATCAAAGCTTACACCCTCTACTCCTTGAACGAGCATAAGAGGGCCAACTACTTCAGAAACTGTTTTATATTCTTTTAACATTATGCCTCCCTTATAAGCTCTTCAATTTGCTTATCAATTTCACTTCTAATCTCTTCGATATTTCCTAAGTCATCTTCTGAGATTAGTTTTAGTCTTGTTATCTTCTCACGAACTGGAAGTTTCTCAATTTCTTCTAGGTCCACTCCATTAGATAAGGCTTCTAGTGACTTATCGTAATTGTAAAGAATAGTAGCAAGCATCTTATCTTGTTTTCTTAGCGAACAATAAGTATCTACATCGTGGAAGGCGTTTTGTTGGAGATAGTCCTCTCTGATTGACTTGGTTACGTCAAGTTTTAACTTATCGTCATCAGATAGGGCGTCACGTCCTACCAGCCTTACAACTTCTTGAAGTCCTGATTCTTGTTGGAGTAGACTCATAGATCTCTTCCTGTTCTTGGAGAATTCTTCGTCGACTTCGCCGTCTATATATTTATCCATCTTGTCTTGATATAAAGAATAAGATGATAGCCAGTTTATAGCTGGGAAGTGTCTTTGGTAGGATAGGTCGTAATCTAGTCCCCAGAAGACCTTAACTATACGAAGGGTAGCTTGGGTAACAGGCTCTGATAAGTCTCCTCCTGGAGGGCTTACTGCTCCTATTACAGATAGGGAACCTATATCATTCCTTGATCCTAAAACTTCAACCTTTCCTGCTCTTTCATAAAAGTCTGCGATTCTACTTGCAAGATAAGCAGGGAATCCCTCATCTCCTGGCATCTCTTCAAGACGACCACTCATCTCACGGAGGGCTTCTGCCCATCTAGATGTGGAATCTGCCATCATAGCTACGTTATAGCCCATATCTCTAAAGTATTCTGCAAGGGTAACTCCTGTGTAGATACTTGCCTCACGGGCTGCTACTGGCATGTTTGAAGTGTTTGCTATAAGAACTGTACGTTTCATGATTGATTCGCCTGTCTTTGGATCTATAAGCTCAGGGAATTCGTTAAGTACGTCAGTCATCTCGTTTCCACGTTCACCACAACCTACATAGATTACTATGTCAGCATCGGCAAACTTTGCTATCTGGTGTTGGACTACAGTCTTACCAGAACCGAATGGTCCAGGAATTGCTGCAGTACCGCCCTTAGCAACAGGGAAGAAGGTATCTATTACCCTTTGACCTGTAATAAGTGGTTCGTCTGGGTCAATTTTCCTTTTTGAAGGACGAGCCTGTCTAACTGGCCATTTTTGAAGCATTGTTACTTCTTTATCGCCATCTTCTGTTTCAATTATTGCTATTGTTTCATCGACTGTAAACTCGCCAGCTTTAATGTCTTTGATTGTTCCAGCTATGCCTATTGGAACCATGATCTTGTGGGTGATAACACTAGTCTCTTCAACTTCTCCTAGGATATCACCTGCTTCAACCTTGTCAGAAACACTTGCTATTGGGTTAAATTCCCAAGTCTTTTCCCTATCAAGGGCTGAGCTTGTTACACCTCTTTTTAGGAATTCTCCTGCCAAATCTTGAAGTTTCTCAAGAGGTCTTTGGATCCCATCGTACATCCTCTCAAGCATTCCTGGTCCAAGTTCTACTGAAAGAGGATGTCCAGTAGAGACTACTTCGTCTCCAGGGCCTATCCCTGTTGTTTCCTCGTAGACTTGGATACTGGCAACATCACCTCTCATCTCAATTATTTCGCCGATGAGCTTATCTTTTGATACCTCAACCACATCGTAGATACTAGCGTCAGATAAGCCGCTAGCTTCTATCAATGGTCCAGATACCTTTGTAATTTTACCTTTATTCAAATTAAGCTCCTTTAATCTAGAATGTTTGCTCCTACAGCCTTCTCAACAGACTTGTTGATATCAGCAAGTCCTATACCCATTGATCCCTTGTTTGATGGGATTAGGATAATGGCTGGAGTCATTTCTTCTCTATATTTGTCAATTGTAGATGGAATCTCTTTGGCTAAATCTTCTGTGATAAATATCACTCCGAATTCTTTCTTAGCCAAATCTTTGATTGTCTTTTTTGCATCTTCTCCATCTATTGCTGTATATACTTCAACACCCAATGCCTTGAATGCAAGGATTGAGTCCTTATCTCCTATTACTGCTACCTTATACATAAGATTTCCTCAACTTTTCTAAAGTAAATTCTTTATCCAACTTATTGAGTTTGGATACGAGTAGAATCCTCAAGTTTTTAATCTCAGTTTCCTTAGATATTACATAATTCATTAGGACCTCTGGACCAAAAGTTATCATCTTAGAATCTCTCGTATAATCAGTCATATGAGAATCTATGGCCTTTTCTAGAGCTAGGATATTATCATCGAGATTAAGATCATCATTTAGGCTGTCTTTTACGTAGCTACCAATTTTGGCATTAGAAAGACTTCCTATAAGTTGGTTAATCTCGTAAGAGAAATATTCCTTAAACTTAATAGGCTCAATAAAGCCACCTTCTATTAGTATTTTTTCAAGAGTTTCCATATCTTCGCCCTGACTTTTAACTCTAAGAAGGCTCTTAAGATTTATCAAATCAATTGTTTCTCTAGTGAAGTCTGTCAGAGTCTCTAAGTCTAGAGCTTTCGCATCTAGTAAGAGTTTCTCATAATAAGACTTATCTAGGCTAATATCTATATCTTGAGGATTTTTCGTATCTTCGTAGTAAGATAGGGCCTTTTGGGCATAGTCTAGGTATAGGTCTCTAGGATCTTTGCCTATATTGTCTTCCTTGTCGGATGAAAGACTTGCTACTTTATCAAAAAAGTCGCTTTTCCTATCTTCTTTGATGAGGTTTTTCTTGATATATGCTAGGTCAACATCTCCCATCTCTAGGTAAAGAGAAGAGTAGTCCGCATCTTGGATTAATTCCTTAACCAAAACTTTGAGATTGTGGAAGATATATTTCTCCTTCATATAATCTATTATCTCCTTGTCAGGAGCTATATCCTCAATTACTTTGTAGACTCTTTTTAATTCATCTTTTAGAATTTTCTCATATTCTTCTGGCCTGTCGAGATCGTTGATAGGTCCCCTGTAGATTGTTTCATTTAGTTGATTTAAAACATCTCTTAGAGAGTCATAATCGTTGAGTCTTTCAAGGTCAGTCCTTGTAAGGAGGTTTTTTTCATACATTCTCGTTGAAATAGATGCGCTTATATAGTCATCTTTATTCATCTAATCACCTCACTTAAATAGAATATCTGATATTTGTTTTTTAATATCGTCGCTTTTGTATTTGATCAATGAAGAAAATCTATTGTCATATTCTATCTTGCCATCTCTAACGATGAAGCCTTCATCAACTGTCTCATCTGAGATTTTAAGATTTCCTAAATCAGCAAGGCTAAAAAGATTCTTAAACCTATCTTCTAAGAGGATCTCGCCTGTTTCTATATTTGAATTTTTCAAAGTATTTAGGACGTAATTCTTATAAGATGCTTCGTCCATAGATTTTAAACTTACTAAAAGCTTATCTAAAACACTTTCTATGGCTGAGTTCTTGCCGGAGATAATGATATCCCTTGCTTCTCTTTTGGCAGAAACTTTCTCATTTGAGATGGTAAGATCAGCTTCCTTTTTAGCATCAGCTAAGATTTTATCAGCTTCTTTTTTAGCCTTAGTTTCCATATCTTCTAGGATAGTCTTAGCTTCTTCTTGACTTTTTTCTAGTATTTGATTTTCTTCTTTTTCTGCTTTTTCTCTTATGCTTTGTAATATTAATTCAAGATTATCCATAATCTTATCCTAATATTAAGCGTTTAGTACAAGTAGTAGTGATATAACGAATCCAAGGATAGCATATAGCTCAACCATTACAGAATAGATTACACCCTTGATGAATTCATCTTCTTTTTTAGCTAAGATGTTTACACCTGCTACAGCTACTCTACCTTGAGCTATTGCTGAGTGATATCCTACTATTCCTACAGGAAGTGCTGCCATTAGTAGGTAAAGACCTCTTGCTGTATCTATATCTCCACCTGTAATTTGTTGGAAGATAAAGAAACCAATTACGAATCCGTAAAGACCTTGAGTACCTGGTAGAAGTTGTAAGATAAGTGCCTTACCAAACTTTTCTGGCTCTTCTACTGTAAGTGCTGCTGTCGCTTCACCTGTCATACCTGTACCTTTTGCAGAACCCATTCCTGATAGGAATGTAGCGATTGCTGCTGCTAGAACTGCAAATACTAAACCACCATTTTCAACTAAAAAATTACTCATTGTCTCCTCCTCTTAATATTTTGACAAATTTTGTATCTTCAATCATCTCACGGAATTTAACTCCGCCACCTTCATAAAATTTATTAAACATCTCTACATATATAAGTCTTAGACCGTGTACATAGGCTGATAGATAAGATAGGAACATGTTAAATAGTTGGAATATAACAAAGATTATAATTCCAGCTATGATTCCTCCGATTGAACCATTGCCTGCGACCAAGTCTACAATTAAGTTTACAGAATAGGCCACGAAGCTTCCTGATAATACTAGGGCCATAAGTCTTAAGAAGGATACGAAATCCCCTATCCAACTTGTAAGTCCATAGACTTCATAGAAACCTGATCCAATCCTTCCTCCGATAGATTTAGCTTCTCTACCAGAAAAGAGGAATATTCCTAAAATACCAATAATCATAACCCATTTTGCTATAGGGTTTTTAGTCAAGGCTAAAGCTACCGCTCCACCTACAGCCATATACATAAATCCTACATCGTACATAGCATCCATTGGCTTTCCGTCTCTGATATACATATAAGCTTTTACAGCTAAAGCGACGAACAATGAAACAGCTCCTATTACCAAGCTCATCACTATAAGCTCGTTGATGTCTGTTGCTGGATCTATTAAACCAAATGGTACATCTATTATTCCACCAAATACTGATCCAAATATAACTCCAAATACACATGCAGAAAGAGATATCCTTAAGAATAGTCTCAAATTCTTCTCAGTAGATGGTGGGAACTTCTTTAGCTTAAGGGCAAGTAATATTGCTATTGTTGCAAGGGCCCCATAGCCTAAGTCTCCTATCATAAAACCTGTAAATATTGTATAAAATATTGCTACAAGTCCACTTGGATCTACTTCGTTGTATTTTGGAAGTGAGTAGGTCTTTACGACCTCCTCATATGGATCGACCAATTTATTATTCTCAAGTATTATTGGAACCAAGCTATCTTCCTTATCAGCTTCTTCGATATCAAGTATGTAGGCATCACCTAAAACATTTTTAATATCTTTCTTAAATCTCTCAGTAGCATCTACTGGAACATAGCCTTCAATAACGTTCATAAGCCCTGTCTCTAGGAAAAATTCACTTGATTCTTCCTTTCTTCTTAGGTTTAGGACATAGGCCTTGTAAATATATAGGTCCTTTAAGTATTTTTTGAAATCTAGAATTTCATTTTCGAGATTTTTAATTAATTGTTCTTTATCTTCGAGTTTGCCAGATAGGTCATAGATTTCTTCTCCTATCTTGCTAGTTGAATTAATTTTAACTCTGCTATAGCCGAACTCTCTTAGAAGTTCTACTAGATCTTCCTTTTCTTCTATACTTGATAGGGCAACTATATAGTTTGTCTTATCAAGTTCAGAGACTTTGTATACTAGAGACTTTTCTAGATTTCTTTCTACTATGGCTTTTTCAAGCGAATCATAGAATTGATCAGAAATTGTCCCTGTCTCTACAAAGACTCTCTTAGAATCGTAGAATTCTTGGATGTCTACATCTATATCCTTCCATGGCTTAAGAGCTTCTATTTTATTTGTAAGCTCATTTCTTTCTCCTAGGGCCGTCTCTCTTTGGCCTACTAGGTCTTTTATCTTGCCATATATAAGGTCAAAGTCGAAATTCGCACCCTTTTTCTTTACATCTTCTAAGCTAAGTTCAGTAAAACTTGTATCTGGTTTGATGTCTCTATCTTTCATGTAATTTTCTAAAAGATTAATTACATAATCGGCCTTGTTTATACTAGAATCGATTTTTTGAAGTTGGTCTGTGTTTCTAACTTCTGAAAGATAGGTTCTTTCCTCATCTTCTTCCAAATCGTTAAAGTGAACATAGTTAAAAGCTTGAAGGATATTTAGTAAGTCATCCCTTTCGGATTTAAAAGCTAGCAAGTTAAACTTATTCATTTTAACTATTGCCATTTTCTATAATCCTTTCACTTAAAGATTTAACAATACCATCTATAGTATCTTTACTTTGATTCTTAAGCTTTTCCGAGTAAGCTTCAGCTTCCTCGATAGTAGGCTCTTTGTCTTTATTTGCAGCTTTTTCTGCATCCTCAAGAATCATTTTTGCCTTTTCTTTCGCTCTCGTGATTGTTTGTTTGTACTCATCATCTGCCTTAATTTTGGCTTGGTCGATGATCTCACGAGCTTTAACTTTTGCATTATCGATAGTCTGATCAGCCTTATCTTCGGCCTCTTTGACTTTCAATAAAATATCGTCAGCCATCTTTCACCCCCTATTTGCCTTATTAAAATTATATCATAAAATACCTATATATGATATAATTAACCGATAAATAAGATTTTTAAACAAGTTTTTGAGGATAAGAATGATTAAGAAACTACTAATACTTACAATTTCAATGTTTTTAATCGCTTGCGATAGCGGTTTTAAAGATAATAATACTATGGAAAATGAAACAAACTTGGCCTATCCCTTCGACAAAATGACAGGATTTGAGGAAGATAAGACCCTCTACTTAAAATCTACAGCGCCTTCCTTTTATGCAAATATTAAAACAGATCCAAATTCGGCCTACGAGAAAAATGAACTAACAAATCTCGACTATAACAAGGAAATTATCTTTGCCAACATGCACATAAGAATCCCTGAAAGATGCAAGGTCTTTAAGAGTAAGAGTGATGATAAATATATTATAGATTTCCCTTATAGATCATCCTATAATATATTCTTAAGCTTTAAAGAAGTGACAAATACCAAGATTTCGGGCCAAAAGGATATCTTAAAAACTTGTCAATTATCTGAAAAGACTATTGATAGTGGGGAGAGTATTATTAGCCATTCTCTCAGAAATAAGATGACTAATGTCGACTCAGCCTACTTTGTAAGCGAAAAGGGTGAGCAAAGACTTACGCATTTTTTTGTAAAGACTCCTTCATCCATAATCCACTTCACAATAATAGAAGATAAAGACCTAAGCTTGAAATCCAAAGACATAATGAGCGATATCTTGATCGCCATGTATAAGGAAAGCGACGATCCTATGGAAATTGACAAAGACTTTACCGACTATACAGACAAGATAAATATCTTTTCCACAAAAGAGGTAGAAATGGGAAATATAAAATTCAAAATCCCAGAAAACTTTCTCCTAAACCAAGATAAGAAAGGAATCAAGGCCTATATATCAAAGGTCGATGGAGAAGTAGTTTCAGAGCTTATAATAAAAGTAGACGAGAAAGATGGTAGAAGTCCAGAAGAAGTATCCTCTCTTAACTCAGGCGATATAATCTATCCAATAAATATCGTAACAAGTGGAGTAAGCGAGAAGGGCGATATAAACAAACTCTCTTACATAAGAAACGGGGCGAGGCTTTATCTTCCATCATTTTCCCTTAAGGGAGATAAGGTCGTAATAGAGACTAAGGATGAATTTGTAACGTTTTTTATCCTAGGACCTCTAAATGACAATGACCAGACGAGTATTATGACAAAATCCATTATATCAAGCATAGATAAGAAAAATTGAAAGGAAGATCATGACAGAAAGAATACTCCATGTCTTTGGCACCTTAAATCGTGGAGGAGCCGAGACTTTAGTAATGAATATCTATAGAAATATAGACAGAAGCAAGATCCAATTTGACTTCGTAGTCCACCACGAAGAAGAAGGGGCCTATGAGGAAGAAGTAAGAAAGCTCGGAGGGAAGGTCTACAGGATTCCAAACTACAAAGGCACCAACCACTTCGCCTACAAGAAGACCTGGGATAAACTGCTAAAAGATCACCCAGAATACAAGATCATCCACTGCCACAAAGAATCTATAGTAGCCCTTGTAATGGATGAGTCAAAGAAAAATGGAAGAATTGCCATAGCCCACAGCCACAACACCCAAAACATTCCTGGCTTTAAGGGAAAGGTCATGGATGTCCTAAATAAAAACGTAGATGCTAAGGCCGACTACCGCTTCGCCTGCTCAGTCGATGCAGGATATTGGATGTTCGGTAGAGATAAAGACTTTACAGTTATAGATAATGGCATCGAAGTTGAAAATTTCACCTACAATCCAGACATAAGAGCTAAAATCAGAGAAAAACTCGGATTTTCCGATAAAAAAGTCTTAGGCCATATAGCAAGATTTAACAAGCAGAAAAACCACTCCTTCCTAATCGATATATTTGCCGACTTAATAAAGGAAGATGACGATTATCTCCTAGTTCTTGCAGGAGTCGGAGATCTTAAAGAAGAGATAGAAAAAAAGGTGAAGGCCTTAGGAATAGAAGATAAGGTAATCTTTTTGGGTTCTATCGGCTATGTAAATGAGCTCCTCCAAGCTATAGACATCTTTATCCTTCCTTCTTTATACGAGGGACTTGCCGTATCTACCATAGAGGCCCAGGCCGCAGGGCTTAAGTGTCTATTATCAGACACCATAGACAAAAACTCTAAGATAACAGATTTAGTCGAATTTATCCCAATTGATGGGGGCACAAGGCCATGGATTGAAGAAATCCAAAAGGCACTTCCCTACCAAAGAGAAGATACAAGCGAGATGATAAAAAAAGCAGGATTTGATATAAGAGAAACTGCAGAAAAATTATCAGAATTTTACCTCAATCTAATAAAATAAGTTAATAATCCCTAGAGATGTAAAAATTTCTAGGGATTTTTCTATGTTATTTTTTTACATTCTATTGTATTTTTTTTAATTTAGGGATAAAATAATAAAATAAAATTTTGGAGGATTTATGATAGAATTATTAAAAGCTTTTGATAAGTTCCTCTGGGGACTGCCCCTAATCTTGGGCATCCTAGGAACTGGCATATACATAAGTATTAAGACAGGCGGCATTCAATTTAGGAAATTACCCTTTGCCCTAAGGCATACCTTGGGAAATATTTTCGAAAAGGACCACGACCACAAAAGTGGCGACATATCACCCTTCCAGGCCCTAGCCACAGCCCTTGCAGGAACAGTTGGGACAGGAAATATAGTAGGTGTTTCCATCGCCATTCTCTTGGGTGGACCTGGAGCTATATTTTGGATGTGGCTTGCGGCAATTTTCGGTATGGCAACTAAGTTTGCCGAGGTAAGCCTTGCGGTTTTGTATAGAGAAAAGAAGGGTAAGGGCTTTGTGGGCGGACCCATGTATTATATTAAAAACGGTATGGGCAATGAGAAACTCGCCAAGGCCTTTGCAATCTTTTCTGGCCTTGCTGTTTTCGGTATAGGAAACTCTACCCAGTCCAATGCTATAGCTGGAGTTCTTAAGGAAAACTTAAATATCAATCCCCTAATAACTGGGATAATCCTAAGCATAATTGCGGCAATTGTAATCGTCGGAGGTATTAATTCCATATCCAAGGTTACAGAGAAACTAGTTCCCCTCATGTCTATTCTTTATATAGGAGGATGTATCAGCGTCTTAGTCGTTAATTATTCTAATATCCTTCCTGCCTTTAAGGAAATATTTCAAGGAGCCATAAGCCCCAATTCTCTTGGAGGAGGATTTGCAGGTCTTTCTATTAGGTCTGTCGTAAGTGCCGGTATCGCTCGTGGAGTTTTCACCAATGAAGCAGGCCTTGGATCATCTCCTATAGCTCACGCTTCTGCCAAGACCGACCACCCTATCCGCCAAGGTCTTTGGGGAATAGCGGAAGTCTTTGTCGATACCATCATAATTTGTACCATGACAGCCTTGGTAATTCTTACTACCGGGGTTAACACAAGAGCAAATGTCGATGCAAGTGCCCTAGTCTCCCAGGCTTTTGCTAGTGGATCAAGCTTAGGTCCTATGATTGTAACAATTGGCCTAACCCTTTTTGCCCTATCTACTATCCTTGGTTGGGCCTACTACGGAGAGGTAAGTATAGGATTTCTATTTGGCAAAAAAGCCTTTATCCCTTATAGGATAGTCTATGTGATTTTTGTCTTTCTGGGAGCAAATATGGACTTAGGCCTTACCTGGACTATAGCAAATATCCTAAATGGTCTCATGGCCCTACCTAACCTCATAGCTCTCATAGCCCTAAGCCCAGTTCTTGTAAAATTAAGCAAAGATTTCTTCAAAGATCCAGAAAGAATTAGAAAATCTAGCGAAGAATAC
>NZ_JAPJPG010000009.1 GCF_030825785.1 Anaerococcus sp.
ATAGAATTATAAATATACTATTTATTTTCTGTATGAGCTCTTTAATTACTCTTAGGGCGAAGTCACCATACTTTTCTTTAATTTTCCTAAAAAGGTCTTTAGATAGAAATCCTATTCCTGTAAATGAAAGTATGGCAAAGACAAGAAGTAAGCCATTAATATAATGATCTTTACTTGCCTTTCCTACTATAAAAGCAATAAGAGCAAGTAAGACCAAGGATAAAAATATCGTAGCTTTCTTTTTATTTCCTAATTTGTTCATTACTTCCCTCCATAAATTCTACTACAAGTTTATTAAACAAATAGGGATGAGATCTCGCTAGCTTATGGCCTGCTTTTTTTACTATAACAAGCCTTGAACGATCGATTGATTCAGAAATATTCTTTACATGATCAAGCCTTATTAGATCGTAAGATCCAACTATTATCAAAACCTCACTTTTAATATCTCCTAGGTCCGTCCTATTTAATCTTAAGTCTTTCAAAAGTAAGGCAGCAACCCTCTTATTTCTCTTAAAAAAGGGCAATATATTCCAAAAAATATTCTCCCCAAGGCTAATTATTCTACTCAAAAGCTTAGTTCCACTAAATCTTATGTTGGGAGCATTTAAAATTAATTTCTCTACTAGAACAGGATATCTGATTGTAAATAAAAGGGCAAGATTTGCTCCATCAGAAAATCCTAAAATATTTGCCCTTTTTATAGACAGTTTCTCAAAAATCTCCTTAAGATCGCTTGCCATAAGATCAAAGCTAAGCTTATCTCTAGAATTATCACTTTTGCCATGGTCTCTAAAATCTATGAGATATAAGTGAAATTTCTTAGAAAGCGCCCCAATATTGTATTCAAAATAGGACGAATCGCCAGCATTTCCATGAATAAGGAAAAGGCTTTCTCCAAATCCAAACTCTTCATAGTAAATATCAGTCCCATCACTCAATTTTATCATTCCCTTTGTCATAAATACCTCTCCTGCTAATTATACCTCATAAGTAATCTGTACAATCAAAAAAAGATCACTGAGTTTCATCTCAACAATATAAAAAATAATAAAGAATTTACATCAAATCTAAATTATTAAATTTCAAGTCTGCTACATTAAAAAACCCCTTAATCATTTTTTACTGATTAAGGGGATGAAATTAATTTGAATTTAAAGTCCCAACAAAATTGATGCAACTTCAAAATATATTAGAAGTACAAGTGTATCAACTATTGTTGTAATGAGTGGTCCTGCCATTACCGTAGGATCTATATTAAATTTATCTGCTATTAGCGGCAATACTCCACCCATGACTTTGGAAAATATTATTGTAAGTAATAGGGTAATCGATACTGTAAGGTTGACTCCAATTTGAGCTTGATCTAAAATCATTAGCCTTATAAAGTTAATGATTACAAGCAATATACCGGTTATTAGACCAATGCTTGATTCTTTCATAACCACCTTAAAAAAGTCTTTAAATCCAATATCTCCTCTATATAGAGATGTAATTACAGTTGTAGAAGCCTGACTTCCAGCATTTCCACCCGAATCCATAAGCATTGGAATGTACGCTGTTAGGGCTACAGCACTTGCAAGTAAATTTTCGTATCTGTGGATTATAAAACCTGTCATAGTCGCTGTGAGTAAGCATATTATAAGCCAAGTAGTCCTTGTTTTTGCAATTTTAAAGCTCGATTCAACTAAGTAAGATTCAGAATTATCAGAAATACCTGTTATATTTGACATATCTTCTTGGAACTCTTCGTGTGCAACATCGATTACATCTTCTGCTGGAACTATACCGATTAGTCTGTTTTCAGAATCAACTACAGGTACTTCTCCCAAATCATACTTATAGGAAAGTTTAGCTACAACTTCTTGGTCATCGTTAGGATTAACTGTTGCATTTATACTATTGGCTAAATCCTTTAGGGACTTATCTTGATATCTTATAAGATCTGCTATGTAGACAAAACCCATAAGGACTAGTGAGTTGTTGGTTAGCCATATTTGCTCAAGCTTTTCTGCATCTAGATCTGATTGTATTATCTTATCGAGAGCTTGTTTTGGACTAATATTTTCCTTCACTGACAAGAAGTTAACTGTCATTATAGAGCCGACTGACTCTTTTGGATAGCCTAAAAGCTCATTGACGACCTTTCTCCTATCCTTATCTATGTGGAAGGTCATAAGTTTCTTCGTGATATTTGCAGGTAGCTCCTGTAGGGTATCTACAAGCTCATCCTCATCCAAATCTCTTACCAGATCTTTTATCTTCTCTTCTGATAGAATATTTACAATTCTCGCCTTGTTTTCAGGTTTTAGTTCAGTAAATGCATCTGCTAAAAGGTCCTTTTTAAGTAGCTTAATCCAAATCGCTACGTCCTTCTCTGGCAAAATTTCAAGTTTGTCGGCTATATCAACAGGATCCATCTTATTGATCATCTCTTGGGTCCTGTTAAGCCTTTCTACATCATAATTTTTATCTGTCATTTTTACCTCCATTAGACTAACTAATCGAGGCATGAATAAGTAAACCTCAACTAGCCTTATTTAATTAAGCCTCAGATTGGGCCCACTTTTATCCATATTTCCTCCTTATAAATATTATGAATTTCCTATTTAATATACCTTTTTTTATAAATAAAGCTATAAGATGCCTATATGCTCATAAGCTCTAAAGTTACTAGGAAAGACTTATAGAAAGAATTCATAGGGATAAATTCCTTGTTTGAATGAAAGTTATGAGCTCCTGTGAAATAATTTGGGGTTAATATATTCCTCGTAGATAAATAAGACCCATCGGTTCCACCCCTCATAGGGATTATTTTAGGTCTAATAGCTAGTTTATCGAAAGCTTTTTTTAGTTTTTCAATAGCAAGGTAATTATCTTCATTTACACTATCTAAAATATTGGCGTAAGTATCTTCTATCTTGATTTCAATTTTTGCCTTATTGTATCTTTCGCTAAGTGCATCGGTGATTTTCATTAGATAAGCCTTTTTATTGAGAAATTTTTTCTTGTCATGATCTCTTATGTTGAATTTGACCTCACAATTAATTACATCAGATTTAATATCTGTGATCCAAATGTAACCTTCCCTTCCATCTGTATGCTCGGGCATCTTACTCCTATCAAGCATAGATATAAAATCATGGGCTATCATTATTGGATTTATGAGATTATTTTTGGCTGACATGGGATGGGCGCTACGACCTTTAATTGTAAGATAACCACCTGCTGCATTAAAAGTTTCATATACGAGCTCCCCAAGCTCACAACAATCAATAGTGTAAGCAAAGTCGACATCAAAATTATCGAAGTCAATCTTACGTACTCCTCTTAGGCCAATTTCTTCATCTGGAACAAAGGCTATATAGATTTTACCGTGATCTATTGATGGGTTTTCTCTAAGATAGCTGATAGCTGTCATGACATTTGCAATGGCTGCCTTATTATCTGCTCCTAATACGGACTTACCGTCTGTAACTATTAGATCATCCCCAATATATTTTTCTAGGCTCTTTTCTTCACTTGGGCTAATTACGATATTTTCTCTTGAATCTAGGATAATATCTGTCCCATCGTAGGATTTTTCGATTCTAGGATTTATATCGGGGCTTAGTCCGACATCAACTGTATCTAGATGGCATACCCAGCCGATTTTTGGAGTCTTTTTTTCATCAACTCCTTTGGCTTCAATTACAGCTTGCAAAACTCCATACTCATTTATCCTAATGTTATTAGCTCCGAGTTCTTCTAATTCTTTGGCAAGTTTCTTAGCTAGAACTAGCTGGCCCTTGCTAGAGGGGATGTCTTTATTTTCTTCATTCGATTGGCTAGAAATAGATACATATTTTAGGAAATTTTCCAATAATTTATCTTTTATTATTTTCTCTTCCATAGTAACCTACAATATATCGAGCACTTCTTCTAAGCTATTTACTTCATAGTCGAAATCAGTATCTCTATCTTTTTCTAACCTATCAGGATTAAACCAAATAGTCTTGATGCCAGAATTGTTTCCTCCTCTTATATCAGAGGTCAAGGAATCTCCTATTATCACATATTCAGACTTTTCTCTAGACCCAACAGTATCGAATATATAGTCAAAAAACTCAATACTCGGTTTTTCAAATCCTATTTTTTCTGATATAAATACGTCCTCAAAAATAGAATCTAGTCCTGCTCCTTTAAGCTTTCCTTCTTGGGCTATGGCAGACCCATTGGTTGCTGCGTATTGCTTATATTTTCCTGAAAGTTTGCTAAGGGTTTCGTAGGCCTTGTCATTAAAAACATAAGTCTTACCCAAATTTTCCTGGAAGGATATATTAAAGTCACTGACAATTTCGGTATTATAACCGTATTTTTCAAAAAATTCTCTAAATCTTCCTTCTAGTACCTCAATTCTAGTGATTTCTCCCCTTTCTAGGGCCTTCCAGTATTTATTATTAATCTTTCTATAAACTCCTAGCCTATCATCTGATAAGTCACCCAAACCATACTGATCGAAACAAGCTCTAATGGCATTTTCTTCAGCTAGGTGAAAGTTTAATAAAGTTCCATCAATGTCCCACAAAACATATTTTATCAATTTTACTCTCCTAAAATTCTTCTACTAACTTCACTCACTGGAAGACCAATTATAGCATTTATATCTCCATTTATATAAGAAATAAGTCTAGGATCTAGGTCTTGGATCCCATAGGCCCCAGCCTTATCCATTACATTTTCTTCCTTTAAATAATCATCAATTATACCATCCAAAGCCCTATAGTAATCGGTAAATCTAACTTCGGCTATAGAATAAAAAACATCCAAATAATTTTTACTCCTTAAGCAGACTCCAGTTATTACAAAGTGACTTTTGCCAAAATATGACATAAACATACCCCTCGCCTCGGCCATGTCTCTTGGCTTGCCATATATTTTATCATCCAGGATAACCATAGTATCAGACGATATATAAAGGCAATCTTTAACTAAGTCGACATCGGATTTAGCCTTGGCAATCTCGGCGCAGGTCTTGCCGGATCTTTCTATGAAGTCACAGTCCTTGTACTTTTCCATATATTTTTCTTCGATAGCTCTTTCGTCGATTCTTATAGAGGCAATTTCTGGCTTAAGAAAACTAAGCAAGTCCCTCCTTCTGGGAGACTTGCTCATTAAGATACATTTCTTATATTTTCCAATTTTCCCTGATTTTTCATAATCATTTACATAGTTCATAGTTAATTCTTACCCGCATTCGAATGTTTTACAAAATCTTTTAGGATTTTTTTAGAGTATTTATCATTTTCATAAGAAAGCTCTGGATGCCACTGCACTCCTAGCATGTAAGAGTAATATGGATTTTCTATTGCCTCTATTAGGCCATCATCGCTTGTAGCACTCACACTTAAGCCTTCTGCCAAATCCTTTATTCCCTCGTGATGGTAGGAATTTACCTCAATCCTATCAGAGCCAACTATTTTAGATAGTCTTGAACCTTCATTTATGTTAATCTCATGGTAAGTAAGGGTCTTATCACTTCCTCTATGAATTATTTCTTTAGAGAATTGTTTTTCCAAATCATCATAGAGACTTCCACCATAATAGATATTAATAAGTTGCATACCCCTACAGATACCTAAAATTGGCTTTTCTAGTCCTATTGCATAATCTAAAATAGCAAGACTCTTTTCATCATCTTCCCTGCTATATTCCTCAACAAGGTTTCTATCTCCACCATAAATCTCTGGATCAAAGTCGTTTCCTCCGGCAAAAATAACACCATCAACTCTTTCTATCTTCCTCTTGCACATTTCGATATCCATCCTACTTGTATCGACATCGTTGGTATCTATTCTGTTGTCATCTAGGGCGATTTTTATAGGGTTGATATTTTGATGATTATGCACTACTGCTATAGTTTTCTTAGTAAGAAAATTATCTCTAACTATAAAATATCCAAGAATCAGCAAAATAATTAGTAAAACTATTTTTATAGACTTAGCAAATTTCTTTCTCATAGAATACCTCCAATTACTTCTTTTAATTATTATATCATAAAGTTAGAATTTATTGAATATTTTCTATAAATTTATTAATAAATTTAAAGCACGATTGAAAATCCTTATAATAATCTCCATAGTTTACATAAGTACTCTCTGATTTCACCCTCCTATTTTCTTAAGCGATTATTTGTTAGCTTGACAGGTCTTTTTAGTTATCGAGCAAGTATTTCCTACTCAATAATTGTTAAAATTTTCCTGAAATTTATCTTACTTAGGGAATATATTAGAAAAATGAGTCCCAAACTTATACCTATATACAAGACTGGGCTTACGACGTTTATAGCTAGGGAATCTGGCAAGCTATTTAAGTAACCATAATTTGCGGACAAAGTTTTATTTAAAAGGTAAATTATGAGATTCATGGTTAAGGTTAGTTTACAAATAAAACTAAGGTCAAGTTCTCTTCTCTCATTTGCAAGTATCATAAGTGCAGATCCTATAGATAAGATGTGACCTAGTATATAGGTAAGGTTTGTTATATGTGGCCAAAGATACTTCGAAGGATCTGGGAAGCTGTAGGCTATAAGTGTGCCTATGATCCCAAGCCAGGCAAAGTAATTACTTAGCTTATAATTTTTAGAAAAAAAACTAATAGCCATCATAAGAGCAGCTATCCTACAATGATAAAGGGGTAGGCCTTCTCTTAAAAATAATTTTCTGCCAGCATAATACCAGAGAAACAAAGCTATCTCCACGATAGATAGACATACCAATTGTATAGAAAGAATTTTTCTTTTATATCTTAATTTATAAACCGCTATCAAGTATATCATCAAAATTCCCCATACTATAGGCATTTTAATATTGGTATTAAGGTCTTCACCGTGTCTAAAAAAGTACTCAATCATTTATTAATCCTTACTTCTATTTAAATTTGTCCAAAAACTTAGACAGGATATTGCTTTCTTCAATCCCCAGCCATTTAAGAAGCTTATCTTCATCAAAATAAAACTCGCTATCACTTTTTTCTATCAGTGTATCTTTTGACATATAGGTCAGACTTTGTTTTATTATATTGCTATCTTTCGAAGTTTTATCTATTGGAAATATTATTTTCCCATTTTCTTTTCTAATCTTTTTATCTTTATCATAATAGAAATCTCTTAAGTATTTCTTATAGTCTTCTATATAAGGATTTCTTACTTCAATCCATTCAAAAAAGGCCTTGGCATCTAGCTCTATATCTAGCCCTCCTATCGTCCCTACAAGGACACTTTGATCTAGGGCTTGCTTGTAGATTTCTGATGGCTTTTCATAATTTCCCTTATTTTCATCAATAGTCGCTGTATTGAAAAATAAAGAACCCGATTCTATATCGAAGACAAATTCCTTCTCCCCTGCTCTTTTATATAATTTTCTCCGCTTTTCCTGATTGGATTCAAAATCATCCGTGTACCTTCTAGTAGGAAAATACCTTGGTAGAGGCATGCCACAGGACTTATAATATTCTCTAAAAATCTCTCTTGTCTGATACAAAAAGTCAACCTTACCTGCTCCATAGGCAAAGTGATTCCATTCATATTCATCACTATTATCAAGTCTATCTGCCATTTTTAGAGAAAAATCGGTAAACAAGTCATTATTCATTTTTTCATAAATATCCTTGTATACTAAAGGAGAATCTTTCTTATATTTATCGTCAAACTTCTTGTCGATTTTTAGATAATATGACCTTCTCCTTGCTTCAGGAGGGAGTGTATACCCATCAGCATTAGTAGTACCTATAGTTACAGGAAAGGGACTTACTATTTCAACTTGACTATTTGTTGTATTTAATATTAGATCACAACCATAGTTTGCTTTTGTGAAAAATTCTATGGAAAATTCATCTATTATAATAGGGTATACATTATCTTCCCTAGCCCGGCCTTCGATTACCTTGACCCTATTGGCCTTGGCCTGGGTTCCGCTTGCAAGTTCAGAGAAATTATAATAAGCCTTATCACTTAGTCCAAGCATCTTGTTAATCATTTTTATTAGAGAAGACTTACCACTTCCTGCAGTTCCTCCAATAAATAGAAATTGGGGAATATCATTTCTATCTTCGCTAGTTCTAGCTAGTTTTTTAATCTCATAGAGAAACGGACCTGTGAAAGCATAAAATATTGCTTCCATTATCCTCTGTCCGTACTTATCATCATATTTATGGACAAAGGATTCGAATGTATGTATAAACTCATCGAGTAGGCTTAGAGCCTTTCTTATTTCTTCTATATCTTTATTTTCTCCAAAAGGAATATATTCATCTGTAAGCTCGCTTTTAACTAGAAAACCACTGTTTCCCTTTCCTATATTTCTAGTCTCCGGCTTTGAGAATAAAAGCGCTCTCTCATCTGAATCTATATCAGCATTTACTTTGATAGTCTTAATTGTATCGTTGACAAGCTTTTTGATAGCAGGAGACTTCTTGATTGCAGTCTCTTTAGTTCTATTATTTACCGATTCACGAACTAGCTTATAGGCTTGATTATCCAAGTCATTTTCTCTAATTTTCTCATCATCGAGGGCCTTCTTATCCTCGTCCATGTCCTTAATCTGTCCTATGGCATCAGGTGGAATAGTTGAATTTGCCTTAAAGCCTTCTACTTTTAGGATTAAATCTATTACTTGACTTTTCTTAATTTTTTCTACTTCTTCGTTAGTTAAGACAATTACCGAGTCCCTATCTTTAATATTTTCTAGCTTCTTCTTGTTAGCTACCATTAACTCTTTTGGGAAGTAGTTAGTTGTGATATCAGCTAAAGACTCATAATAATCTTTATAAATATCAAAAAGCTCGCTATTATCATATATTATAATATTCTCGTATTGGCTTGTAGTATTATTAAAAGCCATCTCTGATAAGTTACAAGATCCTAGAATTATCCTATTTTCAGAACTTTTCCTATTTTCTAGTAGATAGAATTTGGAGTGAATCGTTGCTCCAAAAGGAACTTTCACCTCAAATGATTTTTCTTCTAGCTTTCTTTTCATATCCATATCAAGACCTTGGTAGGTCTTGATGCTCGTGTTTTTAAGGACTTCTTTTATCTGTGATTTGAGATTTTTGGCAAAAAGATTGGCAGAATGTTGGACCTTATCTTCATTTATTCCAACTATAATCTCTACTTTGTTAAATTCCTTGATATATTTATTAAGGAAAGAAGTAGATATTGAGTAAGTAACAGCCAAAATCGAATCGTATTTATCATGATCGAATATTTCTTCTATAGACATATCGACTTTTTTGTTATCCTTACAAATATGAAGGCTCTCTCTCCTATCTTCTATAAAATCAATACCCAAAGACATCTGCTTATCCATAAATTCACCTCTTTTCTTCGTTTATTTAATTATAATATAGAACTAATAATTTATAAAGTAATAAAAAACCTAAGAGAAAGCTTATCCCCTTAGGCAAATATCTTATTTACTTTCCTTATCTTTTTTCTTAATATCCTTAACCCTATGTTTATACTCATTCTTAACCTTAGCTAAATCGATGCCTTCTATGTAATAGCTCTTACTCGCTTCGCCAATTGCCTTGGTCCCCATAGCAGCTACTGTTGCACTTACTGCAGTTCCAGCAGTTGGAAGGATTAGATTTAAAAGCTTAGATAATTGTTGGGACCCAAGTCTAAAGAGATTTCCAGCAAGACCTACTCCTCCTAGAGATAAGAGGAATTCCTTGGCTGTTTCCTTGCTGATATTTCGTCCAGAAAGACTTGCTATTAGGCTTACTAGGGCGATTTGTAGACCTATCAGAGGATAAATATCAGCTATGGGTATTGGGGTTATGGCTACAGTTGCAGCAAAGCCTGAAAACATGTTTATAAACTTATCACTGAGATTTGCTAAGACCATATTTATCCTACAAGCAAGCCTTAAACCCACTATGGCATCATAATCGCTTATGGACTCTTCTAAAGCATCGATTAGATTATCAATACCGAATCTCCCATCAAATTGAATTTCAAGATCACTTAGTCTAGACTTGGAAAGATCATTTATAGAATCGACATCTATAAATTCATCCTCAATCATCCAATCAATCAAGGAAGAAACAGGGATTATTTCCTTAACTTCAAGGTCTCCTTCTTCTATGATTTTGCCATAATATTTAACAACTTCACTAATATTTTTACTCTTGCTTATAGGATACTCCTTTGGATCCTTTATCCTTGATGGAGCGAGCTCATCCACCTTGTTTATGGCAACTATTACTGGCAAGTCTACCCCATTTGCCTTTTTATAATCTTCACAAATACTTTTAACAAACTTAACATCTGTTAAGACATCATCCCTATGACTAGCATTTAGCATAAAGATTGTCACATCAGGCATAAAATCTTTTACTTCGCTTTTTATCTTATCTTCTGCTGATATCTTCTCATCAAGGGCAAGAGACTCGGAAGTTCCCCTAGTGTCTAAAATCTGCATTAGAACTTCGCCATTTTCCTCATAATCGTACATATCGCATGCTTCGGTTTGAGAGTAGACATCATTTACAGGAGCGAGATATCTTCCGTTAATAGCATTGATTAGAGAGCTTTTCCCAACTCCAGTCCTACCCATAAGAAAAATCCTAGGCGGTCTATAATTATCCATATCATCCATGACCCTTTTAAGCTCTTCATCATTTAGGATGATTTTTCTAAGCTTATCTTGCATAGGATCTGGAACAGAGTCGATTATTTTTTCTAAATTTTTGTAAATATTTCTAATTCTTTCGATTGCATAGGTCGAATTTTTATCAGCCATAAAATCTCCTTTACTTCTTAATATCATTATACATAAAATTAACAAATAAAAAAGAGGCCTAAGCCCCTAGATAACCATGACAAGACTTCCAATACCTATGAGTATTGCACCTATGATGGATTTTCTGCTAAATTCTTCCCCTAGAAAAATAAAGGATAGAACAAAGGTTATAAGAACACTTGTCTTATCTATCGCTGTAACCTTGGATACCTCGCCGTTTTTAATGGCTGCGTAATAGCAAAGCCAAGAAAATCCTGTTGCAAGTCCTGAAAAAATTAGAAAGATCCAAGATTTATGAGATATATCATGAATACCACTTTGGGCATTTGTAATAAAAACTATAAACCAGCTCATTCCAACTACTACTAGGGTCCTGATAGCAGTAGCAAGATTCGAATTGACATTTTCGATCCCGATTTTAGCCAGTATTGATGTTACTGCTGCAAAAAAGGCCGAAAGAATCGATAAAATTAACCACATAATAAATCCTTTAAATATTTTTACAAAATCTTCATATACATTCTACTTTAAAAATTTAATTACTCATATCTTTTTTCAGGTACAATAATTAAAAATGGAGGATATATGTTACTTCTAAGAAATATAAAAGTTCCCTTTGACAAGGGCTATGAAGATATAAAAAAAGAAATAGAAAAAACTATAAATAAAAAAATAGATTCATTTGAGATTTACAAAAAATCAATCGATGCAAGACGTGGTGTTTACTATGTCTACCAAGTACTAATTGATACCGAAGTAAGTCCTAAAATCTACAAAAAGCTTAAGCATAATATCAGTGAATACAAGGAAGAAAAGCTAGAAATAGAGAATAAGAACAAGGTTAAATCTGCTATCATAGTTGGAGCTGGTCCTGCTGGACTTTTCGCTGCCTACACTCTAGCTAAAAGAGGAGTTAAAGTTACCATAATTGAACAAGGTGAAAGAATAGAAGAAAGAGTAAAGACTATTGATAACTTTAATAATGGCGGATATCTTAATCCAAGATCTAATATCCAATTTGGAGAAGGCGGTGCTGGAACATTTTCTGACGGCAAACTCACCTCTAGGTCTAAGGATAAAAGAAGTAGAGAAATATTTAAAATATTTGTAGAAAATGGAGCTCCCGAAGATATCCTCTACGACCACCTACCTCATGTAGGCACTGATATTCTAAGAAAAGTAATTATAAATATTAGAAAGGAAATCGAAGCTATGGGAGGAAGCTTTCATTTTGGAGAGAAGTTTATAGATCTGGAAATTAAAGATTCGAAAATCGCAAGTCTAATTACCGACAAAGATTCTTACGAGGCAGATGAATACATCCTAGCCTTAGGCAATTCCGCTAGAGATAGCTTCATCATGCTCGATAAATATATAGAAATTGTCCAGAAGCCTTTTGCAGTTGGCTTTAGGATTGAGCACCTACAAGATCATATAAATCTAAGCCAATACAAGATCAAAGATGAAAGACTCCCTCAGGCAAGCTACCAACTAAACTACACCAATAAAGAAAAAAATACTTCTGTATACAGCTTTTGCATGTGCCCAGGAGGATTTGTAGTTAACGGCTCAAGTGAAGAAAATGAGCTTTGCGTAAATGGTATGAGCTATCATGACAGGTCAAATACAAATGCCAATGCTGCTATAGTATGTACTGTAAATGAGGAAATCCTAGGCCCAGGCAATCTTTCTGGAATAGATTTTCAAAGACAAATTGAGAAAAAAGCCTTTCTCCTCGGAGGAGCAAACAACAAGGCTCCAGTTCAAAGACTAGAAGACTTCTATGAAAATAGACCAACGACTAAGCTTGGATCAATTAAGCCTAGTATAATGACCGGATTTAAGCTAGCTAACTTAAATGAAATCTATCCAGATAAAATTAATTACGCTATAAAAGAAGCCCTTGAAGTATTCGATAAGAGACTTCATGGATTCAAGAATCCAGATGCAATACTAACAGGTGTAGAAACTAGAACATCCTCCCCAGTAAGAATAGTGAGAGAAAATTATTCCACCAAGTATAAAAATCTAAGACCAATCGGTGAAGGAGCAGGATATGCGGGAGGAATAGTCTCTTCTGCCCTTGATGGACTCAAATGCGCAATAGAAGTTTTAGAAAACTAAGTTTCCCTTATAATTTTCAATTTTAAAGAAATGGGTATATATCTTGTAGATAGAACCTTGGGTAAAAGAAAAATAAGGAGAATATTATGAAGAAAATCATCAACGACGTAGATTTGATAATTGATCAAATGATTGATGGCTTAGTAAAAGCTAATGGAGAGATTCTAGAAAGACTTGACGATAGTACGGTTGTTGCAAGAAAGGGACCTTCTAAAAAAGGCAAGGTCGGAATAATCTCTGGTGGAGGAAGTGGCCATGAGCCAGCCCACGCTGGTTACGTAGGAGAAGGTATGCTTGATTGTGCTATATGCGGTAGTATCTTCACCTCCCCTACCCCTGATCAAATCTTAAAGGCAATAGAGAAAGCTGACAGCGGTAGTGGCGTATTTATGGTAATCAAAAACTACCAAGGCGATGTAATGAACTTTGAGATCGCCCAAGAAATGGCAGAAATGGAAGATATCAAAGTCGATTCTATAATCGTAAGAGATGATATAGCTATAGAAAACTATGAGGACAGACGTGGAGTTGCTGGAACTATTTTCGTCCACAAGGTTCTTGGAGCTATGGCTGAAGAAGGAAAGAGTCTTGAAGAGATAAAAGCAAAGGCAGAAGAGATCGTTCAAAATATCAAAACCATAGGACTTGCCACAAAACCATGCACTAATCCAAATGACGGCAAGGAAAGCTTTAGCCTAGAAGAAGACGAAATCGAAATGGGTATTGGAATCCACGGAGAAGAAGGTATCAAGAAAGAAAAAATCCAAAGTGCTGATACAATGGCCAAGGAAATGGTAGATAGACTACTTAAAGAAATACCTGAGGACAAGAAAGAGTATGCCCTTATGGTAAATGGCATGGGTCAAACTACAGAAATGGAACTATATCTAGTAAATAATTTCGTTACTGATTATCTTAAGGAAAATTCCCTAGAAATCAAGAGAACTTACGTTGGTAACTTCATGACAAGTATGGATATGGCAGGATTTTCACTCACACTCTTTGCCGTAGATGATCAAATTGTAAAATATCTCGATAGAGAAGTTAAGGTAGGAAGAAGATAATGAATATAGATAAGTTAAAAGTTTTATTTACAGAAATATCAGATGAAATAATAGCTAATGAAGAATACCTAACCGATTTGGATAGAAGCATAGGAGATGCGGACCATGGCTACAATATGGCCAAGGGCTTTAAGGCTATAAAGACTGACCTAGATAAGGAATATTCAAGCCTCAAGGATTTTTTCAATAAGATTGCTATGAACCTCTTATCTAAGGTAGGAGGAGCGAGTGGTCCCCTCTATGGATCATTCTTCATGAGCTTTGCCAAAGCACTTGATGGCAAGGAAGATTTATCAAGAGATGAACTAAACAAGGCCTTCGACGAAGGAGTTGCTGCTGTCAAAAAAAGAGGAAAGGCCCAAGTTGGTGATAAGACTATGGTAGATGTCCTAGAGCCAGTTTCTAATGCCCTTAAGGAAGATAAAAGTCTTGATGAAGTTGTAAAAATTGCAGAAGAGAAAATGACCTACACTAAAGAAATCAAGGCCCTAAAGGGTAGAGCTTCCTATGTAGGGGAAAGATCTATCGGTCACATCGACCCAGGTGCCTATAGCTCCTATCTAATAATCAAAAAAGCCTTCGGAGGATGTGATGATTAATATATTAATAGCAAGCCACAGCAAGGACTTGGCCAAGGGTCTAACTGATATCATAGGGCAAATGACAACAAACGTTAGAATTGAGTATTCTGGTGGGGATGATGAGGGAAATCTAGGGTCAAATTTCGAAGAGATCTTTGCTAAAATGAACGAGCTTGCCCCAGAAGGTCTTGTAGTTTTCTTCGACATGGGATCATCTATGATGAATGTCGAAACAGCTTATTCTATGCTTGACGAAGACTTACAAGAAAAAATTCTAATTGCAGGAAGTCCCCTAGTGGAATCAGCTCTAGAAATTAGTTTATATATTAATGAAGAAACTAGTCTAGAGAAAATAAGAGAGAAAATCTCTTCCTATAAATTTAATAAATTGGATTGATAATTAAATATAAAGAAGGATAATATAGATAGTATTTGGCAGTTGTCTGATGGCGACTGCTTTTTTGTTTGTAATATATAGAAAAGGATAATAAATGAAATTTAATGAATTAAATATAGGAAATGAAATTTTAAGGGCAATTGATGATTTAGGATACGAAAAGCCAAGCCCTATACAAGAAGAGTCTATCCCCCATCTTTTGGAAGGGAATGATCTAATAGGAAAATCTCAAACAGGAAGCGGGAAAACTGCTGCCTTTGCCATACCAGCTATAGAAAAAATAGAGGCGAACGGATTAACCCAAGCCCTCATCCTCTGTCCAACAAGAGAGCTTTGTATCCAAGTATCAAAAGAAATCGAAAAGCTTTGTAAATACAAGAAAGAAATCAGAATCCTTCCTGTATATGGAGGAAGTCACATAGTAAGGCAAATCAAAAGCCTAAAAAAGGGAGTAGAAATTGTAGTTGGCACTCCTGGAAGACTTATGGATCTTATGAGAAGAAAGGTCTTAAAGCTCGACCAACTTAAAACAGTAGTCTTGGATGAGGCTGACGAAATGTTTGATATGGGCTTTAGGGATGATATGAAGTTCATCCTTGATAGGACAAATCCCGATAGACAGACTTGTTTCTTTTCAGCTACTATGGGATCTGAAATTCAAGAATTTTCTAAGCTTTATCAAACTAATCCCTACGAAGTCAAAATAAAATCTAAAGAAGTAACTGTTGATAGTATCGACCAATACTATATCAAACTTAAAGAATCTATGAAGGAAGAAGCCTTGATGCGACTTCTAGAAATTCATAAGCCAAATCTTGCTATCGTATTTTGTAATACCAAGAGAAAAGTCGACAGGCTTGTAGAAAGTCTCACCAAGAAAAACTACCTAGTAGACGGCCTCCATGGAGATCTCAAACAAGGTAGTCGTGACCAAGTCATGAAGAAGTTTAGGAATAAAACCATCCAAATCCTTGTTGCAACTGATATAGCTGCTCGTGGCCTTGATGTGGATGATGTGGATATCGTCTTTAACTATGACCTACCTCAGCTTGATGAATACTACGTCCACAGGATTGGAAGAACAGCAAGAGCTGGCAAAAGCGGCCTAAGCTTTTCCCTAATCTCAGGTCGTGATAATAATAGGCTAAGGCAAATCGAAAATTATACCAAGGCCAATATAAAACAGATGCCTGTCCCAACCCTTGTCCAAATGGATAGGCAAAGCGACCTTCGTCTTATAGAGGATATTTCATCAAAGCTTGATAATAAGGAAAAGCTTGATAGGGAAAAAGATATACTCATAAGACTTATGGAAAAGGGTTATGATCCTTTTATGATATGCCAAATCTTACTTAAAGATAAATTAGCTGCTAATAATCATCACGAAAAGCTTGAAGGAATTGACCTTAAATCGGAGAAGAAATCTAAGAGTAAGTCAAATAATAAAACTAAAAAGAAATACGATAAAGAAATGACGACACTTTTTATGAACAGGGGTAAGATTGATAATTTCACCAAGGATAAGATTATAAAGGCCCTAGCGAGGATGGGCAAAGTCCCAAAGGATAAGATAGGGCAAATTAGAATCCAGAAATCCTATAGCTTTATAGATTTAGAAAAGTCCGAAGCTTATAAGGCTATTAGATCTATTAACAATAAGAAAATTTCTGGCAAAAAAGTTAAAATAGAAGAATCAAATAAATAGTTGATTTAAAAATCGTTCCATTGCTTAGAAGAAGTCTCCAATAGGTAGAGGGCTTAGAAGCCCCCCTAAGAGTCAAATTCTAAGAATGGAACGATTTATTTATAAGATTAAATTCTTTTACTTATTTTCTTCTCTCTTAGCCTTATTTTCTTTGGCTTTTTCTAGGAAGTTTTCCTTGGCATAGGCTATAATATCATCTGATTCATACATGGCCTTGCCATCTATTACCATACAAGGAACTTGGGCCTTGCCGCCTACTTCATATAATTTATCTTGATTTTCATATCCTGAAACGACATCTTCTATGTTATATGAAGGGAATTTAATTATATCATTTTCCTTAAAATAATTAAGAACTTTTAGGCAAAATGGACAATCTGGTTTGAAGAATAGTTCAAAATCCCATTCTCTTTTAATTTCTTTTCTCATAGTAATCCTTTCTTTTACTAATCATCTCTCTTATATAACTACCCCATTAATCTTTCTATAATCTTATAGTTTGAGAGATCTGTGTAAAGTTTACCATTCAGGTCTTTCTATAAGAAATATAAAAAAATTGCCAAAATCTCGATAGCTATAAAGATAAGAAAATAAATCTTACCCACTCTTATAGCATAATTCTCATCCTTAAGTCCCTTCTTATAAGCTTTATTGAAGCCATTGATTAAATCATAGGACTTTTTAAAGTAAATCTTATAGCCAAAGAATAGAAAAACAAGGCCAGTAAGAGCTAATATAAGAGCAAAAACTTTCATTTAATCTCCTTCCAATATCTATAAATCACAAGACCATTAATTAAGATAAGCAGGACAGCAAAGCCTAGACAAACTTTTGCCATAGTTGGGACTACATCCATTGCATAGGTCAAATCTTCTTTGGATATTTTTTCTGCATCAAAACAATATGATACGACAATTGTCATAAGACCAATTCCCATGCTTTTATAGGAATATATGATTCTTTGATCGTTATCCCTAATTATGGAAAAAATCCCATTTACTAGGGATAATATCATAAGTAATATCTGCATAAAACCTCTTAAAAATATCTCAACTTTTTCTTTATCTAATTATAACATAAGATTAAAAAAGCCGCCAGGATTATATCCTAAGCGGCTACTTTTACCTACTTACTATCCTGTAGTAGGCCCTGTTTGTTATTTTAAATATCATATAATATATTACTACAAAGACTCCTATCATGATGAAGAAGTATTTTCCGTATTGCATAAAGGTCATCACTCCAAAAAGTGCTAGGAGCTGGTAGACTATTTTGGAAGCTACTAGAGAATTAATTATAGCAAAGACCAGAGGAGCTCCAAATAGATAGCTTATCTGAGAAGCAGACGTCTTTTTGATAAGCTTATCTTCTAGACCAATCTTTTTCATAATCTCATACTTCCTTCTATCTTCAAAGCCTTCGCTTATTTGCTTGTAATAACTTATCAAAATAGTTGAAATGAGAAAGATTATGGCGATTATTGTTCCCAGGAATACGAACCCTCCGTAAAGCTCATAGGCATCTTCCAGATACTTATCTGCGTATTCGATATTTATATCCTTATCCTTAGAATATTCTTCTAGGTTTTTCCTGTAGGTCTTCTTATCTATACCAGTGACGTCCCAGTTTGCTGAAAGAGAAATAATTGAGTCCTTATAACTTGACGTCTTCCTATCAAATAGCTTAAATTCACTAGATAGAAATCTAATTGTATCAAAATCTTTTACAACTATGCCATAAGTCTCGATAGCGACATTAGAAGGGATAAAGTTATCGATAATCTTAACCTTATAAGTCCTATCTGCAATTTCAATTTTATCTTTATCTAGCATAAATTTCTGATTGGCCGTAAGTAGAATTTCATCATCAGCTAATTTATTGTCTTTACCGACTCTCTTATTGTAACTTTCTAAGTCACACGCCACTAGAAAATATGGTTTATGTTTACCATCTCCCATAAAGGTTTCAAACTTATCTCCTTCTACTTGGATACTGGTAAATAGTCCATAGGATATGAAGTCATTAGTAATCTTTCCACCATTAGCTGTAGTGGCCTGAACAATACTTCTAAGTTTTTCTTTTTCTTCTTCTAGATTGTCTTTATCAATCTCTACTGGACTATCCAGATTGTACTCTCTTGGAACAACATTTGTAGCTGAATACTCTATTCGATCGTATATAGATAAGGATGCGGATAGGGCAATTATTACGCCAACGCTCATTATAGAAATACTAGCAAGGGATATAGCATTTGACTTAATTCTATACAAAAGGCCAGATACAGCTAGGAATCTTTCCTTCTTGTAGTAGGACTTCTTTTCTTTCTGTCTTTTTAGATAAATTACAGAAAATGACACAAACAGAATATATGTCGCAAGCATTACTATAAGACTTGCAAGGAAGAAATATCCTAGACTTTTTAGGATACCTTGTGTCGTAATAGCTATATAATAGCCTGATAAAAGCAAGACAAAACCTAAAACCATCAAAATATATCTTGATTTAGGCTCTCCCTCCCCACTTTTTTGATCAGCTAAAAGCTCTACAGGAGTAGAATTATATATTTTTAGACTCGTTGCAAATAAACTTGTTAGAAGAGCTAATAGAAGAAGAAGAATAGTTTCTGTCATCGCTTTTAATGAGAAAGGATAATCCATCAAGCCTCCCGCGACATCTTTCATTAGTTTATTTAAGGCAAGGAAAGATAGCTTACCAAATATATATCCTCCGATAAGACCAATCACTCCTATTATGACAAAAGCAATCAATAACTCTAGAAAAATAATTTTTCTTATATGTCTTTTCTCAAGTCCTAGAATTCCATAAAGAGCAAATTCCTTATTTCTCCTCTTGTTTAGGAAATTTGTACTATATAATAAAAATATAAAAGTTAGTATTCCAATTATAACAATTCCTATATTAATAATCATAGGAAGAGAGGCGTGTCTTTCTCTTACATAAGTGTTAGCAGAAAGACTTGCCATAATATTAAATACCATAAGCATTATCCCAGATGATAGGATAAAGGGAAGATAGACTAATCTGTGCGCTCTAAGGTTTTTAAGAGCGAATTTGTGGGCGATTTTCTTATTCATTATAAATCACCCCTTGATAGCATGATTTGTGACTTGTTGATCCTTTCCATAAAGTCTGGGCGGTTTTCTCCTTCTCCCTTGTAGATTTCATGAAATACAACTCCATCCTTGATGAAAAGAACTCTTTTTGCGAAAGAAGCTGCATTTAGGGAGTGGGTTACCATAAGGACAGTTTGACCCATTTCATTTACCCTAGTAAATAAATCCAGGATCATATTTGAAGAATTTGAATCAAGAGATCCCGTTGGCTCATCAGCTAAAAGTAGGGCAGGCCTTGTAATTAAGGCCCTAGCTATGGCTACCCTTTGCTTTTGCCCACCTGAAATTTGATAAGGATATTTATCTAGGATTTCTTCTATAGCAAGTTTTCCCTTAATCTCTTCTAGTCTTTTATTCATAACCTCTTCCTTCTCATCTGATAGGACAAGAGGCAAATAGATATTATCTCTATTTGTAAAATGGTCTAATAGATTGAAGTCTTGGAAGACAAAGCCCAGCTCTTTTCTTCTAAAAGATGCAAGCTCACTATCCTTAAGCTTTGTCATATCCTTGCCCTTTAGACTAATATTTCCAAAAGATGGCCTATCGAGGGTAGCTATAATATTTAAAAGAGTAGTCTTACCTGCTCCCGACTCTCCCATTATAGAAATGAACTCGCCTTCTTCTACCGATAAGTTCACATCTCTTAGGGCCTCAGTCTTTATGTTCTTACTTTCATAAATGCGTTTAATATTTTTTAATTCTAGTATTGGCATGTATGCCTCCTTTTCTATACTTATATTATAGAATATATAAATATTTCTAGCATTTATCTAATATTACAATATGACTCCTAAACTTACAATTTTGTAAGATTGGCTGGAAAAAATATTAAAAATTCACTTCCTTGACCTAACTTAGACTTAACTTCTACCCTAAGCTTTAAAATCTTAGAAATCTCCCTTACCAAAAATAGGCCCAATCCACTTGATTTATGATTGATCCTACCATTAAAACCCGAATATCCCCTATCAAATATTTTGACCAAGTCTTCATCTCTAATACCTATACCTGTATCCATGACTGAAAGAGTATTTTTCTCCTTATCAAAGGAAATTCTAATCTTACCTTCCTGGGTATATTTTAAAGCGTTAGATATGATTTGTTCAATCATTATGGAAAGAAGCTTAGAATCTGTGAGAACTTCAACCTTGGTATCTTTATAATCGAGAGATATCCTCTTGTTAATAAAAATCAAGGAATATTTTTTAAGAAGGGTCTTGATAAGTCTATCTAAGTCGACCTTTTCTATATCCATATCTGTTGCCCTATCTGTAAGCTTGATGTAATTTATGGCCATATTTGTGTATTCTTCTATATAAAAAATCTCTTCTTTTAGCTTTTTAGTATCAGGATCAGACTTTTTGTTTAAGATTAAGTTGGCAACAGTTATCGGAGTTTTGATCTGATGGGTCCATAGGAGAAAATACTCTTCCAAATCTTTCTTCTCATTGATATAGGTACTTCTTAATCTCTTATTCTCATCCAATAAGTTTTCGTATTTTTCCCTAAAAGATTCTTCCTTTCTAAATTTTGAATATTGAATAGATAAATATATTAGCAAGAAAAATCCTAAAATTTCAAATCCCAAGAGGAATTTGTCTAAAGGAAATTCCGATAGAATGAATATAGCAAAGAAACTAATGGCAAATAAAAAGAACAATCCGATTATATAATTTTGACTTTTTAGAAAATCCTTTAATTTACTCATCCCTTGCCTCTAGGAAATATCCCATTCCCTTTTTAGTTTTTATGAAATTATCCTTGCCAATTTGTCTTAGCTTTTTCCTTAATCTTGTGATATTTACAGCGAGAGTATTATCGTCTATGAAGTTCTCGTCTTGCCAGCATTTTTCTATAATATCTTCCCTCATAACTATATCTCCCTTAGATTCAAATAAACTTTCAAGAATCATAAGCTCAGTCCTTGTCAAAATAGTAGTCTCTTCCCCAAAGGAAATACACGCCTTGGAAAGATCGAGATAGACATCATCGAATTCTAAAATATTTGAATCTATCTTATAATCATAAGCTCTCCTAAGGACCGCTTGAATCTTTGCCCTAGTTACTGCTACGTCAATTGGTTTTGTAATATAATCATCCGCTCCGAAATTCATAGCTTGGATTATATCCATTGACTCTGTGTGAGAGGATATAAAAATAATAGGGACTTTTGAATTCTTCCTTATCTCTTGGGTCCAGTAAAATCCATTAAAGAAAGGAAGAGAAATATCCATAAGGATAAGATCAGGCTTTAAATCTTCTACTTCCTCTACCACCTTGGAGAAGTCCCTTATTTCATAGGTCTCATAAGCCCAGGCCTTAAGTTCTTCTGACAAAAGCCTTGCTATATTTCTATCATCCTCAACTATTAGTATCTTCATTAAGATTCCATCCTTCCTCAAGGAAAATAGCAAATATCAATCTTATACCATTTTCCTTTAAGCTCAATCTTTCCTATATTAGTTATAGTTTATATTAATAGAGGAATTTTTACAAGATTTGATGGATTAGGCGTGGATAATTGTTGGTTGGTTTATAAAATACGAATAAATTTGTACGAACACATGAAATAATTATCTACAGAATCTGCGATTAAAGATAAGTATAGAAATATTAAAAATGTCTGCAAGGAAATTAATTTCTTGTATATAATTTATAATAGGCACGTAGCTTAGTATATTATGAAAACATATGAACATAAGTCCCTAAATCATAAGAAATCTTTTAGAAACTCCTTAATAAGTGAAAATATTAATTTATGGTTTGCTTATGAAATTTTTCTATATATTTTGCAAATATTCATAAACTTGTTAGGGACAATTGTTCATTTTGATTTAATCTCTAGTCTAAATTGAGGATATACATTTCATTTTCCTTTTTTATAAATCCGAATGATTCAAAAAGCTTTTGACTTTGAATGTTGAAACTATAGATTTCAGCCTTAAGATACTTTCTTCCATCTTCCTTTGCTATATCAATTAATATCTCTAAGGCACGTCTTCCGATTTTCTTATTTTGGTATTCCTTTGCTACAACAATCGCAAGCTCATTATTATCTAATAAAGTTATATCCCCAACTATAGATTGACCAAACTTTATATAAAAGCAGTTACCATTTTTACATAAATACCTATACATTCTGATAAGTCTATCCAAATCATAAGTGTAGTCTATATTATCAACCTGCTTGCATAGGGTAGGGTCCTGATACCAAGACAAAGTCCTATCAAAATCATCATAATAATCTATTAATCGAATCTCTTTATTATTCACTACTATCGATTCTCCTAATTAATATTAATAATAACAATAGCCAGAAATAATTTGTAATTCAAGCGATTTTATATATCACATATTATCCTTAACGCCTACAGCAACCATCTTTGCCTCAGCTCTAAGTTCTTCCTTGGCGTACATTTTCATATTTACTATCACTTTCCTATCTCCTATTTCCAAAGGTTCTGATATTATTCTTACAGTCTCAGCCATTGGAGTTGTTTTTTTGAAGTTTATTTCAAGTCTTGCTGTGATAAATCTTCCTATTACTGTATCTTCAGTAAGGTCAAGGCCCTTATCCTTGTGTTTGAAGTAGGCAGCAGAAGCTGTTCCGTGGCAGTCAAATAGCATGGCTATCATTCCACCAAATAAGTTTTGTGGAACTCCGCCTGTGTATTTATCATCTGGGACGATTTCTGCTATACAAGATTTCCCATCTTCACTTGGGTAGGATTTTAGGTGAAGTCCTGATTCGTTATCCGATCCACATCCCCAGCAGTGTTTGAATCTATCTCCGTAGGTGTCTTGAATTGCTATTTTGTTATCAATCATATATTTTCCTTTCTGATTTGTGCAAATGTTTTCTTTGTCATAAATAAATTAGCTCCCAGCCTGAGCTAGAAGCTAGTATTTACATAAAGCTGTAGCCTATAAGCATCACTATTGGAAATGCTAAAATCAGTAAGACATTTAATAAGGCAACTGTTATTGTTTTTTCCTTGATAGCAAATAATAAGCCAACTATACCAAGTATTGGGCAAACTATTAAAGTTCCAATTCCTACAGGTCTTAAGTTCGTATAAGCTTCTAAGATATCAACAGGTAGTATCAAAGATATTCCAAAGGCCAAAAGACCTATTATGAAAAATATCATACTTATCTTTCTCTTATTCATATTCCCCTCCTCTACTAGTAAATTTATACCCAATTTAAGCTAGAGCTAATTATTTCCTAAGCCTTTCTTCATAAGTCTTATCTATTCCTAAAAGCTCTTTAACCTTAGCCATATCTACATCATCTAGGCTTTTAATTGGCCAATTTGGAGAGTCATCTTTATCGATCATGGTTACTCTTATTCCCTCTTCCATTGAGCCAATTTCTACTGAATATTTTAATATTTCATAATCTAAATCTATTGTTTCAGCATAAGTTAAGTCCTTGCAGAGGAAATATTTCTCAAATTGTAGGCTTAGCATAAAAGGAAATCTCTCATTTTGGTTGGCAAGAGTTTTTTTAGCAAAGTCATCTTTTGCATTTGCCTTGAGTTTCTTATAGATTTTCTTATAGGAATCGAGGGAGAAGTATTCTTCAATCTTTCCTAAATCATCTTTTATTTTTGAAGTATTTTCCTTATTTCCATATTCTCTTAAAACTTTCCTAAACTCATCTAATAACCTATCTCCTTCGTACTGGCCAGATAAATCAAACAGTTTATTTATAATTTCTTCATACTTAGATGACTTTATATAGAAATCTGCTAGCTTATATTTAATAAGGTCACTTGCCCCAAGACTTGATCCTGTCAAGGCAAGGTATTGGCCTAGGGCTTGGGGTAGCTTTGAAAGCTCCTTGCATACTCCTACATCTGGAAGAAAGCCAAGTCGAGTTTCTGGCATAGCCCAATTTGTAGTCTCATCTGTAATAATTATATCAGAATTTATACTAAGACCTATCCCCCCTCCCATAACAATACCAAAGTAATGGCTAATTATAGGTTTTTTGTAAGATGCTATATACTTATCCAACTCAAACTCTTCTCTAAAGAACTCACTCTTATCTTTTTTATTAGGCTTTAAAAGATAGTCATTATAGACTTCTTTCAAATCTCCTCCAGAACAAAAGCCTTTCTCGCTAGTAGAATCAAAAAGAATTGCCCTAATTTCTTCGTTCTCTTCCCATTTTTCTAGTATTTTTCTAATTTCTCTAATCATAGCTAGAGTTAGGGCGTTTATTTTTTGAGGTCTATCTAAATATATTATTCCTAGTTTTTCTTTTATTTTTTCTTTAATCATAAAAATCCTATTCTAAAGTAAAATCCTTATTTAACGAAGCTCTTCCTATTCCTACCATATGGCAAGCCCCCTCACTTATTAATTCCTCTGCCTCTTTCTTATTCTTTATTCCACCAGTCATCAATACCTTAACTTTTGTATTTTCTTTAATAGTCTTAGCTTCTTTTGTAAAATAACCAAGGTCATTATCAGAATGTTTTATAAAGCCGTTGATACCACCTGATATATCTATAAAATCTATATATTCTTCCATGAGTTTAACAGCTTCGATAGCATCTTCTAAAGTATTGCCGCCTTCTTCGTAATCACACGCCCCAAGTCTTACCATTATTGGAAAGTCGCCTAAGGCTCTTCTCATTTTCTTTAAAATTTCAAGTAGCACTCTGAGCCTATTTTCTATACTTCCACCGTATTCGTCATCTCTCTTATTTACTAGGGGTGAATAGAATTGATTTAAGAGATAACCGTGGGCACAGTGTATTTCAAGTCCATCAAAGCCCATATCTTTAACTCTTTTACCAGCTTCTACGAACTTATCTTCAATATCCTTTATTTGATCTACTGACAATTCGCTTACACCATCTTCCTTGGTCGGTCCAAATTTTTCACCATCAAGTCTTGTAAGTCTTCCACAGTGAGAAATCTGCATAATGGCGTTGGCTCCTGCTTTGTGGATTACATCTTTTATCTTAATAAGATTTTTCCTATCGTAATTTTCATCAATAGCCATCTGCTTAGGGCTTGCCTTTCCTTTTATATCAGCATAGGCGTGCTCTAATATAATAAGGCCAAAGTCTAACTTAGCCATGGATTCATAATAGTCAATAAGAGCGTCTGTTATTTTTCCATTTATTGAAGACTCCCTCGCCATTGGAGGAAGATAAATATTATTTTTAAATTCCATATAACCTTCTTTCTTTTTACTACCTTATAACTTTACCCAAAATAAAAAAAATCAAGCAAATGATTAAATCCTAGCTTGATTTTCTCTTATATTTTTTCAATCTTACTTATATATAATTTTTTTCTTCTTACAAACTATTTCCTCAAATTTTAATGTAAGCTTATTTTCTTAAATTTAAAGGAAGGTAGTCTTTTACTTGATTTAGCGATTTATAGGCTAGCCTAATAATCTTTGAATCTTCTATTTGCTCAAGCCTATGAGCAGACCAACCAACAGTCCTTGCTATGGCAACCATAGGAAGGTAGAGCTCTACTGGTATATCGAGCATATCATAGACAAAGCCAGAATAAAGATCAACATTTGCACATGGCGGATATAATCTATTCTGCCTATCCATTATTAACTCTTTACCGATTTTTTCTACATTTTCTATAAAATAAAAGTCTTTTTCTCGACCCTTAATCTTTGAAAGTTCCCTAGCCTTCTCTTTTAATAAAACTGCCCTTGGATCGGAAAGTGTATAGACCGCATGGCCCAAACCATATATAAGGCCCTTCTTATCGAAGGCTTTTTTATCCAATATCTTTTCTAGATAGGCCTTAATTTTATCTGTCTTTTCTATATCAATTACATTTTCCCTAATATCCTCAAGCATCCTACTTACTTTTATATCGGCTCCACCATGTCTTGGTCCTTTTAAGGAAGCAAGACCAGCTGCAATAGATGAATAGGTATCAGTTCCAGATGAAGATACTACGTGAGTTGCAAAAGCTGAGTTATTTCCTCCACCATGCTCTGCATTAATTATTAACATCAAGTCAAGTATCTCAGCTTCTTCTTTGCTATATTCTTGATTAGCTCTAAGCATGGCTAAGATATTTTCTGCAATTGTCTGGCTATCATCTGGATTGTGGATTATCAGTGATTTCTTGTCAAAATTGTGGATTTTGACCTGGTAGGAGTAGACTGCAAGGATTGGTATCTTAGAAATTAAAGATAAGGATTGACTTAGTACGTTTAGGGCATCTGTCCCATCTGGATTTTTGTCGTAGGTGTATAGGGCGAGCATGGACCTCATCATTTTATTCATTATGTCAGTACCTGGAACTTTAAGGATTATGTCCTCAAAAAAACCATCCGCCAAGACTCTTTCTTCAACAAGGATACTCTTAAAAGATTTAAGCTCTGCCTCATTGGCTAGTTTGCTGAAGAGTAAAAGGTAGATAATCTCTTCAAAGCCCAATCTCTTATCCTTATCTATATCTTCTACAATTTCTGTAAGAGGATATCCCCTATAGTAGAGTTCACCTCGGCTGGGGATTTTCTTATTATCTATGATTTTATATCCGCACACATCCCCCACCTGGGTTACTCCGACAAGGACTCCAGTCCCGTTTTTGTTTCTAAGCCCTCTTTTTATATTATAATTTTCATAAACTTCTTTTTTTATTTTATTATTTCTTTCAATCTCTTTGGCATAGAACTTTAGTCCTTCTTCTTGTTTCTTATCCATTATTATCACCCAAGAAAGAAATTATTGTATCTGTAATGCCATAAGTTGAATTTGTCCCGCCGAGGTCCCTAGTATAGTTCTTCTTATCCTTCAAAGTTTCATAAATAGCGTCTCTAAGAGCTTTAGCCTTATCTTTTTCTCCTATATCCTCGAGTAGCAAACAAAAGCTTAGGATGAGGGCTATAGGATTTGCGAGATTCTTCCCTGCTATATCTGGAGCAGAACCGTGAATTGATTCATAAATTGCAATGTCCTTACCCTTGTTTACTCCAGGCATAAGGCCCAGTCCTCCAACAAGACCCGCCCCAAGATCTGATAGGATATCTCCATAGAGGTTTTCTGTAACTATTACATCAAATCTTTCTGGATTAATCACCATCTGCATGGCTGTATTATCTACTAGGAGCTCTTCGAATTCTATGTCAGGATAAGCTTTGGCAATATTCCTAGCCACATCAAGGAAAATCCCATCACTTAACTTCATGATATTGGCCTTGCTTATAACGCTGACTTTTTCTCTCTTATTTGCCCTAGCATATTCAAAGGCTGCCCTAATTATTCTCTCTGATTTTTCCCTAGTGATAATTTTAATCGAATGAGCCTCATTAGGAGATATCTCCTCTTCAACTCCAGCATATAGATCTTCGGTATTTTCCCTAAATATAACCATATCCACTCCATCAAACTTCAAATCGAGAGGGCCTGGGGCCTTGATGGGTCTGATATTTGCATATAGGTCAAATTTCCTTCTAAGCTCTACATTAATAGACCTAAATCCATGGCCAATGGGAGTTGTGATTGGTCCCTTGATGGCAATTTTATATTTCTTAATAGAGTCAAATAGGGACTGGGGAATGTAGACCCCCTCCTTCTCAAATACAGAAAGACCTGCATTTACTTCTTCAAATTCTATATCAACTTTTAAACTACTTACTACTTTCTTTAGGGACTCTGTAATTTCTGGCCCTATCCCATCCCCCTTAATTAAAGTTACAAACATACTCCTATAATTCCAATCCTTTCGCATAATTTAGATAGCCACCTTCTAGGAGGATTTCCTTCTCCCTTGCTGATAGATCGGCTTTTAATCTAATCCTTATATCCTTTGTTAAATCTTCTAGGATAAACTCGCCCTTTCCTATATCCTCTCTTATATTTGAAATTCTAATATCGTCATATTCATCTATCTTGTCATAATCAGCTGGATCAACAAATTCTAGGGGAATTATTGCACTGTTAATAAGATTTGACCTGTGAATTCTTGCAAAGGACTTGGCAACTACCGCCTTGATTCCTAGATATAAAGGAATGAGGGCAGCATGCTCCCTAGAAGAGCCTTGACCATAGTTTTCTCCTGCTAGAATAATTCCTCCCCCATATTTCTCACATCTTTCCTTAAAGTCGCTGATTTTGGTAGTGAAGGCAAAGTCTGATAGATAGGCTATATTTGACCTAAATGGTAAGAGTTTGGCATTAGATGGACAGATATCATCCGTGGTTACCCATTACCTGCCTTATAGATTACTTTCTTTTCTATATCATTAAGCTTTTCTGCCTTTGGAAAGTCTTTGATATTTTTCCCCTTAATTGTTTCTTTTATCCTCTTTGATTTATCGTCGATTGGCTTTATAAAATAGGCTTGGCTTTGGTTAAAGCTTACATTTTTATCAAAAGTTGTTTCATATGAAAGCTCTCTTGGATCTGCTATATAGCCTAGTACAGCACTTACAGCACAAGTTTCTGGACTTGCTAGATAGATTTGAGCATCCATAGTCCCAGACCTTCCCTTAAAGTTTCTATTAAAGCTCCTTAGGGAAACTGCTCCCGCCTTTGGAGCTTATCCCATCCCTATACATGGTCCACATCCTGACTCTAATACTCTAGCTCCCGCCTTGATAAAGGTCGCAAAGGCTCCATTTTCTAAGATTTTCTCTAGAATAGTTGCAGATGCTGGGGAAATAACTAAGGAAACATCTGGATGAACTGTCCTATCCTTTAAGATTGAAGCAACTTTCATCAAATCTTCGTAGGATGAATTAGTACAAGATCCTATAGCTACTTGATCAACCTTTATCTTTCCTAAATCAGAAACTTTCATATATTGGTCTGGATAGTGGGGTCTTGCTACAGCAGGTTCAATCTCACTTAAATCTATGTCGATAGTCTCATCATAGGAGGCGTCGGGGTCTGCTTCTAGCTTAATATAATCATCCTCCCTATTTTGTGACTTAAGATACATTCTAGTATTCTCATCTGTCGGGAAAATCGAAGTAGTAGCCCCAAGCTCTGCCCCCATATTACAAATAGTAGCCCTATCTGTAAGAGATAAGGACCTTACACCCTCACCGCTATACTCCATAATATAACCAGTTCCTCCCTTAACACTTAGCCTTCCTAATATGTATAAGATTACATCCTTGGCATTGGCATATGATGGAAGGCTTCCTTTTAGATTTACCCTATATATCTTAGGCACTTTGACAAAGTAAAAGCCACTGGCCATAGCTACTGCAACTTCAAGTCCTCCTGCCCCAATGGCAAGCTCGCCAAGTCCTCCTCCAGTAGGAGTGTGTGAATCAGATCCTAGGAGGGTATCGCCTGGTTTGGCAAACTGCTCTAGATTTACCTGATGGCAAATCCCTCCTCCTGCCTTAGAGAAGGTGATGCCGTATTTATTAGCAGCAGATTTAATAAATTCGTGATCATCTGCATTCTCAAAGCCTTGTTGGAGGATGTTGTGATCTATGTAAGCAAGGGAGTTTTGTGTCTGTACGTTTTCTATATCCATAGCTTCTAGCTGAAGATAGGCCATAGTTCCTGTAGAATCCTGGGTTAGGGTCTGATCGATCCTAATTGCAATCTCTTGACCAGGAATCAATTCTCCCTTGAGTAAGTGACTTTTTAGTATTTTCATAGCTAATGATAAGCCCATAATTTTCTCCTTTACATTAAAGCATTATCGTATTATAGGTATCATTATACTTTTAAATTTATAAAATGAAATTATCTTAGTGATTTTTGACAAAAGAAAACCCTAGCTAAAACTTCCTCTCTCAAAGCTTTAGCTAGAGTCTAATTAATTAACCTAACATTATTTTTTCAAGTTCGAGTGGTTCGATATACTTATCTCCCTTATAGGCTCTCATATTTCCACCAGAGATTTCATCTATAAGAGCAACTTTTCCATCTTCAAGTCTACCAAATTCAAATTTGATATCGTAAAGGTCTAGATCTTTTTTAGCTAGTTCTTCTTTTACAATTTCTCCAATATTAAGAGCGAGCTCTTTAAGTTCTTCGTATTCATCTGATGTCATGATGTTTAATAGGATAAGAGCATCTTTTGTGATTAGTGGATCTTCTCTCTCATCATCTTTTAAAGTGATTTCTACATATGGTTTGATTTTTGTTCCATTTTCTATATATTTTCCATATCTTCTAATGAAAGATCCTACTGCATAATATCTAACTATTACTTCAACACCTTGGCCGAATACTTCTGCTTTTTTAACGACTGCTTCATTCTTATCGAGATCTGCTGAAACAAAGTGAGTTCTAAGGCCTTTATCATTTAATTTTTCATAGAAGAATTTAGTCATACGAACAGCTTGATGGCCTGCGCCTTCCATTGTAAGACCTACGCTGTTTGCACCTGGATCAAATACTCCATCGTTTCCTGTAACGTCGTCCTTGAATTTCAATAAATATTCCTTGTCATTTAATTTGTAAACGTCTTTTGTTTTTCCTGTGTATACTTTTTCCATTTTTAATCTCCTTATAAATTAATTTTTATTTCCTTATTTCCCTTAGTAACTTTTCCAACAATACAAGCCTTACCATCTAGGATTTCCAAGGCTTTCTTAGAATCTTCTTCATCTATAAATACAACCATACCAATACCCATATTAAAGGTATGATACATCTCATCAATATCGATATTTCCCCATTCTTGAATTTTTTCAAAGATCGGATCTATTTTAAATTCACTTAAATCAAAGTCAACGGAAAGATCATCCTTTAAAACCCTAGGGACATTTTCGTAAAGACCTCCACCTGTGATATGGGATATGGCTTTAATATAGACCCTTTCTAACAAGGCTTCTATCTCTTTTGCATAAATTTTAGTAGGAGTTAGAAGTTTATCCCCTATAGTTTGATCTTCATTAAACTTATCAGTAAGTGAAACTTTAGCTTGATTCATACTAGCCCTTACCAAGGAAAATCCATTGCTATGAACTCCTGAAGAATATAGGCCTATGGCTATATCGCCTTCTTTTAGCTTATCTCCATTTATTAGCTTATCCCTATCACATATGCCAACTGCAAAGCCTGCCAAGTCATAATCATCTTCATTATATATACCAGGCATCTCAGCAGTTTCTCCACCTATTAGGGCAGCTCCTGCATCCTTACAACCTTCTGCAACACCTTTGACAAGCTCTGCCATCTTTTTAGGATCAAGTTTTCCGGTTGCTATATAATCTAGGAAAAATAGAGGCTTTCCTCCTTGGCAAAGTATGTCATTTACACACATCGCCACACAGTCAATTCCAACTGTATCATGCTTATCCATATCCATGGCAAGCTTAATTTTTGTACCTACTCCATCTGTCCCACTTAATAAAACTGGATTAGTTAATCCCTTTAGATTTGGTGCAAAGGCTCCAGCAAATCCGCCTATATCAGCTAGGACTTCTTTGCCATGAGTCGCCTTTACGATTTTTTTTATTAACTCTACTTCTTCGTATCCTTTTTCCTTATCTACTCCACTATCCTTATAAGTTAGTTTTGCCATTAGATTTCCTCTAGATTCTTATCATCTGCTATAACTTTTTCAAGCATTTCTTTCTTATAAGCCCTTAATTTATTTTTAAGATTTTCATCTTTTAAGGCTAGAATTTGTATAGCAAGAAGGGCTGCATTATTGCCACCGTTTATGGCAACTGTAGCTACTGGAACTCCCTTTGGCATTTGTACCATTGATAGTAAGGCGTCAAGACCTGCTGTGTTACTTCCACCAACTGGAACTCCTATAACAGGTTTTATTGTCATTCCTGCCATAACCCCTGCAAGATGAGCTGCCAAGCCTGCAATTCCTATATAAACACTACAGTCATCTTTTTTTATTGTCTCTTCCAGAAGATCTAGCGCACGGTGAGCAGAAATTACAGATACTTGGTAATCAATATCGAAGTCCTTTAGGATTGATGTTACTTTTTTGGCGATTTCTACATCTGAGGCTGAGCCCATTATTATTCTTACGTCTGTCATAATTCCTCCTAGTTTTTAGAATAGTTTGGTGATTCTCTAGTTATTGTGATATTGTGTGGGTGATTTTCTATAAGGGAAGCTGGAGTTATCTTTATAAATTGAGCCTTTTCGTAAAGTTCAGATAAGTCCTTACTTCCAACATAGCCCATTCCTGATTTTAGTCCACCTAAGAGTTGGTAGACTACCTCTCCAACAGGACCCTTGTAGGCAACTCTTCCTTCAACTCCTTCAGGAACATACTTTTTGGTATTAGTTTGGAAATACCTATCTCCAGATCCATCCTTCATAGCAGCAAGGGAACCCATACCGCGGTATTCCTTGTATTGTCTACCCTCAAAGAGAATTGTCTCTCCAGGAGATTCCTCAGTACCAGCAAAGAGGGAACCTGCCATTATTACATCCGCCCCACATGCTAAAGCCTTGGTTATATCTCCAGAATACTTGATACCACCATCTGCTATTACAGGAATGTCGTATTTCTTAGCTTCCTTTACACAATCGATGATTGCAGTAATTTGTGGAACTCCTATACCAGTTACAACTCTGGTCGTACATATAGATCCTGGTCCAATACCTACTTTCACACAATCTACGCCAGCTTCTATCAGATCACGGGTTGCATGAGCAGTTGCAACATTTCCTGCTATTAGGTCTAGGTCAGGATATTTTTCCTTGATTTTTCTTATAGCAGAAAGAACATTTTGAGAATGGCCATGGGCAGTATCAAGGGTTATGACGTCAACATTGGAAGCTACTAGGGCATCTACCCTATCCATCATGTCATTGGTTATACCAACAGCAGCTCCAACTACTAGTCTGTTATTAATATCTCTTGCAGAGTTAGGATATTGCTTGGACTTTTCTATATCTTTTATTGTAATAAGGCCCTTTAGCTTGTAGTCATCATCAACTATAGGAAGCTTTTCGATCTTGCTTTCTTCCATAAGCCCTATAGCTTCCTTCATCTTGATTCCCTCGTAACCTACAACCAAGTTTTCCTTAGTCATTATGGAATCAATAACAAGATTTGGATCTTCGACAAATCTTACGTCCCTATTAGTTAGAATTCCTTTAAGATACATATCCTTATCAACTATAGGAACTCCTGAAATCCTATAGTTTTTCATTATATCTAAGGCATCTTGGAGGAGATTTTCTGGATGAAGGTAGAAGGGATCTGTTATCACCCCATGTTCTGACCTTTTTACAACGTCAACTTGTCTAGCTTGTTCCTTGATTGGCATATTTTTGTGAATAATTCCTATCCCACCTTGTCTGGCCATGGCTATAGCCATTTGAGATTCTGTTACAGTATCCATACCTGCAGACATTATTGGTATGTTTAGCTTAATCTTTTTTGTAAGCTTGGTTGTCGTATCTACCTCGTTTGGTAGGACTTCCGAAGGTCCTGGTACAAGTAGAACGTCATCAAAGGTTAATCCATCTCCTAAAAATTTCATTTCTCTTCCTTTCTAAAATAATCTACAGCATTTTCAAACAACAATTCTCTTTCTACTTCATAAACATTCTTGAACAAATCATCATCAACTCTTTCAGCATGGGCCATCCTACCTAAGATTTTTCCATCTTTTGATAAGATTCCTTCTATATTATAGTTAGACCCATTAGGAGAAGTCTCATAGACTGAAAATATTTGATCATTGTCTAGAAGCTCTTCTAGTTTTTCTTTATTTACAATAAATCTTCCTTCTCCGTGGGAGATTGGAACTCTGTAGGTCTTATCTAGGTCAATTCCCACTGTCCATGGGCTGTTATTAGTCAAGCATCTAGTATTTACAAAACTTGCTATGTGGCGTGATGACCTATTAAATGTTAGAGTTGGATCTGTCTCTTCCTGGATTTTCACCCTGCCGTATGGCAAAAGTCCAGTCTTAACAAGAGCTTGGAAGCCATTACAGATTCCTATTATCAAGCCATCATTTTCATTTAATAGATAATCTATTGCCTTGGAAATTTTCTCATTTCTTATAATATTAGCCAAGAACTTAGCCGAACCATCTGGCTCATCTCCTAACGAGAAACCTCCAGGAATCATAAAGATTTGAGATTCTTTTATAATCTCTGCTAGTTTGTATATAGATTCTTTTATCTCGCTTTCATTTTGGTTTCTAAAGACTAAAATCTCTGTATCTGCCCCCGCCTTCCTAAAGGCCTTCTCGCTATCTAGCTCACAGTTTGTTCCAAGAGCAGCAAGGATTGTAACCTTTGGCTTTGAAACGTGATTTTTGGATTTCAATCTCCTAGTAACCTTGCTAGGACTTAGCTTTTCATAGGAAGTATTGTCATATCCTTGGAATATTTCATCTAGACCATGAAGGTAAAGATCCTTAAGTTTTTCCTTGTCAAGTTTTACTCCGTTTACGATGATATCTTCGCTAAAGCTTCCAATATTTTCTATAAAGTCACGATCATCCTTATATTCAACTAGGAAAGATCCAAACATAGGATTGTAGAGATTATCGTAATCTATTGTAAAACCAGTATTTCCTATACTTTGCTCATACAAATCTGTAAGAAGTCCCTTCCTACTTAGAGAAATTGCAGATATTACATTTCCTTCTCTAATATCCTTACTAAGCTTTTGGAAGTTTTCCTTTAATTCTCCTAAATCTAGGCTTCCGTCTTCCTTATATCTGGTCTTAATAAGTCCGATTCTTCCAGAACCCTTAAAGTCATTGGTAATAATATTTTCTATATCTTCGGTAGTTACTGCAAAAGATATTAGGCTTGGTGGAACCTTTATGTCTTCGAAAGTACCACTCATTGAATCCTTCCCGCCTATAGGAGGTGTTTCAAAAAAGCTTGATACTTCAAAGGCTCCCAGTAAAGATTTAAGTGGCTTAGACCAGGCTCTATCACTATCCATTGACTCGTAGAATTCTTGGAAGGATAGTCTGATTTTACTTAAATCTGATCCTACTGCGACAAGCCTTCCTATGGATTCTACAACTGCATAGTATCCTCCCAAATACTGACTTTCTGATGAAAGTTTTGGGTCAAATCCATAGGTCATAAGAGAAACTGTCTTTGATACGCCTCTATCAACTGGAATCCTAGCTGCCATAACTTGGGAAGGATTAAGGAGTTTCCTTCCTCCAAGTGGGCCTAGGACAGTATTTCTTCCTATGGATGAATCAAACATTTCTATAAGATTTCTCTTGCTTAGTCTGTCTAGGTCTTTTATCTTTTCATAGAACTTGTTTGGATCATCATCTTTTTCATTTAAAATATCTGGCTTATCTTCACTTAGATAAGAAACTTTGGCATATCTTTCCGCCCCATCGGTGTTAATGAAGTCATAGGAAAGTTTGGCTACTATCTGGTTTTCGTAATAAAGGGTCATGGTATTATTGTCTGTAACCCTCGCAACCAAAGTAGCCTCTAAATTTTCTTCCTTAGCATAGGCCATGAATTCATCAAGGTCTTTTTTATCAATTACCACAGCCATCCTCTCTTGGGATTCTGATATGGCAATCTCAAATGGCTTTAGCCCCTCATACTTTAATGGAACCTTATCAAGATATATATCAATTCCATCAGAAAGCTCTCCAATGGCAACTGATACCCCACCAGCACCGAAGTCGTTACATTTTTTGATAAGACTTGCTACTTCGCCTCTTCTGAAGAGTCTTTGAATCTTTCTCTCTTCTGGGGCATTACCCTTTTGAACTTGAGCAGATTCTGTCTGAATGGATGTTACTTTGTGAGATTTAGATGAGCCTGTAGCTCCCCCTATACCATCCCTTCCAGTCCTTCCACCAAGAAGAATAACTAAATCACCAGTAGCTGGGTCAAGTCTTTTAACAGTTTCAGCCGGTGCTGCTGCTATAACTGCCCCGCACTCCATCCTCTTGGCGGTATAACCTTCATGGTAGAATTCATCTACAAGACCTGTTGCAAGGCCAATTTGATTGCCGTAGGAAGAATATCCCAAAGCCGCTTCCTTAGTAATCTTTGCTTGTGGGAGTTTTCCCTCTAGGGTATCCTCGTAAGCCTCCTTTATATTTCCAGCTCCACTTAGTCTCATGGCTTGGTAGACATAGCTTCTTCCAGAAAGTGGATCTCTTATAGCTCCTCCAAGGCAAGTAGATGCTCCACCGAATGGCTCTATTTCTGTTGGATGGTTGTGGGTTTCGTTTTTAAACATTAATAGATAATCTTCTAAGCTTTCCTTACCATCCCTTAGGACCCTTACCTTGGTAAAGACAGAGCAAGCATTGATCTCCTTACTTACTTCTAGATCATCGAAATTATCATTGACCCTCATGTATTTAGAAAGAATAGTTCCAAAACTCATGAGATTGATTGGCTTTGTAAGACCTAGCTCATCTCTCATTTTTAGGTATTTGTCAAAGGATTTCTTAACAGCCTCATCCAGAAGAGTCCTTGCCTCTATATTTATATCTAAATAAGTGTTAAAGGTCGTATGCCTACAGTGGTCTGACCAATAAGTATCTAGGATTTTAATTTCAGTTTCATTTGGATCGCGGTTTTCATCTATAAAATAATCGCGAACCATCCTTAAGTCATTTAGACTCATGGCCAAGGAGTATTCTTCTATGAAATCCCTAAGTTTATCATCATCAAAATCCCTAAAGCCGTCATAGCTTATATTTTCTAGATTTTTCTCATGACTTAGCTTAAGACTTGTAGGAATTCCCAAAAGATTGACCCTATGTGAATCTACTGGATTTATAATAAATTCTTCTATTTTTCTAAGGTCCTCTGAGCTTACTCCACTAATTTCATAAACTGTAGCAGCCCTTACTTGAAGATTTGGATCATCTATTACAAGGGAAGCTGTATCTAAAAGTCCTTGCTCTCTTTGGTTGAATTGACCTGGTAGGTACTCACTTACTATAGTATTTTTAAAGCTTCTTTGAAGGTTAAGAGCATCATCAAAGGCATAAGCTGAATCTACAGGAGCTTCGGCAAGGACCGTGTAGAGAAGCTTTTCTATATTTTCATCTTTTGTTTCTAGGTCATATCTTTTGTAAATCTTAATAGATTCAAGATTAATCCCTAGAGAATTTTGGATTTTTTTCCTTAAATTTTTTGATTCAAAGTCATAAGCATCCTTTTTCTTAACATAGACTCTCTTAACTGATGGGCCAATGTCCTTTCTGTAGTATTTCCCATCAAAGTGGATTTTCTCGCTGTCCTCATAGGCTTTTGCAATAGCTTCATCAAAGCTATCACTTACTGAAAGGATATTTAGGACCCTTCCGCCAGCTGTTAGGATTTTTCCTTCTTCTTTCTTTGTGCCAGCATGGATTATTTTTGATTTAATTCCCTCATCAAATGTTATCTCCTTTGAGACTTCATATGATAGAGGATATCCTTCTGATGCTAGGACCAAAGAGACTGCTTTCTTGTCATTTATATTAAGCTTGACTTGATCTAGCTTTTTAGAAGAAGTTTTCATAAGTAAGTCTAATATATCATTATCTATAAGTTCTAATACGACTTGAGTTTCAGGATCTCCGAATCTTACATTGAACTCCAGAACATAAATTCCTGATTCATTTATCATAAAGCCTATAAAGAGGACTCCTCTGTAGTCGATGTTTTCTTTATTGAAACCCTCTAGGATTTTAGGAAGGATATCTTCACTTATCTTTTCCTTAAAGGCTTCTGCCTCGACATTGGGAGCATATGTTCCCATGCCTCCAGTGTTTGGTCCAATTTCTCTATCATAGATTTTCTTATGGTCCTTAGCTGTTGGGAGAGGAATTATAGTAGATGAATCTGTTAGGGAAAGGAGGCTCATCTCAAATCCATCTATAAATTCTTCTATAATTAAGAATTTATCCATGGCAAGGATTTCGGAAACTTTCTCCCTAAACTCGCTTAGCTTATCTATAATATAAACTCCCTTACCTCCAGCAAGACCGTCTCTTTTTAGGACAAGTTTTCCTTTTTCTTTTATTAACTTTTCTCCGTAGGCTAGAATTTCTTCTTTATCTTCGCTTTTAAGATAGGCTGGTGTCTTTATTTTGTATTTTTCTAGAAAATTCTTGCAATAGGTCTTGCTTGATTCGAACTTAGAAGCCTTCTTATTAACCCCAAAAACTTTTAAATCATTTTCTTGGAATCTGTCTACTAAGCCCATACATAGGGGATCTTCTGGTCCCACTATTGTATAGTCAATTTCTTCTTCCTTGGCAAATTCTACAAGCTTTTCAATATCAGTAGCTTCTATGTCTATATTTTCGCCAATTTCACTGGTACCAGCGTTTCCTGGAGCAAAATAAAGCTTTCTATCAGAGGACTTAATTTTCTCTCCCAGGGCATGTTCTCTTCCACCAGATCCTACAATTAAAATTTTCATTGCTTCTCCTTAATGTTTGAAGTGACGCGATTTGCTAAATACCATGCTCATACCATATTCATTACATTTATCGATTGAGTCTTTATCTCTTATTGATCCACCTGGTTGGATGATTGAGCTAATTCCCATCTCGTGGGCAAGTTCTACTGTATCTGAAAATGGGAAGAAGGCATCTGATCCAAGGACTGCTCCCTCAAAGTCCCTATCCTTAAAGTGATCTTTGATAGATTCAAGAGCCCAAACCCTTGATTGTTGACCTGCCCCGCAACCTAGGGTCTTCATTCCCTTGGCTACTACAATGGCATTTGATTTGACATATTTTACTACCTTTTGGGCAAATAAGAGGTCTTTGATTTCTTCTTCACTTGGCTTTTTGTCGGTTACTATATTTACTTCGTCCTTGCCGAAGTCTTTTCCTTGTATTAGGACTTTTCCATTGAGATATCTGATCTCTTCTCTTACACTTTCATTAGAAAAATCTACTTTGACGAGCCTTACATTTTTCTTCTTTGTAAGAATTTCTAGAGCTTCTTTAGTAAAGTCCTTAGCTGCTATTATTTCTAGGAATATTTCATGCATTTTTCCTGCTGCTTTCTCATCAACTACTCCGTTTACTGCAAGTATTCCTCCAAATATCGATTGGCTGTCGCACTCGAAGGCCTTGATGTATGAATCATAGACATCACTTCCTACAGCAACCCCGCATGGTGATTGGTGTTTAAGAGCAACTACTGCATTTTCTCCTAGCTCTTGGGCAAGCTCTAGGGCTGGGTTTAGGTCGTTGTAGTTGTTGTAGCTCATTTCCTTGCCGTGAATTACTTCTATATCCTCCATTAGTCCTGTAACGAATGGGTCATTATATAGACTTGCAGCCTGTCCTGGATTTTCCCCATAACGGAGGTCAGATTCTTTCTCGAATCCGTAGGTCTTATATTTAGATTCTTCTCCAGTAAGTTTTGTGAAGTACCTTGCTATTATTGAATCATAAAAGGCTGTAAGGCTAAAGGCCTTCATGGCGAGTCTTTGCCTGTAAGCTAGGTCGATATCATCATTTTTAAGTCTTTCGATTAATTCATCATAATCACTTGGATCTGTTACTATTAGTACATCCTTGTGGTTTTTAGCAGCAGACCTAACCATGGATGGACCACCGATGTCGATATTTTCGATTATCTCTTCTGGATTTCCATTCTTTAGTGCCTTTTGGAATTCGTATAAATTCACAACTACTATATCAATCGCCTTTATTCCTAATTCTTCTACAGTTGAAACATGTCCTTCATCATCTCTCTTGTAAAGAATTCCTCCATGAACATAAGGAGATAGGGTTTTTACTCTTCCTTCTAGGATTTCTGGAAAGTTTGTTATATCTTCAATTTCAGATACATCTACTCCACTATCTTTAATCTTTTTGTATGTACCACCTGTTGATATAAGGCTTACACCTAATTTGCTAAGCTCTTTTGCAAGTTTTTCTATACCTGTCTTGTCAGTAACTGATAGTAAAGCTCTCAATTTAATTCCTCCAATTGTTTGATTACTTCTTTCAAGCTCTTATGCTCTACTTGTAGAATCTTTTCTGCAATTTCTTCGGCGCTTTCGCACTTACTTATGTCAACTTTTCTTTGAAGAATTATATCTCCATCATCTAAGTTTTCATTTACGAAATGTATGCTCACTCCGCTAATCTTTTCTTTATTTTCAAATACTGCCTTGTGGACATTCATTCCATAAAATCCCTTACCTCCATATTTGGGTAATAGTGATGGATGGATATTGATTATTTTGTATTTATCTATAATCTTCTTAGTAACTTTTGGTAAATATCCTGCAAGAACTATGAAATCTATTTTTTTATCTCTAAGCACCTCTAGGATTTCTCCCTCGTCTTTGCTTATGATATATGAAATACCTTCCTCTTGCGCAAAAGAGAGCCCCTTTGCATCTTTATTTGAGACTACTAATTCAATCTGGCTATCGAAATAATTTTCCTTTTCCGCATCTATAAGAGCCTTTAAGTTCGATCCCGTTCCTGAAATAAATACTGCAAGTCTCATTTCGATTCCCTCTTTATTGGATAGTCGCCAGTAAAGCAAGCATTACAATAATCACAAGGATTATTTACAAGCTCCATCAAATTGTCAATGCTTAGAAATTCCAAACTATCTGCTCCTATCATCTTATTGATTTCTGCTACCGAATGATTTGCCGCTATAAGCTTGCTCTTATCTGGAGTGTCCACCCCGTAGTAACAAGGATTTGTAACTGGAGGCGAGGTAACTCTTAGGTGAACTTCCCTAGCCCCAGCTTTTCTTATCCTTTGTATAAGCTTAGCACTCGTAGTGCCCCTTACAATGGAATCATCTACGAGAACAATTCTTTTGTCCCTAAGGACCGACTTTTGTGGATTTAGCTTAAGCATTACTGAAAGTTCCCTTTCCTTTTGGTCTGATTTTATGAAGGTCCTTCCCATATATCTATTTCTTACAAGACCTGCCGCAAAGGGAATACCTGATCTTTGGGCAAAACCTATAGCTGAAGGAGTTCCAGAATCTGGTACCGGACAGACTAGATCAGCCTCTACAGGAGCCTGGTCGAAAAGCTTCTCCCCACTTCTTCTCCTAAACATGTAGGCATTAGTTCCTTCGATGTTGGCGTCAGGCCTTGCCGTGTAGATATATTCGAAGATACAATGCTTGCAATCTACCTTACTGTCTTCCTTGTAGGACTTAATCCCGTCCTTGTCGCAAACTACAATCTCACCTGCTTCTATGTCTCTATAATTTTCAATATCAAGAATTTCTATAGAGCAATTCTCACTCGCTATAATCGTAGTCTCATCATCAAATCCGAGCATTAGTGGCCTTATCCCATTGTAGTCTCTGAAGCCTACGATCTTATCTGGCATACAAAGCACACATGAATAGGCTCCCCTTAAATCTTTCATAGCGCGTCTTATAGCCTTTACTATATCGCCCTCAAAGTATCTAGTAATCAGAAGAAGGATCAGCTCGCTATCTGTATATGTATGAAAGGCCATGCCCATTTCTTCTTCTTTTTTCTTTAATGTTTTATAATTTACCAGATTTCCATCATGAGCTAAGGAAAATTCGTTTCCTTTAGCAAAGCTTACCAAGGGCTCGACATTATAATCTTGGTTACATCCTTCTGGAGCACTTCTCACATGGCCTAGACCGTATTCGCCCTCGCTATCTTTAAGATTCTCATCAGCAAAAATTTCATTGACAAGTCCTAGACCTCTTATTCTTCTTAAGTTTTCTCCATTTGATAAGATAATTCCAGAAGCATCCTGGCCCCTATGCTGGATCGAGCTTAATGAATAAAATAATTTCTGTGTTTTTCTTACTTTAGTTTTTATACCTACTACACCGCTCATTGGTCTTTTTTCTCCTATATCACTTATCTACACACATAAAAAGAGAACCCTAAACAGGGTCCTCTTAGTGCAGGGCAAAGAAATTCAATTGTAAATCTCAACTTTTTGATGCAGGCAAAGATAGAGTTAATCATGCCAATAGAAATAGATTTTATAGTAAATGTTTTATTTGTTAGACATTTGTTTTTCATAGCACCCTCCATCTTCCCTAAATTTTTGTATACCTATATTATAAATAATTTAACAAATTTTGCAAGTTTTTTTAAGTATTTTCTTTAAAATTATTTCGCGCAAAGCTAAAGAATTAGAATAATCCAACTATTTTATTATTTTCATCTAAATCAATTTTGTAAGCATTAGCAGCCTTTGGCAGTCCTGGCATGGTTAAAATATTTCCAGTATAGGCAACCAAAAATCCTGCTCCAGCATTGATCCTAATTTCTCTAATCGTTATATCGTAGTCGTCTTCTGTGATATTGATATTTCCATCATCTGATAGGGAATAAGGTGTTTTGGCTACACAAATTGGTAGGTTTTGATATCCTAAGTCCTCTATTCTCTTAATATCCTTCTCGCACTTTTTACTATAAACTACACCCTTCGCCCTATAGATTTCCTTGGCTATAGTCTCTATTTTTCCCTTTACACTTTGATCTAGGTCATATAGGTAATTAAAATCATTATCATTTTCGCAAAGCTCAATTAGATTTTGGGCAAGCGCTTTTCCACCTGCTCCACCATCAGTAAACACACTTGTTTCAATCGCTTTAACACCTAGCTTTTCTGTCATCTTTTTTAAGAGTTCTATTTCTCTGTCGGTGTCGGTATCGAATTTGTTGATGGCGACTATAATATTTTGACCAAATTTTCTCATATTTTCTATATGAATTTTAAGATTCTTAAAACCTATTTCAAGTCTTTCTAGGTCTTCTTCTTTCAAATTATCAAAGTCCACTCCAGCATGATATTTAAGGCTTCTTACTGATGTTACTATTACACTTGCGGAAGGTGTAAGTCCTCCTAGCCTGCATTTGATATCATTAAACTTCTCAGCTCCAAGATCTGCCCCGAAACCTGCTTCTGTCACTACATAATCTCCTATGCCAAGGCCAGTCTTTGTCGCAAGGAGGGAGTTACAACCGTGGGCAATATTTGCGAAAGGTCCTCCATGGATTAGGGCTGGGGTATGCTCTATTGTTTGAACTAGGTTTGGCTTAAGAGCTTCCTTCATAACTACAGCGACAGATCCTGTAGCCTTGATATCATCAACTGTTACAGGATTGTTATCATAGTCGTAAGCTACGATCATCTTGCTTGCTTTTTCTCTAAAGTCTTCGATGCTTGTAGCAAGGCATAAAACTGCCATCATCTCTGTCGCAACTGTTATATCAAATTTATCCTCACGACTAACCCCGTCAGTCCTATTTCCAAGTCCTATTACGACATTTCTAAGAGCCCTGTCGTTTAGGTCTACACACCTTCTCCAGACGATTCTTTTTGGATCTATTCTTTTTTCGTTACCTTGGTAGATATGATTATCCAAAATAGCAGCCACGAGATTTACCGCACTAGTTATGGCGTGAAAGTCTCCTGTAAAATGTAGGTTGATCTCATCCATTGGGAGAACTTGGCTGTAGCCTCCACCAGCAGCTCCGCCCTTTCTTCCAAAGGAAGGTCCCATAGATGGCTCTCTTAGGACAGATATTGCCTTCTTGCCGATTTTGTTTAAGGCCATGGATAGGCCTATGTTTAGGGTAGTCTTTCCCTCACCACTTGGGGTTGGATTTGTCGCAGTAACAAGGATTAGCTTAGCGTCTTTTTTCATTTTGTTTGCATAAGCTAGTGATAGTTTAGCCTTGTATTTTCCGTATTTCTCATAATCCTTAATGCCTAAATCCATACAGATTTCATCTATGTCTTTTAGTTGGGCTTCCTTAGCTATTTCAATATCAGTCTTCATCATTACTTCCTTTCGCACTCGCAAATACTTAAAATTAGAATCGGCTTCCACCATGAATATACCATTGAATTATAAATTTTTAAGGGATTTTATTTTATAATTATTAAATTCAACTAGAAAATATTAGAACAAGAGGCATTTCTAAGTCATGCCCCTTATCAATTTATCTTATATTTAGTTTCACATCATATTCTCTTTTGGCCTTTTTGAATAGGAATTCTCCCTCACGTACTGATGCCAAACACTCGGCCCTGTTTCTTATAGCTTCAAATTCATTTTCTGCATCCAAAACTATAAAGTTGGCAGGCTTTCCTGGATCAAAACCGTAGTCATCTTCTATGTGCATGGTCCTTGCCCCATTGTAGGTAACAAGATCGAAGTCTTTTTCGAAGTCCTTTTCTCTCATAAGTTGGCTTAGGTGAATCCCATTGTCTAGGATATTCATAAGATTACCGTTTCCAGCAGGATACCATAAGTCTACTATGGAGTCTTGGGCAAAGCAGACATTGATTCCATTATCTACAAATTCCAAAACTCTGGTAAGTCCCCTACGTTTTGGATAAGAGTCTTGTCTACCTTGCAAAAATGCGTTTTCTGTAGGAAGGGCTATAAAGTTAAGCTTAGATTTTCTAAATAAGCCCATCATCCTAAAGGCATAGGAGTCATCCGCAGACCCAAAAGAGCAGGTATGACTTGCTGTAGTCTTTTCCCCTATTTTATTAATCATAGCCTCTGCATTGAGTACTTCGACAAATCTTGCCATCACGTCATCTGTCTCGTCACAGTGCACATCTATTAGCCTATCGTATTTTACGGCAAGCCTTACGATTTCTTTGATGGATTTTTCTCCAAGCTCCCTGGACCATTCGTTATGAGGGATGCCTCCGACTACTTCACAACCGAGCTTTAGGGCTTCTTCTACAAGATCTCTACCTGTCTTTCCTTCTTCCTCATATGAATACATACCATTTTGTGGAAAGGCTACGACTTGGATTGTGACCTTATCCTTCAATTCATCACGAACCTCAAGGGCTGCTTTAATTCCTGTAAGATTAGGATCTGTACAATCGGTTTGGGCTCTGATATATTGAGTTCCGTGGGATAGGCATTCTTCTACAGCCCCATAGATTCTTTCTTTCATCTCTTCCTTGCTTGTGCCCTTCTTGAAGTCATTCCATAGGTCAATTGCCTCAAAAAGAGTTCCCGATTCATTCTTTACCTCATCGGTCTTGCCAATCATATAATAATCAAGATGAAGGTGACTATCTACATAAGGTGGGATTACAAGCCTTCCAACTAGATCGATTACTTCATCACAAGCTTCTAGCTTATTGCCAAATTCCTTAAAACTACCATCTTCTACGAGAATTTCTCTCGCATCTTCATAACCATAAATTTTTGCATTGATGAATTTTTTCTTCATATAACCTCCATTAAGATAAAGTTTTCTTTGATAAAAACGCCACAAATATGCCAGCTACAAGGACCAGACACATAAAGCTAAGCATAAATTTAACAGAATAATTTGTAAGAAGGCTCCCCGCAAGGGAACTTGCAAGCATTATAGAAAAGTTAAAGCTTGCTGACTGTAGGGATGTGGCTACAGCCGATGCATTTTCCCTAACCTGCCTAGCTACTGCTGTTTGAAATAGGCTAACCAAGGCCCCAAATCCTATTCCCCGAAGTAGAAAGGCCATATCACAAAGCAGGCTATAATTTGCGAAAAAAGCAAATATGATTAGGGACAAAAGAGCTGATCCGAACATAAAAATCGTAAGAGATCTGATATGCCTGTCAATTACCCTAGCTGCAATAAGGACAGAAATAATAGAGCCAAGGCCAAACAAAACTTGAGCAAAGCCAATCCCTCTTGTGTAATCGATAGCCCTTATTAAGTTTGTGATATAAGTATAAACCCCGTAGTTTGCAATGGCTGCAAGGGAAGTAAGAAGCATTACTATGAGCACGCCCTTGTTTCTAACCAAGGTAAAAGGGGAGTTCGTCCTATCACGAATCTCACCGCTAACTTCTGGTAGGATAAAGTATATAAGGATTCCTATAAGGAAAATAACGAGTGAAACAGCAAAAAACTCTGCTCTCCAAGAAATTTTTCTACCTATTGCAGTAAAAATTGGAAGGCCCAGGCTCATACCAAAGGTCGTCCCACTCATGATAAAGGCGACGGCAAAACCCTTGTGGTCCTTATCAGTTAACTTCATGCCAAAAGATGCAACCATGGGCCAAAGAATCCCTGCACAAATTCCTCCAATCATCCTCCCAAGAAGAGCGATGCCATATGTAGTGGAAATCCCCACTAGGAAATTACCTAGGGCAAAGCCCATAAGAAGAGCTAGGATCAATTTCTTCCTAGAAAATCCAACCGTAGCAGATATAAGGGGAATCGAAAAAATTGCACTTGCTATAGCATAAAAGCCCAAAAGATTTCCGGCCTGAGTTTCGCTAATTCTTAGACCCTCTGTAAGTTCTGGCAAAATCCCCGAAGGGATAAGCTCTGAGATGATTGCCATAAAGGTCACGCTTAAAAGTAAGATGAAATTCGGCCAATATATTTTTTCTTTTGCCACCACAATACCTCCACAAATTAAAAGCTAGGGGCCTATACCTCATCGAGCCTCCTGTCTAATTATGTCGGCTGATCTAGCAAAGCTCCCCTAAGCTATATATCTTATCTTATTATATACTTTTCAATTAATGGATACAATCTTCATAGGACAATATCCTTACCTTCAAGGATAAGATTCATATTTCTTGCAGAACACATTGCCCCGCACATAGTACAGGTGTCTTCCTCTTCTGGAGCAGAAGATGCCCTATATTCTCTACACTTTTCTGGATCTATGGCAAGATCGAACATACCTTCCCAATCAAGTTTTTGTCGTCTCTTACTCATCTCAAGGTCCCATTTTCTAGCATCCTTTAGCTTAGCGATATCTCCAGCATGAGCTGCAATTTTGGCTGCAACTATTCCCTCTCGCACATCTCTTACATCAGGTAGTCTCAAATGCTCTGCTGGTGTTACATAACATAAAAAGTCTGCCCCATGGCTTGCGGCAATCGCTCCACCGATTGCACTTGTTATATGATCATAACCTGGCGCCACATCACAAACCAAAGGTCCCAATACATAAAAAGGTGCATTGTGACAGAGTTTCTTTTCAAGCTTCATATTCATTTCTATGTCATTTATTGGAACGTGTCCTGGTCCTTCGATTATTACTTGAACGTCCTTCTCCCAGGCTCTTTTGGTAAGCTCACCTAAGGTGATTAGCTCAGCTATTTGGGCAGGGTCTGTCGCATCATGGATGCCACCTGGTCTTAGTGAATCTCCTAGTGATAAGGTTACGTCATATTCTCTTAAAATATCCAAAAGTTCATCATAATATTCATAGAAAGGATTTTCGGCGTCATTCATCATCATCCATCCAAATAACAAGGATCCACCACGGGAAACAATCTCGTTAACCCTTCTATTTCTCATAAAAATCTCAGCATTTGCTCTATTAATTCCACAATGGATAGTCACAAAGTCTACGCCGTTTTCCGCATGATTTCTTACAACGTCAAGGAACTCTTGGGCCTTGATAAAGCTAAGCCCCTTATCCAAAAATCCTACCGCATCATACATTGGTACAGTTCCAATCATTGCTGTAGATTTTTCTATAAGTCTTTCCCTAAACTCTTGGGTCTTGCCGTAGTTTGAAAGGTCCATTATAGATTCAGATCCCATATCAAGGGCCATATCTACCTTTTGCATCTCAAGATCAAGGTCATTGATGTCCTTAGAGATACCCAAGTTTACATTAATCTTAGTCCTAAGGCCTGTTCCAATACCTTCTGGAGAAATTGAATTGTGGTTCTTATTTCTAGGAATAACAATTTCACCCTTGGCTATTTTCTCTAGCAAGAATTCTTCGCTAACATTTTCCTTCTTGGCAACAATCTTCATCTCTTCAGTTACAAAACCATTCTTTGCAGCTTCCATCTGTGTCTTATACTTCATAAATTAAAAAAACCTCCTAAAATACTTATAGGAGAAAAAATGCTTCATCCCTCGCAGGCATTATCCTGACCGGTAAGATGGTCGAAGTCAAAACTTCCTCTCAGCATATAGCTCCCATAGATCATTAATTTACATCTTCTATTATAATAGAAAAGGGAGATTAAGTAAAATAAATAACTTACTTAATCTCCTTAAAGCTATCTCATAGGTCCAAATCTGGAACAATTTGTACTTGGTAGTCTGGATATAGCGATTCGATTTCTGCTTTTATTTTATCTAAACTTTCTTTCCTATCTACTTCAAAATTTAATACAACATCAAATCTTAGTATCTTTTTTTCTGTATCAGCATAAAACCCATGCACTTGCAAGGCCCAATCATGTCTCATTACCTTCATTTCAACATCTTTTCTAATCTTTTTTGCTTGTTCATTTTGTGTATTAAAAGAATAAACTCCAAGTGCTATAAGAACTATCCCTGTTTTCTTATAAAGCTAGTATTGTAAGCTTCGAGTTATCTTATCTACTTCTTTGATATTCATAGTATCATTAAGCTCCACGTGAGCAGAGGCATAATATTTATTAGGCCCGTAATTAAAAAGGGCAAGATCGTACACACCCAAGACAGCCTCTTCTTTGCTTATTACCTCTTTGACCTTACTAATGATATCTTTATCAGCCCTATGCCCTATCAAGTCATCTACTGTAGTTATCATCATTTCTATTCCTGCCTTAATCATGAAGATAGAAATGACAACGCCGACATAGGCTTCGAGAGATATACCCCATTTCATAAATACTAATGCTGATAGAAAAACAGATAAGGATAGAATCGAATCAAAAAGAGAGTCAACTCCTGAGCCTATTAGGCTGTTGAATTTAACTTCTCTCCTTGCTTTTTAACATATTTGCCTAGAATAAATTTAATAACTACAGCCACTCCAATTACTACAATAGATATTACAGTGTATGAAGCTTCTGTCGGATTAATTATCTTTTTTATAGATTCAACTAATGATGTAATACCAGCATATAATACTAAACCCGCAATTATCATAGAAGATAAATATTCAATACGCCCATAGCCCATGGGGTGTTTTTTGTCAGGAGCCTTGCTGGCAAACTTCTCGCCAATAATTGTAACTACAGATGATAGAGCATCTGATAAGTTATTTACTGCATCTAATAACAGAGCGATTGAGTTTACAAACAAAGCTAAAACTGCCTTAAATCCTGCAAGGACTACATTTGTAAGTATTCCTATTATGCTTGTTTTAACTATAGTTTTTCCTCTGTTTTCCGCAATTAATAATACATCAGAATTATCATGATTCATATTTTCTCCCAATTATATATACTATCTTAGTGTATGTACTTAATGATTATATTAATCTATCTATTATTTATGTAATCCATTAATAAATCCTTGATACAAAATTATATCTTTCTAAAATATAAGGCAAATATCATCAAATATGTATTTGCCTTAATAACTATTTTATATTATGCTTTTCCATTTTCTCAGTAAATATATCAGTAATAATTTTCCTTAGCTCTTCACCTTCTTTTTCAGGAAGTTCACCTGGTTTTTTAGCAACCGCATAAAGATCTGGATAGTCATTTGCGATTCTTTCGATGGTCTTAGTTGTTGAATGTTTCCTTACAAAAAAAGGGATTTTCTTAATCCATCCATCTGGTAGCAGTGCCAAGATCTTATCTCCTGCTTCCTTATCACTAACTTCTCCGCTTGATAACCCTTCATTTATTTCTTCTTGTTCTTTTTGTGTAAAATCTTCTAATTTCATGTATAACTC
>NZ_JAPJPG010000047.1 GCF_030825785.1 Anaerococcus sp.
CTGATTAAGAATTTGGTTGATTATTATTTACCAACACGATTTGACAAAGAGCCTTTAATATCTCCTACAAAGCCCGGCAAAGACCGGGCTTTTCATGTGGGAAAAATGAAAAGAAAAAATACATATGATTCCACTAAGCTAGATGTTAGATAAATTATATGAGATCTCTCGACTACGCTCGAGACTAGGGATTGAAAGAAAACTGAGTTTTCTCTCCTCTTCCCTTACCTCGACCGAAGCGGAGAGGTCTCGCGAGAAATAGTAAAAGAATAATTCTTTTAAACATAGAATTATAGCAAGCTATACTATTACCGCCATCTCGAAGGAGGAACGACTGAGAGATCTACAGTCTAAGATGATATGCAGATATAAAAGTACAAGTTATCTACATAACTACCTCACTAACTATGTCTCACTCCAAACATGCCTCAAAGTTCCGTAGACCTCTCGTCGCTTCCTTGTGGAAGCTCTGTCGAGGTGGCATGTAAGGAAATTTTTTTAAAAATACAGATTATGGTACGAGAGGTCTCGACTACGCTCGACGGTAGTTTGCGGATTCAGTGATAAGCCTGTCCGGCTCATGGAGGACTTCATCTCGCAAAGCCTCGATTTTGAACTCTTCGAGTTCTTGGAACTTATTTTTCAAATAAGTCCCACTTATTCGATTTTTTTCAAAAATCGAAGCCCGACTGTCCGACACTCTGTCATCAATTCACTGACGTTCATTGTGACCAGAACCATTAGACATAAGGGTAAAGATGGAAAGCTAGCTTTCCTACCCCTTCCTTTGCTTCGACCAACGTGGAGAAGCCTCTTGAGTGATAGTAAAATCCTAATTATTTTAAAGTTTACAATTAAATCAAAATTACAATTAACGCATTGTTATTTAAAACATCATTTGATGGTACGATATCTAAAAATTCCTACACATTTGTTATCTATATTGACAAAACACCCCATCACTGATATCATATATCCATCAGAAAAGTTAGGAGACAAAATGAAAAAATTATCTATAGAGAAATTGGCAGATACTGTCATTAACAAGAGAAAAGAAAAAGGAATAACTCAAAAAAGTCTCGCTGATACCACTGGTATCAACAGAGCTATGATCAGTCGTTTGGAATCATGCGACTACACACCTTCTATCGACCAACTTCAAGCCATAGGAGAAGTCTTGGACTTTGAAGTAGTCGATATGTTTGAGGAAAAAACAAACGAAAAAGAGATAAAAGCTAACAAGAATTACAAGATTGCCGTAGCTGGTACAGGATATGTAGGCATGTCCATTGCGACCCTCCTATCCCAACACAACGAGGTCACTGCAGTTGATATTGTAGAAGAAAAGGTAGAGAAGATTAATAATAAGATCTCCCCTATCCAGGATGATTATATAGAAAAATATCTCAAAGAAAAGGACCTAAACTTAAGAGCAACTCTTGATGGCGAAGCTGCCTACAAGGATGCAGATTTTGTAGTAATCGCAGCTCCTACCAACTATGATAGCAAGAAGAACTTCTTCGATTGCTCTGCTGTAGAAGATGTAATCGAGCTTGTCCTTAAGGTCAACCCAGAAGCTACTATGATTATCAAATCCACTATCCCTGTTGGTTACACTAGAGAGATTAGAGAAAGATACAAGAGCGATAATATTATATTTAGCCCAGAATTCCTCCGTGAATCCAAGGCCCTTTATGACAATCTCTATCCTTCAAGAATCATCGTATCCTGTGATGATCAAAGTAGGGCCAAGGCAGAAACCTTCGCGGCTCTTCTTACAGAAGGCGCCATCAAAAAGGACATTCCTACCCTCTTTATGGGTTTTACAGAAGCAGAAGCAGTAAAGCTTTTCGCGAATACCTACCTTGCCCTTCGTGTATCCTACTTCAACGAACTTGATACCTACGCAGAAAGCAAGGGACTAAATACAGAAGAGATCATCAACGGAGTATGCCTCGATCCAAGAATCGGCACCCACTACAACAACCCTTCCTTTGGTTATGGTGGGTATTGCTTACCAAAAGATACCAAACAGCTTCTAGCAAACTTCGACAAGGTCCCACAAAACATGATCTCCGCAATTGTCGATTCCAACAGGACCAGGAAGGACTTCATAGCAGATCAAGTCCTGAACATAGCAGGCTACTACGATTACAATTCAGATGACCAGTACCAACCAGAAATGGAAAAAGACTGCGTCATAGGAGTCTACAGACTCACCATGAAGTCAAACTCCGACAACTTCCGTCAATCGTCCATCCAAGGAGTTATGAAAAGAATCAAGGCAAAAGGAGCCAAGGTAATAATCTACGAACCAACCCTAGAGGACGGAGACACCTTCTTCGGATCTTTAGTAGTTAATAACCTAAGCAAATTCAAAAAAATGAGCCAAGCAATAATAGCCAACAGATACGACGACAGCCTGGATGATGTGATAGATAAGGTATATACAAGGGATATATTTAAGAGAGACTAAAGAAGATTCGAGATGCCTAGGATAGGCTCGACGGTAGGTAAATTAAATAGATCTCTCGACTTACGCTCGAGATAAGGGATAAGAAAACGAAGTCTTCTCTAGAGTTATTAGAACGCCATTCGGCGTTCTTTTGCCCTTTGTTCCTAAGAAACAAAGGGCACTACACTATTTGTATTTCAGACAAACAGTGGCCCATCAGGAGGGCTACCTTACCTCGAAGCAAGCCTGTCCGGCTAATGGAGGACGCGGAGAGGTCTCACGCGTTATATTAAAAGTGTATTTAATTAAAAACTTTGAATTGTAGTAATTCTCACAATTACCGCCATATCTAATGGAATTGTCACAGTGAGTATAGCGAACTGATGAAACCGTGCCGGGCGGTCGGGCTTCGATTTTGAAAAAATCGAATTAGTGGGACTTATTTGAAAAATAAGTTCCAAGGACTCGAAGAGTTCAAAATCGAGGCTTTGCGTGGCGAAGTGCAACTAAGCCCGCAAACTACCGTCGAAGGAGGTACGACTGAGAGATCTACAGTCTGCGATGACACGTAAATAATAAAGATTATTTTGTAGAGATGTCTCGACTTACGCTCGACATAAGGGGACAGAAAAGGAGATATCTCGACTACGCTTGATATAAGGGGGATGAAAACGAAGTTTTCTAGGAAGCATTAGAACGCCATTCGGCGTTCTTTTGACCTTTTTTTCCACGAAACAAAGGTCACTACACTATTTGTCTTTCAGACAAACAATGGCCCAACAGGAGGGCTAACAGCAAAACACCAGCCCGCAGGCTGGTGTCCTTTTTTTCTTTCGCTTATCCAATATTAAATTCTTGAGTTTCCATATTTTCCAAGTAGGCTTTTACTTTTCTACTTACCTTGCCGTCTTTGGTGGCGAGGGCTTCTGATGCTATGATCTCGTCCATGGCTTGGTTTACTCCTGCATCATCTATGTCCTCTTTTGGATTGTCTATCGAAATCATTCTTTTTGTTCCCTTGTCGTCTGCGAATTGTAGTTTTAGTCTTTTAGTCATATGCTAATACCTCCTTAAGCTAGTTCTCTTGTTTCTATCTTGTATGTCTTGTGCTCGTTCGCATTAGTCAAAGCCACATAGGCTTGGGCGAATTTCTTAAGTCCTTCGTCTGCTACTCCAGCTACTAGGCTTGAAAATGTCCTAGATAAGGACTTTGCCTTGCCAGTTATTTCTTCTACGATGTCATAAACAATTTTTAATTTCATATTTACTCCTTTATTTTTCTTATTTTGTAGGCCCTACACTTATATATAGAATTTTTCGTCAAATCTTCCCGACTTTTTTGTTATTTTTTTCTAGATATCTATCCAAGAATTACCTTTGCTATCTTTGTAGGCGACATATCTTCTAAGACCACTGTCCCTTCCTATATAAGATAGCCAAGAATATCCTTCGTTTTCTATCAGATAATCATAATATATCTTATCTTCAGGATAGTAGTGAGTTATGATAGCACTATTTGTCGAGGGTCTCTCCCTAACGTTCGTCACTGCTCGGACTATGGCACAGCCCTTCTTCCACACACCCTTACTTGGAGAAATTCTCCCGATAGGTCTAAAGTACCTCTCCTCGGATGATCTCCTACAGTTTAGATAATATCCTATAAAGGAATCCTCATCATTTATGGAGACCCCATTGTTGGTGTAATTACAATGAATTATGGATCCCTTCCTTAGAAAAATCCCCGTATGGCCATAGGCTCCGGCGGAATGGCCTTCGATTCCCCTTATGAATATGTCTCCCCTTCTTACATCTCTATAATCATAAATCTCCCTAAAGACTCTTCCCTTTAGCTTATATAGAGATTCAGTATTGCCAATCCTCGTACCCTTTGGAAGAAAACCCCCAGCTATCAAAGCATAGTAGACAAAGGACGAACAGTCCAAAGCCTCTGGCCCCAGCCTTTGGGGATAGGCCATTGAGTAGGCCACCTTGTGATGCTTGGATAAGGCGAAGGCAATCATTCTATCAACACTTGTCATAAGTCCTCCTTTTACCTGGCCCTAGGCCAGGCTCTTTTTAATTTCGTTAGTATCGATCAATATCCTGTCTATCTTCCCATTGATTTGGAAGATTAAAATAAGACAAATGGCCACAGGAAAGCCTAGTTCACTAATAATCTTAATGATGTCCATATCTTATTCGGCTTAGGATGCTCTGATGATTATGCGATTGAAAATCCTTCCATAATCAAAAAAACACAAGTCCTCTTCTTCTAGTCTCATAAGTCCAAGGATATGAGAGAAGACAGAAAGTGCGCCACTCCTTTCTTTTTTATTTTTTTGCCTAAAGGCTAAACCTCCTTTCACTTATATATAGAAAAATAAGCCCAATCTTCCCGATTAGACTTTTGGACTTTTATTGTCTATTTTTATTTTATAAATAACTTTTAGGCAAATTAAGACCAAATAAGAGCACTTTATCCAATTAAACTTTTCCTTGAAAATAGTCTATTATGTAGGTGTCGACACAAAGAGAGCTCTCGGAAAGGAAATATTATGAAAATAACTTTGGACAATTCCGAGAAGATACTAGCAGCCTACAAGCCGCTAATACTAAAGACAGTCAAACAATTTGGAGCCTTCGAAGAAGAAGAATCCATAGACGAAGCAAGAATGATCCTAATAGATGCCATAGGCACATATGATGAGAGTAAAGGCACCTTCGGCACCTATGCCAAAAACCTCCTCCGCTATCATTTCCTAGACAAGGCCAAAACCCCAAGGCCAGACTCTATCTACGAAAAAAACGAGGAAAACAACTCAATAATAGACCTCCTCGAAGCAGAGGATAATACAGAAGAAATAATTATGGGAGAAGAAAGAAAAAATGAAATCCTAGCAAACTTAGGAAAAATAAACAAGAAAAACTCCCAAATCCTAAAACTAAAATTCTACCAAGACCTAACAAACAAAGAAATAGGCCAAATAATGAAGATCTCCACCAAAACAGTTTTCAACAGAATAAGCATGGGCCTAAAAGAAATGAGGGAAATTATGGTGGGAGACATATGAGCCACAACAAAGCTAGAATAGATAAATAAAAAGAGATATCTCTGCTACGCTCGACGGTAGTTTGCGGCCTCAGCTACGCCTCACCTCGCAAAGCCTCGATTAAGGCCTGTCATCAATTCACTAACGTTCATTGTGACCAGAACCATTAGATATAAGGGTAACGTAATTAGATGCCTCGACTGACACTCGGCATAAGGGTAAGGAGGGAAAGCTCGCTTTCCTACCCCTTCCCTTATTTCGACCGAACGTAGTGAGTGGAGAAATCTCTAGCATTTACCAATATCAAAATACCAAAGTATATACCTCTAGATAAATTCAAACAAAAGTTACGCCATCTCGAACGAATGTGAGAGATCTACAGTCTATGATGACATGTGGATATAAAAGTTCAAGTTATCTACGTAAATAAGAAAATAACGAAATCTCATTACATTAACTATGTAATAAAATACCGCTAAAAGTTAGAAGCAATCCCAAGCGACACTTACGCCATCTTCAACAAAACCCCCTCTTGCAAAGGCTTCCTATCTCCTGTATAATTAAAGTACATTAACTGTCTTTTTATATTTTATAAAAACTATTAATGTCCGAAAGGAGGCTGCAATGAAAAGAGAAATCTTGGCCATTCTGCCTGAACCTATGGAAAGAGTGGGGATAGTCTCTCGTATCTACTACACCGATGCTATCGAGATTGATAAGAGAACCCCCACCCACTTCCTCAAAAACTCCTACGACAGGAAGGGAAAGAGTAAGAAGCTCGTTGACAAGAAAATCAAAGCCAAAACTCAAATAAAAAGAAACTATCCCTACGTCATCGACAAGGACCACGTCTTCTTCGCCTTCAAGATCCGTGAGAGCAAATATGACGACCAACAGAGGGGCTTCGTCAACGTCAAATACGTAGACAAAATCCAAGGATCGACCATAATCCTTACTACAGGAGAAGAAATCTCAAGCCTAAACACAGAAAAGACTCTCCTCTCCAACAGAAAAAACGCCCAACTCCTCTACTACATGAGCCTAGTAGAAACTATGGCCGACAACTTCATGGCTATACAATATGTGCGTGAGAATTTGATGGACTGATAGATAATAAAGCGTATACTAAATATGTAGTAAATAAGAATTTGTAAATTATGTGGAGAAATTAATGCAAGAAATAGAATTAAAAAACAAAACAGTATTTGTAACAGGTTCCGCAGGATTCATAGGAAGTAACCTAATCCTTGAACTTTTAAGAAGTCAATCTCCTATCAATATTATAGGAATTGATAACATGAATGATTATTATGATGTAAATATCAAAAAATGGAGACTAGAAGAAATAGAAAAGTTGCTAGGAGAACATGAAGATTCTTCCTATACCTTCTATGAAGACGACTTGGCGAACAAATCTGTAATAGATGAGATTTTTGATAAACACCAACCAGATATCGTCGTTAACCTAGGAGCACAAGCCGGCGTACGTTATTCTATATCAAACCCTGACTCCTACATCCAATCTAATATGATAGGCTTCTACAATATCCTAGAAGCTTGCCGTCACTCTTATGATGGTGGCAAAAAGGGAGTCGAACACTTAGTCTATGCCTCTTCCTCATCTGTCTACGGATCAAATAAGAAGGTTCCTTATAGTACCGATGATAAGGTAGATAACCCAGTCTCCCTATACGCAGCTACTAAAAAGTCTAACGAGCTAATGGCTCATGCTTACTGTAAGCTCTACAATATACCTTCAACTGGCCTAAGATTCTTCACAGTTTATGGACCAGCAGGAAGACCTGATATGGCCTATTTTGGCTTCACAAACAAACTTCTAAAGGGAGAAACTATAGAAATATTTAACTATGGAAATTGTAAGAGAGACTTCACCTATATAGATGACATAGTTGAAGGTGTCAAAAGAGTAATGAAAAAAGCACCTGAAAGAAAAAATGGCGAAGATGGACTTCCAATCCCACCATACGCCATCTACAATATAGGAAACAGTACCCCAGAAAACCTTCTGGACTTCGTAACAATCCTTCAAGAAGAACTAATAAAAGCGAAAGTCCTTCCAGAAGATTACGACTTCGACTCCCACAAAAAACTAGTCCCAATGCAGGCAGGAGACGTCCCTATCACATACGCAGATACAAGCCCTCTAGAAAGAGACTTCGGATTCAAACCTAATACCAGTCTTAGAGAAGGGATTAGGAAATTTTCCGAGTGGTATAAGGAGTTTTATGAGATTTAATTGATTAAAATCTAATAGTATATAAAAAAAACCTTAAGAAATATTTAATTTGATTTCTTAAGGTTTTTGTTAATCAATAAATCAAAAGCTTTTATAATACATTACTAATTTTTAAAACTATCTCTTAATCTTATCGAACATCTTGATTATATAAGGCCTGTAGAAAATGTAATTAATTAATAAAATAAATACAACAGCAATCAAGGAGACTTTTATTGCATACACTATCCAACCAGCCCATGTTATATAATTTATACTAATTATCTTTCCTATCAAAATTATCATTATAGCGGTAATGAAGTCTATTAAAAACTGTTTTACAAAATTTCTAATAGGCCATTTTATAAAATTCTTGGAATCATAAATTGCCATCCATATAGTTTGATAAAGCATAGCTATTAATGTTCCAATAGCAATTCCAAATAGCCCCAAAAATTTAACCAATAATATCGATAAAACAATATTTAAAATAGATGCTACTACATAGTTGCTCTGAGTTTGTTTATAATGCCCCCCAGCTAGTATCATTAAGTTATATGGGAGCCTTAAACAATGCCCTGCATTCGCTGCTACTATAAGCAAAGCAAACATCGGTTGTGTATAATTTGCATCATTTATTCCTGATGTATACACTTCTACAAATGGTACTATTAGAACACTTGTCACAGCGAATATAAATATGGTCCCTGTATGTATACTCCATTCAACCCAACCGAAAAATTTTCTTAATTTATCGAATTCCTCTTTTGCAAGCATCTCTCCCATTAAAGATTGTATTCCATTTGTCATAGATAATAACAATTTCTTAACTCCAGATACGACCAGGTTGTATACAGAATAAATTGATACAGCTTCTAACCCCATGAAAATAGTTAGGACTATATTGTCAGTTCCATCAAGTATAACAGAGGCAACATGTTGGGCTATTCCATTCCATTTTTGTTTAATAGGTTCTCCTGAATATTTAATATTCCAATCAATATTGTAATTTTTCTTAACATATAAAGAAAGTAATAATGGTCTAAGAAGATATATTAAAGACGTGGTTAACTTTACTATATGAATAGATGCCCCTAATTTTATTAGGATAAAACATGCTATAGTGTTTAATATCAATGTCACAGTTTGGATATTAAAAGAAAAATAGCCTCTTTGATTTGCAGTTATCAGCAAACTATTGACAATTCCAAAATAATATTGAGCAAATGAGCTTATGCTTATTACAAGAATCATAGTAGCAGTATACAGGAATCCAAAGTTACTTTTTGCTACTAGTGGATATACTCCCATTAGGATAATAACATAAACCAAAAGAATCCTTGCTAGTCTAGAAAAGAACTTCTGACCTGATACTACAATCTTGCTAATTTCAACATCATCTTTTTCTGCCAAAGGCTTGTATAGGGATGACTGAATTACAGCTCCTACTCCCAACTCTAGAAATGCTATTATAGCTAGAAATTGTGTTATAGAATTAATTAATCCATTTACTTCAGACCCATATGTCTGTAGAATTAATCTAGGTACTATAAATCCACAAATAATTGTAGTTATTTGAAATATTAATGATGAACTTGTGTTAAGAGCTAAAAGTTTTTTTCTATTCAAATTTATTAACCTTCCTTATTATTCTTATTTTCTGGAAGCTCAATTAACTCACCTAATTTATAATCCCATCCTTCAGGCTCAAACCCACTGAAACCACTTGCAGGGAAAAATGTTAATTCCCCAAAATATATTTTATTATCAACTTCATAAAAATCTACTCTTAAAAAAGGAATATCTTTTGATAAAAACTCCGATAATTCTATCATTTTGTTAAAGTTAATCGGTATTTTAATTTTATCATCTATTTCAATATTTGGTCTTTTAAAAGGAGCTACATTCCAATTCATATCAAAAAATGTTTCTTTTATAGATTCAAACCTATCAGAACATACCAATATGTATTCTACTTTCCCATTGAAACAAAAAAATTTGTAATCATTAGGATTTTCTCCTAAGTATTCTTCACAAATTATTTTTCTTGGTACATTTTTATAGGGCCATTCTCTACCAGAAAGATAGTAATCTTCTTTTAATCCTTTCTTTAACTCTATTTTTACTTTTTGTATATCTAGATTATTCTTATCTTTGCAAATACACATGCCTAAACCTGAATTATGATTACATTTCAAGACAAACTCATTTGGCAGAGTATCAAAATCAATATCATCAGGATCGTCCCAAACTCCCAGCAGTGGTATTAAGTACTCTTTTCCAATTTTTTCAGAGATATATTCTCTTACTTTATACTTGTCTACCATCTTTGTGTACTCTGGCTTTCTATCATATAGTTTTAGCCACTGTAATTTTTCGTTAAAGGTTTTTGGATCCGAAAAATCCATTAGTCTATTAAATGTATCATAAAATCTCAACAATATATATTTCTTATCTGATATGAATGAAAATCTATTTGGATTTAAGTGAACAATCTTATTTACAACTAATTTCATTAGATTCATAATTGGTTAACACCTTCCATAAAATTCAACCATCTTCTGGCTATAATCTTAGGCTGTAACATCAAAGAAATTTTTGAAGCATTTTTGCTTAATTCGTCTTGTAATAATTTGTTATTTAAAACTAAATTAATTGCTTCTGTCATTTTTTTCGCATCGCCCACAGGAACTAATATACCATTTTCACCATTGTTTATTATTGATTTAGCACCACCAGGGGGGCAGTCCGTGCATATTGTTGGTATTCCAATTGACATAGACTCAAGCATAGAATTTGAGATGCCTTCATAATTAGAAGATGATACAAAAAGTCCAGCTTTTAATATTTTTTCATGTATATTTGAAGAGTATCCATGAAATATAACTCTATTATCAAGATTTTTCTTATTAACATATTCTTCTAATTCTTTCTTTTGAGAACCCTCACCATAAATTTCTAAAGTATAGTCAATTAAATTTGAATCAACATCAGAAAATGCATATATCAATAATTTAATATTTTTTTGAGGTTCAATTCTGCAAAAATTAACTATATTTTTTTCTCTTGTCCCTTCATATCTTTTTGGAAGATTGGTAGAAATTGGATTTGGAACAACTGTTGTTTTACATTTCAATATATCCTTAAAATAATCCCTAGCACCAGGTGTTTGAAAAACTATTCCATCACACCTTTTATATATAAAGTTTCTAAGCATTTTCATTGATTTTTTTGCCGGAAATCTATTAGGATCATTCCTTTCAGAAATTATTAATGGAAAATTTCTTCTCCACAAAGCCGCCATCAAAACAGCATTAGTTTTTGGAATCGCTAAAGAAAAAACACAAAATGGGTTTAGTTCCTTTACTATATCTTTAATTTGTAAGTATTTATTATAAATTGTCGAAAAACGTCCACCATTAGGCTTTATTATCTCAATTCTATGTACATTTTTAGATAATTGATATTCGTTCATTTCTTTCTTAAGATAAGTAATTACATAAACTTCATAATTTTTAGATTTAGAAATTTCATTTGCTAGTGTTGAGACTACTCTTTCTGCGCCTCCAGTTGACAATCGTTCTATAAAAAAAACTATTTTTTTCAATTATATTCTCTCCTTTTAATATCTTAGTTCCAATAAAAATTATATAAGCGAGATGATTCATTTGCATAACTTAGGAAAAGCAATGAAAGTATAGCAATCAAAATCAGTGAATATATAAATTTAGACTTTGCTTTCATATATTTAGAAAAGTAAGGTAACAAGAATATTAAAAATACACGAAAATACAAAGATATACGATTAAACACGCTTATTCTCAATCCTATTATTTCTAAGGATAAATATAATGC
>NZ_JAPJPG010000010.1 GCF_030825785.1 Anaerococcus sp.
CTCTTTCGTTCGCTCAACTCACTTAAGTGAACAATAAAAAGCTAGGTTAATAAGACCTAGCTTTTTTTGTGCTTACTTTAACATTAATTAAATTTAATTGATACTTGCGGTTTTGAGAAGGTGAGGCTCGGTGGTGCGAAGCCTTTAATGGTAAATTAACACTTGCAAAGAGATGTCTCCACTTCGGTCGACATAAGGGTACTGGGATTTTTGCTCTTTATGGCCATAGCCATTAGATATAATGGGAATAGCATAACTTACTTTTATGTGAGTACCACTATTCCCTTGCTTCGACCTTGTGGAGAAGCCTCTTGGGAATTCTGCTTAGATTGATTCTTCTTTATTATCTACATGTCATCATAGACTGTAGACCTCTCACATTCGTTCGACGGTAGTTTGCGGATTCGACTCCGTCTCATGCTCGCAAAGCCTCGATTAAGGAATTTCATCAGCTCGCTACACTCACTGTGACAATTCCATTATAGGTGGTGTGATGTGTTTAACTAAGATCCATTAGAGCTTACAATATTGAAGAGATGTCTCCACTTCGCTCCGGTCGACATAAGGGAAATTGTTCAGATAAGGGTACTGGGAGGTTTGTACATTGTTGCCAAGACCATTAAATATAAGAGGCTATTTCTATTGCCCTTATATAAAGGACCTATTTACCCTTGCTTAGACCTTGCGGAGAAGGCTCTCACAGTTACAGTAATCAAAACAACAAGATATATAATTTGAGATAAACTCAAACAGAAGTTACGCCATCTCGACAGAGCGGAGCGACGAGAGATCTACAGTATACGATGACCTGTAAATATAAAAGTTCCAGTTATCTACGTAAATAACTAAATCTTAAATCAAACACGTCCCAAGGTTCTGTAGACCTCTCACTTTCGTTCGACGGTAGTTTGCGGATTCGAGGGACAGCCTGTCCGGCTATGGGAGGACGTCATGCTCGCAAAGCCTCGATTAAGGAATTTCATCAGTTCGCTACGCTCACTGTGACAATTCCATTAGAGGTGGCGATATGTTCTAGTAAGATTCATTATATCTGAAATCGTTGATGAGATATCTCGACTTCGCTCGACGGTAGTTTTCGGATTCAGAGAATAGCCCATCCGGCTCTTAGAGGATAGCATAGCTTGACCTTTATCTTATTAACTTTGAACGATATTCATCGTTCTTTTATCCTTTGTTAATATTAACAAAGGATACTACACTATTTTGCTTTGCAAAACAGTAGCCCATGACGAGGGCTTCCTCGATTAAGGTCTGCCATCAATTCACTTCGTTCATTGTGGCCAGAACCATTAGACATAAGGGATTTGCTTACATTAATGTTATGTAAGATAAAAGAGTTCCCTTGCTTCGACCGTAGTGGAGAAGCCTCTTTTATTCATTTAATTATAAGATTACCACTGGCCTTTTGATTTTTCTGGATAATTGGGTTAAATCTTAAAATTTGCTACAAAAAATCCCTCGGATTTTTATTTTCCAAGGGATTTTTGTTTTATTTGTTTTTTCTTGTGTATTTTATTCTTTTAATCAGTCTAACTAGGAGGAGAATTATTAGAATTATTCCAAGGATTGCTCCTAGTTTTGTTAGAAGACTTGCTCTTTGTACTCTTTTTACTGGAGTTTGGTCTTCTTTTTTATCTTCTTTCTTTTCTTCTCCATTTGCTTCTTTTGGCTCTTCGTATCTTATGCAGTTTACTAGGAGTCTGTCTGGGCGTGGTGGGTAGAAGGGTGAGCAGGTTAGGAGGGTTAAGACGTCTTGGTCTCCTCTTTTTTCTAGTCTATCCCAATCATATGGGCCTATTACTTCTTTGTCACTTACCTTGTAGTGAAGCGTCTCTGTAGCTCTTTTGATGTAGACATCATCTCCTTCGACTAGTTCGTCTACATAAAGGAACATGGTATCTCCCCACCAGTCTCTGTGGCCTGCTATTACAGATCTTGTTCCCTTTCCTCCTACTGGAATGCTTGTTCCTTCTACTTGGGCAACTCCTCTTGATATGTGATCTAAGGTCGCATCAAGGTAGATTGGGAGGTTCTTGCCTAGCTTAGGGATTTCTAGGTAGGCGAAGACTTCGTTTGAGTTTTTGAAGTAATTATAACGATTCTGGTTATCCTCTGTAGTAAAGGGATCTAGGATACTGGTGTCGGAGTTTTTGACTAACTCATTGTATTTTTCGGCAGCCTGGTTCTCTTCTTCGATTTCTTCTTTTGGTCTATTTGCTTGCTCTTTCTCGAATTCTTCTAATCTCCTGTTATAGGAAATCTCATTTGCAGTCCTATTTATCAAGGGCACTGTTACAAAAAGTAGACCAATAAGGATAAGAAGATATCCTATGAAGCTAATTTTTGTTAGTTTTGATTGTTTTTTCAATATCTTCTACCTCTTTTCTTAAGTTTAGTGAGATTCTTTTCTCTCTAGTTGATACAATTATCAAAAATACCAGTATAGGCATTAGTATTAGCAATAGTTGGAAAAAGTCTGGTTTAAATCTTGGAGTATTGGCAATACCATCATCTATGGCCTCCTGGTAAGGAATCCTGTGGCCTCTGACCAAAAGCCTGTGTGAGTTGATCATATATGGTGTACAGGTTAAAAGAGTCGCGTAGTCCTTGCCTTCTTGGACTAGGACAGGCTCGAAGTTGGTTGGCTCGACTACCATAATTTGATCGACCCTGTAGGCTAGGGTTCCCTGGATGTTGTGGAAGTAGAAAATATCTCCTTCAACTAGTTGGTCCAAGTACCTAAACAAAACAGCTTCAGGAAGGCCCCTGTGGGCTGTTATTACCGTGTGGGTAGACTTACCCCCTACAGGAAGAGAAGTCCCTTCCAAGTGGCCGCAGCCCTTCTGAAGGACTGTCTCGCTGGTTCCGGCATACACAGGAAGGTCTTGGTTGATCTTTGGTATCTCGACGTGGCCTATCATCTCATTTACTTCAAGCATATGAGCGTAGTAGGCCCTAGCTTCTTCTTCCTTCTTGCTGTAAGGGTCAGACAACCTCGAAGGATCTAGGGTCTCGTTGTAGGCCCTTGCAAGCTCCATCCTCTTGTTTACCTCTTCTTCGTTGATTTCCTTACTCTGTTTGACAAACTCGATTATCTCATCATCTGCTTTTATTTCATAAAACTTCTGGGAAATCATAGGGTAGGAAAATATTAGAAGTCCCACTAGGAAGATTAGACCAAACTTAAGCTTATCTTTTAGATTAGTCTTCATCTTCTTTCACCTTCTTGGACTTATTCATCAATTTATCTTGTCTTTGTCTAATATCTTCAATCCTTGTGTAATATTTCTTGTTATCTCTTCTTAGCTTCCATAGGTAGATTATCAAGATAATAATCAAGAATAAAGCTATAAAGAATAATAATCTAAATATCCAATTTGTCTTAGTCGTCCTGATTAGCTCCTCGTCTACAGCAGGTACATAAGGCACCCTGTGGCCTCTAACAATGAGTCTGTGAGAGTTAATCATTATTGGAGTACAAGTAAGAAGGGTTACATAATCATGGCCTGGATCGATTAATAGGTCTGAGAAATTGGTAGGCTCTATAACCTTGATTTGATCGACCTGGTAGGCTAGGGTTTCTGAAATATTGTGGACGTAGAACTTATCGCCTATCTCAAGCTCTCCAAGGTGGGTAAAGAGAGTTGCCTCAGGTAGACCCGAGTGGGCTGTAAGGACCGAGTGGGTGGAGTTACCTCCGATTGGAAGAGAGGTTCCTTCCAAGTGGCCTACTCCTTTCTGGAGGACTTCCTCTGCGGTTCCTGCATAGATTGGCAGGTCTTGGTTGATCTTTGGTATCTCAACGTGGCCTATCATCTCGTGGACTTCAAGCATTCTCGCATACTCTGCCCTTCCCTTTTTCTGCTTGTCCTTGGCATAAGGGTCTTCGGAGACAGAATTGTTCAAGGAGTCGTTGTAGGCGCGGGCAAGACCCATCCTTCTTTCAATTTCCTCTGTCGCTAGCTTGTCGGTACCTTCATTAAAGACTGATACTTGGTTGTTGGAATCAATCCTATAGTAGAGTCTGTTGACTAAGGGGTAGAGAGCTACCAAGAAACCCAAGAAGAAAACAAGCCTAAAGGTCCACTTGGCCCTTTTGGAAGGTTGTTTCTTAATATTTTTATTTTCTTTATTTTTACGTAAAATCGCCATCTAAAATCCTTTATAAGCAAAATAGATACGATATTCCTACCGCATCTATCTTAAGCTATGCAAGTTCTTGTTTTTTATCTTGATTTTTAATAATGACAGATCCTGCCACAATCATAAGTAAACCTATGGCAAAATAAATCCAAATCCTGATATCACCAGTCTTAACTAATGGACCACGACTCCTTGAGGTAAGTGTCTTGGTTGGAGTGGAAGGAGTTTCTGGTGGCGGAGGTGTTTCCTCTTTTGGTGGTTCCTTCTCATTTGTTATAGTTTGGTGGGTTTCTGAGTAAGATGTTGCTGAAATTTTGAATGGAATAGGTTTTGTATTAGCCATATAACCATTTGGAGCATCAGTCTCTTCCAAATAGTAAGTTGTTCCATCCTTTTCATAAGGCAAATCATTAACTTCAAAATTACCATTTTCGTCCGAAGTAACATAGTATTTTTTATCCTTAAATACATCTTCTTTATTACCATCGACTATCTTTACGACTCTAAACTTAGCACCTTTTAGTTTTTCAGTTTCATCATCATATGCAACTTTTACAAACTTTCTACCACCCTTAGGGTTCTTTTCGATTGTTTTACCACCAACTGGAATGTTTACAAATGGAATAGTGGCTTGTTCTTTCTTTCCATTTCGTTCGAATAATATTACTCCATTTTCATCAACATCGAACTTAATAGCTTCTTCATTTAGTTTAAACCCAGTTGGAGCTTTTGTTTCCTTAATAGAGTAGTTTTCTCCTTTAGGTATGCCACCTAAGAAAATATCACCAGTACCATCTGTTAGAATTTCTTCTTTACCTTTATCCTCGGGATCATACATATAACCATAACCGTATCCTTCAGGTAGGCTACCATCATCTTTTTTAAATGTTAATGCTTTTCCATCTTTATCATATACTTTAAATTCAGCATTTTCCAAATTCTTCCCTTTATCATCGGTCTTATGCAAGAATGGTATTCTTTCATTTTCTACTGTTCTTTCATCTTTGGAATTAAGTCCTGTAACTTCATGATTGATGTTTTTTATATTTTTATATTCGCCAACAGGTCCAACTTCCTTGAAGTAATACTCTTTACCATCTGGTAAAACTGGTAAGTCGCTTACTACGATTTTCCCATATGTATTTGTCTTCATGTTAGGAATTTGATCAGCAGTTACTTCTTTGGAACTGTATACATATTTTCCATAATCTCCTGTAAAGTTTACAAGAGCTCCCTCTTCTTTTGAGCCTTTATCTCTAACATAAAGTTTGAATTCTACTTTATCAAGTTTTTTGTTATGATTTTTTTTATCAACTTTAATTATTCTTAAATCTGTTACAGGTATATCAACCTTTTCTTTCATATGGTAAATAAGAGACCCATCTTCAGCTTTTTCTTTTATATCATCAGGAATTTTAATTATAGCTGTTACAAGATCTCCGCTTTTTTGACCATATTCTTTGTCCATAGCGGCAACTCTTTCCTTAGAGTCGTCTGTTTCTTTTATTAGATAGTATCCTGGTTCAAGATCTTTAATAAGTATTCTTTCAGTATTTAGTTTAGACAAATCATCTTTAGTAAAATCCTTGAATTCTTCTGATGAAAAATCAATCTCATCATAGAATTTTCCATTATATTTTATTTTAGCTAACTCGCTTAACTGTCCTTCTCCGAGATTCTCATCTGCCATAAGGTCTTTCTCAGATTTCTTATTATAATCATCTCTTAATTTAAGCAAGTCTTTATCTTTTAACGAGTCTTCATCTAATTTCCAATATCTAACTTGTCTTTGAGACGATTTAAAATCAAAATTTTTGAAAAATTTATCATCATCATTCTCTTCAATAGACTTATTGGCAGACCAAGCACTGATATCGTATTCGATACTTAAATTTTCTTTCGTTCCTCCCTGAGCAAAACCCGTAGGTGTAAGGACGAAGGCTTGGATAAGCATTAGAACTGGCAGGATAAGTACTAATAGCTTAAATTTTCTCTCCGTTTTCATATCTCCTCCTAGAATTTATGTATGTTTTTCTTCTAAAGCTTATAGATTTTATGTAATATTTTATAATAATATATTTCAATCTTAAATATTTCTAACAAAAGCTTTCTTTTTACTATTATTATAACATAGTTTGCTAAATAATACCATATATTTTGAACATAATATCTGCTTATTAAAGTAAAAACGCGAGTTTCGCCCCGCGTTTTAGTAAAAATATATTTTTTAGAGAAGATTTTATTTATATTTTATCTATTGGCAGTAGCTACAAGCTTTATTCCTGTGCCTGCTATTGAATCAATTATCACATCCCCTACTTTGATAGGAGCCTTGGCAACGGCTTCGTTAATTTCAACCATTGCTTCTTTCATTTTGCCCTTTGGTATTGCATCACTAGTCTTCACTGGGACAGAGTAAGCAGATCCGCCCTCAACTTTGACAGTTGATGTTACAGTCCTTACTGGGTTTGTCACTTCGTTTCTTGCGTAAACTTCACCTCTTTTGCAGGAGTTTCCTGTGATGTCTGTTATTTCTCCGTCATCATCCATAGTTACTGTTACAGAACAGCCTAGAGGACAATTGATACATGTTAGGTCTCTTTTCATATTTCCTCCAATTTGATTTCTATTTCCTTAGCTCTTTCTGGAAGGTCTTCTTTCTTTAGGATTAGATCTTCCATCTCTCCTGGAGCATATACTAATTTTCTTTTCTTTGATACTTCTTTGCCATCAACGTACATTTTTAGGATTCTGTTTTGGTATACGTTGTTTACTCTAAATCTAACGATTGCCTTATCAGCCATCGTATCTGGGTTGATGTATTGTGGCAAGGTGTAGGTTATGCCTTCACCTGCTGTTAGATATATAGGGTCCGCCTTAGATTCTTCGAATTTACCTTCTATATAGTGGGCTGCGTTTTCTGCTGCTAGCTCACTTTCGTCTGTTACGTAATCTACTAGGTCGTGAACGTGTAGGACATTACCACAAGCGAATACCCCTGGGATGTTTGTCATTAATCTATCTGATACGATAGCTCCCTTGGTTTTTGGATCTATTTCGATTCCCGCTTCTTTGGTTAGTTCGTTTTCTGGAAGGAGGCCTACTGATAGAAGGATAGTATCACAGTCGTAGTGTTTTTCTGTGCCTGGTATTACTTTCATGTTCTCATCAACTTGGGAAAGGGTACAGCCTTCTACTCTGTCTTTTCCTTCGATGCCTGAGATTGTTGTGTTGAAGTAAAGTGGTATGTCAAAGTCGTCTAGACATTGAACTATATTTCTTTTTAATCCACCAGAATATGGCATTATTTCTGCAACACATTGGACTTCGGCACCTTCTAGGGTCATTCTTCTTGCCATGATTAGGCCGATATCACCAGATCCTAGGATTACGACTTTCTTTCCTGGCATGTAGCCTTCGAGGTTGATCATTCTTTGAGCAGTTCCTGCTGAATATACTCCAGCTGGTCTACTTCCCGGGATGTTTAGGGCTCCTCTTGGCCTTTCCCTGCAACCCATGGCAAGGATAACTGCCTTTGGTTTTAGGGTAAACATTCCGTTTTCTTCATTCATTAGTGTAAGGGTCTTGTCATTTGCAAAATCCATTACTATTGTGTTTAGGAGGACATCTATGTCTCTTTCCTCTACTAGATCTGCAAATCTTTGGGCATATTCTGGTCCTGTTAGCTCTTCTTTGAATCTGTGTAGGCCGAATCCGTTGTGGATACATTGGTTAAGGATTCCTCCGAGCATTTCGTCTCTTTCTACTACAAGGATGTTTTTTACACCCAAATCATAGGCCTTGGCAGCTGCAGCAAGACCTGCAGGACCTCCACCTACTACTACTAAATCATAATTTTTCATTGTGCCCTCCTTACTTTACATGACCTTTGATATAGTAAGAATCCTTGTGGTTTTTGACTATATCATCGTAATTTTCATCAAGCTCTCTAGCAAGTATTTCCATAACTCTTGGTAGGCAGAAGCCTCCTTGGCATCTTCCTGCTGTAGCTCTTACTCTTCTTTTGACTCCGTCAACTGTTCTAGCTCCTAGTGGTCTGTTGATGGCATCTACTATTTCACCTTCAGTTACTTTTTCACATCTGCAGATAATCTTACCGTATCTTGGATCTTCCTTGATTAGTTTATCGTGTTCTTCTAGGCTTAGTTCACTTGTCTTTGGTGTAGGTTTTCTATCATAGACAAAGTCTTTGTTATCTTCTAAGTCTAATTTTTCGCTTACGAGATTTGCCATATATTCACCTATAGCTGGAGCTGAGGTTAGTCCTGGAGATTCTATTCCTATACAATCGAAGAATCCATCAAGGCTTTCCTTAAGGATAAAGTCTCCTCCGACTTCGTGAGCTCTGTTTCCTGAAAATGATGTGATTACCATTCTTACTGGTACGTTTTTAACTGTATCATTTGATTTTTCGATGACTTCTTCCAGGTGTTCTCTAGTTGATCTTAAGTCTCCCTTGTCATCTACAAAGTCTGATGTTGGACCTACTAGGGTATTTTCATCTATGGTTGGTGAAACTAAGATTCCCTTACCTTTTTCTGTAGGTAGGTTAAACATAACGTGGTTTACAAAGCCTTTAGTGTCCTTATCTAGTAAGAGATATTCACCACGTCTAGCTTTTATTTCAAACTTCTCATCGCTAACCTTGTTGTGGATTTCGTCTGAGTAAAGTCCTGCTGCATTGATGACTGCCTTAGTTTCGTATGTAGCATTTTCTGTAACAACTTCCCAATATCCGTCTTTTGGATTTGTTTCTGTTACTTTTTCATTAAATTTATAGTCAACTCCATTTATGTTGGATACTTCAGCAAAAGCAATATTCATAAGAAATGGATCTATTATTCCAGCTTCTTTACAATATAGGGCATAGCATACATCGTCTGAGGCATTTGGTTCCATTTCACGAACTTGGTTGCCATCAAGGATTTCCATACCACCTACGCCATTTGCTATACCTTGATCATAAAGCTCTTTTAGTTTTGGATAATCTTTTTCATCGTGGCATAAAACCAAAGTTCCAATTTGTTTGTAAGGAAAAGATAGCTTCTTAGCCTCATCAGCCATCATATGATTTCCCTTAACATTCATCCTAGCTTTCATTGTTCCAGGAATTGCGTCATATCCACCGTGGCAGATTCCTGAGTTTGCCTTAGATGTTTCTGTACATACATCTTCGTTTTTTTCTAATAATAGGAATTTTCCTTTTTTCTTTGACAATTGGTAGGCTATTGATGTTCCTGTAACTCCACCGCCTATAATTATAGCATCATACATATATTCCTCCCTTTTTCTAACGGAAAAATGGCGAGCTAAAGTAGGGTAATACTTTAGCTCGCCTTCTCTAATTCATATTCTGTTTATATTATATCATATTTTTTCTAATTTTCTAATTATTCTTCGTAGGTTTTTGCCCAAGAGAATGATCTATCAACTGCTCTTTGCCAGTTTCTGTCCTTTTTATCTCTTTCTTCTTCAGAGATTTCCGGGGTAAATTCACGGTCAACTAGACGATTTGCTTTGATCTCTTCTAGGTCTTTGTAGTAACCTACAGCAAGTCCTGCAAGATAAGATGCTCCGAGAGCTGTTGTCTCTAGTGTCTTAGGTCTTTCTACCTTAGTTTGGATCATATCAGATTGGAATTGCATTAGGAAGTTGTTTGCACTAGCTCCACCATCTACCTTAAGTTCGTGAAGGTCTCTCTTACTATCCTTACTCATAGCTTGGAGAACATCATTTGTTAGGTAAGCTAGGGATTCTAGTGTTGCTCTAACTATATGGTATTTGCTTGTTCCTCTTGTTATACCAACGATTGATCCTCTTGCGTAAGCATCCCAGTATGGTGCACCAAGACCAGTAAAGGCTGGAACTACATAGCAGCCGTTTGTATCATCAACTTTGGTTGCCATATATTCTGTATCATCAGCAGCATCTACAATTCTTAGTTGGTCTCTTAACCATTGGATAGCAGATCCAGCAACGAAGATTGAACCTTCAAGCGCATAGTTTACCTTGCCGTCTCCAAGTCCCCAAGCTATGGTTGTTACTAGACCATTGTCTGACTTAACAGCAGTCTCGCCTGTATTCATTAGTAGGAAGGCACCTGTACCATAAGTATTCTTGGCATCTCCTTCGTCGAAGCATGTTTGTCCGAATAGGGCAGCTTGTTGGTCACCTGCTATACCAGCTATTGGAATTTCGCCATCGAAGTATCCTGGGAATGTATTTCCGTAGACATGTGAAGATGGTTTAACTTCTGGAAGCATACATTTTGGAATATTTAGTATTTCACATAATTCATCATCCCATTCTAGGGTGTGGATGTTAAAGATCATTGTTCTTGATGCGTTTGAGTAGTCTGTTACGTGAACCTTACCACGTGTTAAGTTGTAGATTAACCAAGTATCTACTGTACCAAAGAGGAGTTCGCCGTTTTCTGCTCTCTCTTGACCATTTTCTATATGGTCTAGGATCCAGCGGATTTTGGTTCCTGAGAAGTATGGGTCTACTACAAGACCTGTCTTATCTTGGATTGTCTTTTTGTAGCCATCTTCTACTAATTTGTCAGCCATATCTGCTGTACGACGACATTGCCAAACGATTGCATTATAGACAGGCTTTCCTGTATCTTTTTCCCAAACTATGGTTGTCTCTCTTTGGTTTGTAATACCGATTGCCTCGATGTCATCAGCACTTACGCCAAGTTTTGCTATAGCTTCTGTACAAACTCCTAATTGAGTTGACCAGATTTCTGTTGCATCATGTTCAACCCAGCCTGGATGTGGAAAGAATTGAGTGAACTCTTTTTGAGCCACTGACATGATCTCGCCCTTTTTGTTAAAGATGATTGCTCTGTTACTAGTTGTTCCAGCATCAAGTGCCATGATATATTTTCCCATAATATCTCCTTTTACATTTTCCAAACATCGGTATTAGATGACGATATCGCAATAGCGTTAGCATTTAGGGCGTCGATTACATCCGATTTCTCGTTGATTAGCCCGCCTGCCACCAAAGGAATATTAGTCCTTTTTGATATATCATCCAATATCTTTGGCATAATCCCCGGAAGTATCTCTATAAGGTCGCAATTTACCTTCTTTACAGTCTCTTTCACATTTTCATATGACAGAGAATCTAGGACAAAAAATCTTAAAATAGCAAATAAGCCAATCTGCCTAGCATAAGCGGCATTTTGCGGCCTCGTAGTAATAATTCCATCAGCGTCAGTATAATTTTTAATGAAAGCTGAAGACAGTTGAGAGCTTGATAAGCCTTCAATCAAATCCTCATGAACCATAACTATCTTGCCATGTTTTTTAAGTTTTTTAACTATGTGTGGGATGCTTTCTACAGTACCAAAAAGCACGAACACTATTTTGTTTTCACTATCCAAAGAGTCTCTTAAATCTTTGTTATTTTTGATAGCCATGATTATAGGATTTTCATAAATTATATCGAAAATCTCTTCGCGAGTCATACAACCTCCATGAACACAGAAAACGAGCGTGTAAAATTACTACAGCTCGTCTTCTCTAATATATTCTCTTACTAGTAGTTTACCATAAATAAATTAATCTTGCAATCATTTTCATAAATATTTTTATGTAAAGGGGCAAAAGCTTGTATCTTCAATGATTATTCTTGATTGACCTTTAGAAAGATAGGGAAAATGTTTGGTTTTCCTATATCCTTTTAATCATTGAAATAAAAAACAAGATAAATGTCAAAATACTCAAAATTAAATTGAAAAGATATAGAGTTCCTTTTGACTTTTTGTAAATGATAATATTATAAGCTAGTAAAACGAGCGATAAAAAACTAGCCAAAATAGTAAAATTTAATCTATCTTCCATAAAGAAATATCCTAGCACGATAGAAAATATACAAAAAGCCTGAAAGATTTCTATGTAATTACTTAGCTTATCTCTCATAATCATCTCCAATCTAACTGTGACTATAAGATAGTTACCCTAGTTTTAGACATATAAACAGATACTTAATTCTTTTGATGAAATCTAGAATTACGAAGATTTAGGGAAATTACTTAAGTTTTCTTATCTATATTCTAATAAACATCTAGCCTTTGATTATAGATTAAAGCCCTTAAATTTACCAAAAATAAAAGAAGGAAGTCAAATCTAAAAATCTTCCTTCTTACCTTCACTAACCCCTTCTCCAGATAGGACTTGAGGGATTGTTTTTAATATTATTTTTAAGTCATTTAAGAAAGTTACATTTTCTGCATACTCTCCATCTGTCTCGGCCTTTTTCTTAGGAGGGAGATTGTCCCTGCCTGAAATTTGGCTAAGTCCTGTAATTCCTGGCCTCACACTCAAGGCCCCGAACTCTCTCCTTAAGTTAATTAGCTCTTCTTCCTTAAGAATAACCGGCCTTGGGCCAACTATGCTCATATCTCCCCTTATTATATTTATAAGCTGGGGAAGCTCGTCTATGGATGTCTTTCTGATGAAACGGCCCACTTTTGTTATGTAGCTATCCGCATTATCAAGCTCCCAAGTTGCGGCATTGTTTGGAGCCTCTGTCGACATCGACCTAAATTTGATGCAAGAAAAAGCCTTACCTTCCTTACCAGATCTATTCTGGATAAAGAAGACTTTTCCCTTGGGCTCTTCTATTTTGATGGCGAGGGCTGTAAGCAAAAATATTGGAGAGAGGATTATAAGACCCAAAAGAGCCAAAATCCTATCCAATATATTCTTTACGTAATTTTCATACATAGTTTTCTCCGTCTAATCCTTACTTATATTATCCTTATTTTACTCCATAAGTAGGGATATTTCATCATCACTTAACTCCCTATACTCGCCTTCTGCCAAGTGTTCGTCTAGGGATAAGTCTCCTATGGCAATTCTTTTAAGCTTTTCTACCTCGTTGCCGCAATTTGAAAATAGTCTTTTTACCAGATGGAACTTGCCTTCCGTAACCTTGACTATTGCCTTTTTATCTTCTAATATCTCAAGCCCAGCACTTCTTGCTGTGTAGTCATCTTCTTTGATATAGACTCCTTCTTTGAATAAGTCTATTAGGCTGTTATCTATCTTATCCCTCGTTTCTACAAGATAGGTCTTTTCTATATTAGAATTTGGGCTTGTTACCTTGTGGATGAACTTACCATCTGTTGAAAGGAGGAGGAGGCCTGTAGTATCTTTATCGAGCCTTCCTGCTATGGATAAATCGATTACTTTATAGAAATCATCCAAGAGATCTATTACAGTTGGGTCTTTGTCTTCTGTCGCTGAAAGAAAGCCCGCAGGCTTATTCATCATAACATAGATATTTTCAAAATAGTCTACGAAATGACCCATATAGTATACTTCATCGACTTCTGGGTCGACCTGGGTTGCGGTATCCTTTACCACTTCGCAATTTACAAGGACAGCTCCCTTCTTGGCATTTTTCTTTATATTTTTTCTGGTATCTAGGCCAGAGTTTCCTATCATCTTATCTAGTCTCATTTTATCCCCTTACTTAATACATTTCCCGTAGCATAACTTAACTCGTCAAAGGACTTGTAAAAGCTATCGAGATAGTCCCTGCCCTTTGGGCTTATATAGTAATATTTTCTCTTTGGCCCAATCATAGATTTCTTGTAGGCCCCAAAGATAAAGCCCTTCTTAGAAAGCCTCTGTAGGATTGGGTAGACCGTTCCTTCAGTCATGGCATAAAAGCCAGAGTTCTTTAGTTCCTCTACGATTTCATAGCCGTAAGTTTCGTTGTTTTTTATAATATGGAGTATAACGCCTTCTATAACTCCCTTTAGCATTTGAGATTCAATCATTTTATCACCTATCTATATTGTATAGCATAGTAGAGGGATTTCAAGCTCGCTCGCAGAAGTGCTTCATAGGACAGTACTTACAAGCTTTCCTATCTTCGGTCTTGTGATCGAAGTTTTCTCTTACAATCTCCCTTGCTACATCATCTATAGCAGCCATATCAAATCCTTCATCCTTTACTGAGATTAGGTCGTCTTTTTCTATAAAATATAGGTAGATTTCCCCTACTTCCTTGCCGTTAGCTAGAAGGAGCTGTCTATAGGTTAGAAGCTGCTTTCTGTATTTGGCGAGACTTTTCTCATCAAAAGACCCAGTCTTTAGATCCATGATTGAGGAATCTTCTAAAATAAGGTCAATATTTCCTTGAAGGATATAGAAATCTCTATCCGCCTTGTAGTTCGCCTCGCTTAGCTTCACATCAAAGCCCCTGTTTAGTAGATTTGAAACTGGCTCAATGTATCCCTTATTTTCCCACAAAAACCTTGTCATATCCTTCTTGTCAAAGGAAGGAGAGTAGATATATTGAGCGAGATTGTGGACCTTTGATCCAAAGATTAGGCTTTGTGTCTTCTTAGTCCTGAAAGAAAGTTTCCTTACAAATTTGTACTTTAGTGGACAGGTCATATAGACATCTATATCTGTGGTAAAGGCTAGGATTTTCTTATCATCTTTTCTCTCTTCCATCTTAAAGTCAATAGAGCTTAGCTTGGATGAGGAATCGAGAGTGTTTGCAAAATTTTTAATCCTTCTATCTGTAGAATTATCCAGTATGACCAAGAGGTTTTTGGCCCTGGTGAAGGCCGTGTAATATTTCCTATAGAAATCCAATTCCTTTTTCTCTAGGCTATCCTTTTCAACAAACCTATCGGTAAACTTATCGTAATCTCTTCTTGGATAATCTCCTAGGCTAGATACGAATACCGCCTCAAACTCCAAGCCTTTGGACTGGTGGATGGTCATGAAATTTATGGCATCGTCGTAGACATCATCGTCATCGAACTCTCCTATGGCGTTTTTCTTAAAATAAATAAAAATATAGGAGAAGATGAACTTCTGATAGTAGCTATTAGTTTCTTCAAAAATCTCGTCGTATTCGACAGCAAGATTTATGAATTTGCTGATATTTTTAAAGATTAGATCTTTCCTAGCTTGATTCTTATCTTTAAGGATATCCTTAAAGGTCTCAAGGCCCATAAGCTTATAAATAAGGTCTGATATAGGAGAAGATTCTGAAAAATCCTCTATGAAATTTCTAAGCTCCCTATTTTTGTTGAGCTTATCATCTTCATAGATTTCCTTAAGGAATCTCCTATAGTCAAGTTTCTGTCTTTGCCCATAGGTCATCTTTCCTCCCCTAAAATCGGTATTGATCGGACCTGTTCTTGTTATTTTAAGGAGAACAAAAATTATTAGGCGAATTTCTTCTCTTCTAAAGTAGCCATCACTTTTCCTGTTGATTACTTTAATCCCAGCATTTTCGAATTTCTTCTGGAGGATTGAAGGATAAGAATTGTTAAAGCTTGGAAAGAGAAAGGCAATTTGGCCGAGTTTTATTTTTTTAGATAAGAGCTTAACTATCATTACGAGATTGTCCATCTCATCTGCCCTAGCCCTTACTATAGTATTGGGATTTTCTTCTGCCTTATTTGACTTAAGGTCCTTCTTACTAGAGCCAACTGCCTCATCCATAAAGGCCCTCGCCTTATCGATTATAACTTGATTGGACCTATAATTAATATTTAGAAAATATTTACTCGCCCTAATTCCAGTTCTCTCGTAGAATTTCTCGTCAAAATGGGTTAGGTTTCTCGCATCGGCTCCCCTAAAGGAATAAAGGGCCTGATCGTCATCTCCAAAGACTATGATATTGCCATTTTTCGTAAGATTGATGGCGATTTCTTCCTGGATTAGGTTGGTGTCCTGGTATTCATCAATTACAACAAGGTCGATCTCTTCTCTTATCTTCTCTCCTATTACAGGGTCTTTAAGCAAGTCCAAAAAGCGTTTTAAGATAATCTGGAAATTAATTAGGCCCAAGGAGTCTAGAAGCCTTTCGTAGGTCATAAATATCTCGTAGGCTAGCTTATCTTGAGGAGAAGCCGAATCCTTTAATGATAAGGGATTTATCATTTGATTGATAAGGGTTTGGAAGATATCAAGAATGGTCGCCGTAGCATAATCTTTTCCTATAAAGTCCTCAAAGTAAGGGAGGCTCGTGAAAATCTCTAGATCTTCTTCTACTATAAATTCCTCCATGTTGGAGTCGATTATCGTAAGATTAAAGAAATTATCGTCAAGCCTTCTGTATTTTGTGATAAAGGATATAGCAAGAGAGTGGAAGTTACCTATCTTCATATCCTCAAGATCTGTATCTAGGCCATCTTTTCTAAGCCTTGTGATAATTCTCGTATTAAGCTCACGGGCCGCCTTTTTGGTGAAAGTAGTGATTAGGACTTTGTTTGCGGGAAATTTACCCTCCTTGATGGCTTCTGCCACAAATCCTACTATAGTGTGGGTTTTTCCCGTACCGGGACCTGCTATTACCACAGCAGGAAGCTTAGCATTTTTGATTATTTCTTCTTGTCCAATATTTTTCATAGAACTTTCTCATAGCAAATCCTATCTTTAGGAATGCCGTCCTCATCAATTTGCACTATGCCAATTTCCTCAAAGGAAAACTTATGAAGGAGCCCCCTCATCCTGAAATTATCCTCGTGGGTGTCGATTCTAATAGCTTTTTTGCCAGATTTTTCCGTAAAGTCCACTAAAGCTTCCATAAACTTCGTTCCAAGCTTTGGGACAATTCCCCTATTATCAACCATCAAAGTATGGATTACAAAATAACTATCCGTCTTAAACTTATCCTCATGGACATTGTAGGAAGGGTCGACCCCGTCGAAAACATAGGTATAGGCTAGGACCTTGCCCTCATTATCAAATACATAGGCATCGTCCTTTTCGATTTGTTCTCTTACCATCTCTTCATTAGGATTGGTCTTCTGCCATTGGTCAATCCCGTCATCCCTAAGAGACTTCCTCGCCATTTCTATAATTTCTCCAATTGATTCTATATCTTCTAAGCTTGCTTTTCTAAATATCATAAGTCCCCCTTTTTCCTACTACTATACCCTACTCCTTTAGGGCTTTGTTTAGTTTGTAAGATTTTTTAACAAACTGTATAATATAGATATAAATAATAAAGATAGGAAAGGAATATTATGTACGATTATCTAATTATAGGAAACGGAATTGCTGGCCTATCAGCGACCGAAGAAATAAGAAAAAAGGACGAAAATGCTTCAATTCTGATAGTTTCAGAAGAAAAACCATCCACCTACTGGAGAACTAGACTATCCGAACTAATCTGTAAGGACTTCGAGGAAGAGGAAATTTTCGTTAAAAAAGAACCTTGGTATAGCGAAAGACACATAGAAGAAAGACTTTCTACAAAAGTAGAAAAGATAGATCCAGAAAAAAGAATTGCATATCTAGGCGATGGAGAAGAGATTGAATTTGGCAAGGCTCTAATCGCAACAGGAGCTAGGGCCTTCGTTCCACCAATCACAAACATAGACTCCAAGGGAGTATTTGCCATAAGAACTGTGGATGACCTTAGAAGTTTCAAGGAATATGTAGCTGGTAAGAAGGAAGTTGTAGTTATAGGAGGAGGAATCCTAGGACTAGAAGCAGCCTTCTCTGCTCAAAAACTTGGACTAAATATCACAGTAATAGAAAGCTTCGACTATCTACTAGCAAGACAACTTGACCGCGAGCTTTCAGAAAAACTTGAAGAAAACTTAAACGATATGGGAATTAAGACCTACACAGGCAAAAACACCGAAGAGATCCTCAACAAAGATGGAGCAGTTTGCGGAGTAAAGCTTGCTGATGGAACAGAAATCCCTGCAGATTCTATAATGGTTCAAGCAGGCATTAGATCAAATATCAAAATGGCCCAAGAATCAGGCCTTGAAACTGACAGAGGAATTATGGTAAACGACCACCTAGAAACAGGTCACGAAGGAATCTTTGCAGCAGGAGACTGTGCACAAATAGGCCAATTTACCATAGGACTTTGGACATCAAGCCAAGAAATGGGTAAAATCGCAGGCAATAACATGACAGGAGATAGCGAATCTTACAAGCAACCAAAACCATTCTCAACCCTCATGCTTGGAGATATCAAACTATTTTCAGCAGGCATGAACTCAGGTGAAGGAATCGAAGAAGAAAAGAAAGAAATAGACGGCAAAATCTACAAACTCTTCAAAAAAGAAGATTCCTATGTAGGCGGCATCCTCTGGGGAGATATCAAATACCAAAATGATGTCAAAAATATAGTATTTAACGGGGCAAACATCGAAGAAACTAAACTAGGCACAGAAATTTTTGGAAAATAATTATATTTTAAGTAAATAAGCTAAAAGGCAGAGATTAACGTCCCTGCCTTCTTTATGTTAGATCTGAATTACAAAACAGAATATTGTTAGAATGAAATTAATAGAGAGTTTTATTAATGATAAATCAAAACTATATTATCTATAATATTTGTACTCTCTTATCCAAGTAGCTAGCCATCCTCCTACAGACAAAGCAAAACCTGCTATTAAATCAGCAAAAAACATAGGGGTTGTGAAGATAAAATCGTTTGAAAAAGCGATTAATAAGTTAATCAAAATAAAAATCCCTATTAGAATTAAGTTGATCTTCACCCAAAAATCGTAAGAATTTACATAATTCTTTTCACTTCTAAGAGCTATTCTTGAATAGTAACCTGAAATCTTCCAAGAACTTCTATATAGTTTTTTCGCGAGTTCATAAGGAGGCCTAGCAAAAAACCTCACAATATAAGCAATCAGAAGTATAATAGAAAAAGCAAAAACTAAGTAAATTGAATTCCCATTATTTTTCAAAGTGTTAAATATATATTCTTTGTAAAACTCAGTTATTCCAAATATCGATAAAAGCATAATAAGATCTATCAAAATAAATTTATTTTTTCTCATTACATCCCCCCTTAATCAGTAGCTTTATAGCTTAGATCAGTACGCTTCCCTAGACTAAGCACAATTAATTCAGAATTTATCTTCTGATAAATAAAAATAAGGCATTGGAAGATTTTTCATTTTTTATAATATAATATGGCTCAAAAAGTACTTAAAACTATTAGACCATCAATATATGCCAATTTAGACTCACATTAATCCACTTAATTTCTATACTGATTAATAAAAAATATTATCCTCAAAAATAATATACCCCTTTAATGATAATATTTTTTCTATAAGCTAAAATAACAAATCGCCATTCTTCGCGGTCCTATATTTTATTACATTTACAATAGAATTATAAAATATCTATAAAATTTTTAATACCCTAAATATGTCCTTGACAATTACCGAGTTTTATGATGATATATTTTATTATTTCAATTATCAAATTAACCTAAACAGAATAAACTAAATATTTGTAATGAAATTACACACTAAAAAACGAGAAGGATGGACCTTCTCGCTTATATTTCTTATTTATTTTAATACATTCCTGGCATGCCAGCTGGCATTTGTGGTGCTGGTTCTTCTTTTGGAATATCTGCTACTGCTGCTTCTGTTGTTAGGATCATTCCTGCAACTGAAACTGCGTTTTGTAGGGCTGATCTTGTTACTTTGGTTGGTTCTACGATTCCTTTTTCGAACATGTTTACGAACTCGTCGTTGTAGGCATCGTATCCTTCATCCTTAGCAGAATTTTTAACTTTTTCTACTATTACAGATCCGTCCATGCCGGAGTTTTCTACGATTTGTCTTAGTGGAGCTTCTAGAGCCTTTTTGATGATTAGAGCACCTGTCTTCTCATCTGCCTTTAAGCTTTCTTCAAGTTTTGCTACCTTTTCGATTGCACCGATTAGGACAACTCCACCACCTGCAACTATACCTTCTTCAACTGCGGCTCTTGTTGCTGATAGGGCGTCTTCGATTCTGTATTTTTTCTCTTGCATTTCAGTCTCTGTTGCAGCTCCAACGTTGATTACTGCAACTCCACCTGCAAGTTTGGCAACTCTTTCTTGAAGTTTTTCTTTTTCGTATTCGCTATCTTCTTTATCGATTTGTTTGCGGATTGTTTCAACTCTTTCTTCAAGGTTAGCCTTATCACCTTTTCCTTCTACTATGGTTGTGTTGTCTTTGTCTACTTTAACTTTCTTAGCAGATCCTAGCATATCCATAGCTGTATCTTTTAGGTCCATGCCAAGCTCTTCGCTAACTACTGTAGCTCCTGTTAAGATTGCTATATCTTCAAGCATAGCCTTTCTTCTATCACCATAGCCTGGTGCCTTTACTGCAACTACGTTGAAGGTTCCTCTTAATTTGTTTAGGATAAGTGTTGTAAGAGCTTCACCGTCTACGTCATCTGCTATGATTAGAAGTGGTTTGGATGCTTGAACAACTTCTTCTAGGAGTGGGAGGATTTCTTGGATGTTTGAAATCTTCTTGTCTGTTAGAAGGATGTATGGATCGTCAAGGTCAGCTATCATTTTTTCATTGTCTGTTGCCATGTATGGGGATAGGTAGCCCTTGTCAAATTGCATTCCTTCTACAACGTCTAGGTAGGTATCTGTTGTTTTGGATTCTTCTACTGTGATTACTCCGTCATTTCCTACCTTTTCCATAGCATCTGCTATGAATTTACCTATTTCTGGGTCAGCTGATGAGATTGTTCCTACGTTTTCTATAGCTTGTTTATCTTCTACTTCTCTAGAGTTTTCTTTGATATAGTCAACTACTTCGTCAGTTGCTTTCTTTAGACCCTTTTGAAGTACTACTGGGTTTGCTCCTGCTGCTAGGTTTTTGAGTCCTTCTTTGATTATAGCGTGAGCTAAGACTGTCGCTGTTGTAGTTCCGTCTCCTGCTACGTCATTTGTCTTTGTAGCAACTTCTTTTACAAGTTGAGCTCCCATGTTTTCAAATCTATCTTCAAGTTCTATATCTTGGGCTATTGTTACACCGTCGTTTGTGATGGTTGGTGCTCCATATGCCTTATCAAGAACTACGTTACGTCCCTTTGGTCCAAGAGTTACTTTTACAGCATTTGCTAATTTATCAATTCCTGCTTCAAGTCCTTTTCTTGCGTCAGATGAAAATTTAATATCTTTAGCCATAGTATATCCTTTCTCTTTCTAGTATATATTATTGTACAACTGCTAGTATATCGTTATATTTAACTACGATGAACTCTTCATCATCAAGCTTTACATCTGTTCCTGCATATTGGGAATAGATTACCTTATCTCCAACTTTGAGAGAGTCCTTTTTCTTCTCGTCATTTTCAATATCGGCAGATATTGCTACGATTTCTGCATATTGTGGTTTTTCTTGAGCACTTTCTGGAAGAACTATTCCAGATGCTGTTGTCTTCTCAGCTTCTGCTTTTTGTATAACTACTCTATCACCGATTGGTTTTAGCATCATTTTAATCTCCTTTGTTTTTACATTTAGCACTCACGTGTCTTAAGTGCTAACTCACAATATTAATATACTAAAAGCTAAAATTTTTGCAAGTTTTATTTTTTATTTGTGTAAAAGGCAAGTCTTTGGACTAGCTTTGGGATTTTCTCTTCTCCTACTCCGCATATGGCAACTCTTATTCCCTTGGCTGAAGGGATAGTGAAGATATTTTCTTTTTCCAAATCTTTTACTATATCGAAAGCCCTATCAGTTGGAATAAAGGTGAAAAATCCTCCAAAATAAGGAATCATTGTAAGTTTATTTACACTCGCAGCTGCCACAAATACGTCTGCTCGCTTCTTTAGCATAGCCCTTAAGTCTACTAGTTCCTTCTCATAAATTTTCTTGTTTTCAGCCTTTTCTAGGTCGATTAGGATATTTTGGGCAGCATGGGTTCCATTTGACCAGTTACATCTTGCAGAGTGAGCAAGGCTTGCCTCAAACTCTTCTATGATCTCTTTACTAGAAGATATGCCGACAGCGGCTCCACTTCTTAAGCCGTAGGCTGTGTGAGACTTACTCATAGAAAATGCTACTACTACGAATAGATTACGAGGAAGATTTGAAAACTTCTCAAAAAACTTCCTCTGCTGATCTCCATCGCCTGCAAATTCAAGATAGGCCACATCGACTATAAGGGTGATTTTCTTATCCTTATCCTGGGCCTTCTCTTTAAGAAAAGTGATAACCTCATCCCACTCATCATCTGATAAAGAATAACCTGTTGGGTTATTGCCTGGAGAGTTGATAAGAGAAGCAATCCTATCAGAATCCCTAAGCCCTTGATCAATGGCTCTTTTGTAAGCATCTATATTGAAGGCAAAATCGTCTGTGAAAAACTCAAAGGTCTTAAAGTCTCTTCCAAATTCTTCGCAAATCTTCCTATAAGGAGCCCAATAATAATCGTGGCAGATTAAAGGGTCTCCCTCATCTAGATAGGAAAATATGGCAGACCTAATAGCTCCAGTTCCTCCTGGAGTTGCTATCGCAGAAATATATCCTTCTGGCTTGTAAGGACCGAAGAGAGTATCTATTACGATTTTCCTATAATCAATTTCTCCCTCGATTGGGGCGTAGGACGCGATATGACTCCTATCCATCTCGTCAAGCCTATCATAAACTGAAGGAAGGGCTATTATCTTTCCCTTATCGTCTAGAAGAGTTCCCAAAGCTGCATTAATCACAGCGTCTCTTCCGTATTTTTCTATAGCGGCGTTTGCCTTGTTATTTATATCAAAGGCGAGGTCAGGTCCGTTGTTCCAAGTCGCCCTTTTAATTGTCATTGGCATAATTTCCTCCTAATAATCTTCATTATACTATCATATAAAAGAATCGTATAGTGATAAAAAGGAGCGATTATGAATTACGATAAGAAAGATTTAAAAAATAAACTGACCGATATCTCCTATAGGGTAACCCAAGAAAATGCCACAGAAAGACCCTTCTCAAGTGTCTATGATGACTTCTACGAAGAGGGAATCTATGTAGATATAGTAAGCGGCAAGGCTCTTTTCTCATCACTTGATAAGTACGATGCTGGATGCGGTTGGCCTTCCTTTACTAAGGCGATTGACGAGGCCGAAATAAAGGAAGAAGTCGACCTAAGCCATGGAATGGTGAGAAAAGAGGTAAGGAGTAAGTCCGCCGACAGCCACCTAGGCCATGTCTTCCCTGACGGTCCTAAGGATAAGGGAGGACTTAGATTCTGTATAAATGGAGCAAGCCTTAGATTTATCCCCAAGAAAAAAATGGAAGAAGAAGGCTATGGCGAGTATCTAAAAGTGTTTAATAGCTTATAGGTGATTTACTCTTTCAAGGAATAGGTAGTATAGTATAAGTGACTAGCTAGAAAGAAAGTTCTTCCATTTGGACGCAAAAAGACAGGAGAGACTAACATACTCCTGTCTTTTTTATTTGGCTAGTTACTATCTTTTATATTTTTAGTTTTTTTATCGATTCCAAATTATAATTTTTAAGCCATAAAAATATACCAACACCTCAACTTTTAAAGATTTTTTAGACATAAGCACTCAAAAAGACCGATTATCCTAGGACGATCGGTCTTACTTTTACAATTTCATAGAGTTTTGTCTTCTTCTTAGTCTTGTGATAGTTGCCTTTTCGTCAAGTTCTACCATAGACATATCTATGACTGTTCCTTTTTCTATATCTTTTACTGCCTTTGTCTTATCTGTAATCAAGGCTATTGGCAAGAGGTCTTCGGCAAGGCTTCTGTCGTGGCTAGTAAGTTTACCGTAAACTGTCTTTGATCCTACTCCTTCGAGTCTTTCTCCAGCCTTGATATCCCTTTTGGCAATAGTTACAGTGTCAGCTACTTGGCCGTGAAGAGGAACTATTGTCGCTTCGTTTTCTACTACAGCCTTGTAGATTGTAATTGGAGTTTCAAGACTTGTTAGGTGATATGGTCTATACATCAAGTAGTTTGGACCATCCCCAAAGCCTAGGAATTTCATTAAGTCTCTTACATCTTCCTGATCACTTGTTACTATGATAAATACTCCTGGAGCCATTCCACGAGAGAATTCTACAACTCCGTATCTTGATAGCTTGCCGCCGTCTGACTTTAGTCTAAAATCTTCTACAGCAGTCTCTGGGCTTGTATCAATTCCATGACAGCCGAATACATCTGGCAAGAAGCCTAGGGCGTTTGATACAGAGTTAAGCTCTAGCATGGTATTTGTTCCATCGACAAAGCTTGTAAGCATCTTTGCTGATAGACCCTTTTCTTTGGCTTTTTCTGCCAAACTTTCTGGTGTTGCATCACGGTCTAGCGGGTTGTTCTTTCCCTTGGCAGCGACCAAGACTTCAAGTCCCATTCCGTAAGCGTACTCTACAAGGTCGATTATAGCTCCTGGTTCATCGCCAAGGATTCCTGTGTAAACTACTCCTGCCTTCTTGGCCATATCGTGAAGGGCAGGTCCAACTACAGCGTCACACTCTACGTTGAAGGTGATCATGTGTTTGTGGTATTGGATAGTTTTTCTTGCTATAACTGCTCCAAATGGAGGATTGCCTGTACAGTCAATTACCGCATTTATTTGCATGAGCTTATAGGCTAATCTATAGTTAGTAGATACACAAACGAAGCCTTTTTCTAAAACTTCGTATCCTTCATTATAGTCATCTGTAAATATTATTTTATCTTCAGAGATTCCTGCATTTACTAGGGCCTTGATAGCTTTTTGTGGAGTCCTATCTACTACAAGCTTAACTTCCATTGCATCCATCTTTGATAGCTGGCTGATTAAGGAAGCTCCCATCTTGCCACAACCAATTATGGCAAGCTTGATGCTTTCTCCGTTATCTTTCATTTCTTTTAGTTTTCTATTTATCTTAAACATTTATACTCCTTATCTTGTCACAGGCTAACTTCGCTGAGGAAAAAGCCCACTGTATATTGTACCCCCCACAGGAACCAGATACATCTAGGATTTCCCCACAAAAGTACAAATTTTGGTAGATTTTTGATCTCATTGTCCTATCATCGACAAATTTTGTATCGACTCCTCCGATTGTTACCTGGGCATTTGTCTTATCATGGATATCTTTTACAGTAAATCTCATTGTCTTTAGGATTTTAATTAGCATATCCATATCCTTATCACTTAGGTCTTTGGCGAATTTGCCTATCGAAATCCTTGCCTTTTTGACTATATCATCTATAAGCCTATCATTAATTAGGCCTAGGAGGATCTCTCCTATAGTTCTTTTAGGAAAAGTTTCGGCAAGGTCCTTTATCCTTTTTCTCAACTCCTCCCTCCCATAGGATGGAAAGAGGTCTAGACTTATCATAGGTTTTTGATTTTTCTTAAGACCTATACTTATCTCGTTAGATAAATCCAAAATAGACGTACCAGTTAGGCCATAAGATTGAAAGATCACATCGTCTGTGGATTCCTTGATGAGCTTATCTCCTAGAAAGAGACTCGCCTTGGCTGTGACCCTGGTTCCCTTGGCCTTTTTGGAAAGCTTCTCCCTTGTTTTATAATTTGTGATTCCATAAGTTAAGTCCGTAATCTTTTGTTTATCCTTAATAATTTCAAAGACAGATCCATCAGAGCCTGAGTTTTTGAGCGTGATTCCTCCACTTGCAAGGACTAGTATATCATATTTGTACTTATTATTATCACTTTCAATTAACTTCTTTTCTAGGTCAATGCCAGTAATCTTTTCATTAAAGATAAATTTGGCCTTATCCTTGGCGGACAGATACAAGATATCCCTAACAGACCTTGCGGACATGGTAGCAGGATAGGTCCTCCCGCTTGGAAGGGACTTAGAATCTATGCCGAGCCTTTTGAAATATTCTATAAGGTCAGAATTTCTGAAATAATCTAGAGCGTAAGTAGGAAAATCGGGATTTTCTCCTTGGTAAAAGTCCTTGGAATAATTGAGATTGGTGAAATTGCACCTACCATTTCCTGTCGCAAGGAGCTTCCTGCCTGCTTCTTCATTAGAGTCGATTACTGTCACATCAAGACCTTCGGCGAAACTTGCAAAGGCAAGACCTGCTACTCCTGCCCCTATTACAAATACCTTCATATCCTAGCCAAGGCCTTCTTTATGGTTTCTCTCTCGCTGTAAGGGGTCTTCTCATTTCCATGATATTTCATAAAATTCTCCTCACCCTTGCCGAGAAGAAAGACATAATCACCAGGACGAGCCTTTTTAAAGGCGTATTCCATTGCATCTGTCCTATCTTTCTTTATGACGTAAGCTTGCTTATAATCATCAAGGCCTACTATTATCTCCTCGTTGATATGGTCTATATCATCAAACTTGGGATCATCTGTAGTAAGGACTGCGAAGGTATCAAACTTACCACAAGCATTTCCTATAAGTCTTCTAAAATTAGCATTTCTGTCGCCATTTATACCAAAGACCGCAATTTTCTTTGCCCCTTCTGGAACTGACTCGAAAAGAGCTTCGTAAGCACGTGGGGTATGGGCGAAGTCTAGGATTATATTTATGCCCAAATCATTTTCTATATATTCAAATCTCGACTTAACTCCCTTAAATTTCTTGAAGCCAGCAGCGATATCTTCCATGCTTGCACCCATCTGATTAAGGCAGGCGCAAGCTGCTAGGGTATTGTAGATTTCATAATTTGCAATTTTTCTTATGACAAATTCATAGCCTTTAATCCTAAAGGAAATCTTCCCATCTTCTTTTCTAATATCTTCTGCCCTATAGTCAGCACTTTTCTCGTCTATGGCGAAAGTTACAGTATTTGGGAAAAGTTCCTTAGCTTTTTTTCCATAAGGATCGTCGATATTGGCAATGGTTGTCTTAGCATTTCCAAACAAAATCATCTTGGCCTTGAAGTAATTGTCCATAGTCTTGTGATAGTCTAGGTGCTCTTCGGAAAGATTGGTGAAAATCCCGTAGGAAATATCTAGTCCGTATAGTCTTTTCTGATCAAGACCATGACTTGATGCCTCGAGGGCAAGGTGGTGGATATTCTTATCAAGACACTTATGAATGATCCTATTTACCTCTGTGATATCTGGAGTTGTGTTTGATGTAGGGATAAGCTCATCTCCTACCACTGCGTTATTTGTCCCTATACTTGCACTATCCCCAAAGATTTCTCCCATAAGAAAGGAAATAAGCCTTGATGTAGTTGTCTTGCCATTTGATCCTGTAACAGCTACAAGGTCCATTTTCCTTGATGGAAAATCGTAGATTAGATTAGAGATCTGGGCTAGCGCCTTTCTTGGATCAGCTACCTTGATATAGGAGATTCCTTCTTCTCTTTTTATATCTTCTGTGTGAATTATAAGGCTTGCGCCTTTTTCTATGGCAGAAGCTATATAATCGTGCCCATCGCTAAGTGAGCCCTTGATGGCTACAAAAATAGTTCCTTCACAGGCTTTTCTCGAATCATTTGTAACTTGTTTAATAGCCTTATCATTTGCTTTTTTATAATCTATATAAGATATATGTGAAATAATATCTTCAAAACTTATCAAAATAATTTGTCCTTTCAATACTTGTTCTAAGTAAGTATTTTACCTTTGTAGGGACAAACTTTCATCAAGATGAATTTGAGATAATGAATTTCCTTTTTACCAATAATTTGATAAAATATTCCTATAGAAAAGAGGTCAGAATGAAAAAAGATAAGTCGATAATTTATAAGGCAAGTCTTATCATAGGGCTTGTAATTTTTGTAATATCCTTCGCCTTTAGATATTCCTACATAGATATCCTAGGCTTTGATAGACCACTAAAGCTAGCAAGTTTTATCCTTATGGCCCTAGGGCTTGTTGGAAGTATAAGTGCCTTGATTGATGGGGTAAACAAGGACTTCGCCCATCCCATAATCCTCCTCCTTATCCTTAATGTAGTGATGGTCTTTACCTACCCAATCCTCCTTGGAGCAGAGACTTTCATCACCCATCCTACAAATCCCTACGAGGATAAGTCGCCTAATAAGGGAAACTCTACCAGGGAAAGAGATGATGCTAGCTTTATCATAGAAGGTGAAATCTATTCTATGCCAGTTAGGCTAAAAGACTTCACAGACAGGGGATTTTCCTACAAAATAAAAGAAGGTGAAGAAGGCAAAAGGGTTAATATCAGAAGACTTGGAGAAAGTACCAAGAAAAAGCCTACCTGGTTTACGGATGGAGAAGTGAAAGATGCTTTCAAGGAATTTTATCTCTTAGAAGCCTTTTTTGAAGAATCTGATATCAGTGAAGAGACTCCAATTACTCACTTAAAGGCTTCTGTTATAAATAACAACAGGGACTTTGAGGTCATGGGTATTAAGCTTGAAGATTCCATAGATGATGTAGCGAAGAATTTCAAAGATAAATTAAAAGAAGATCCAGGAAATAAAGAAAATCCTAGCAAGAAATACTATCTAGAGACAAAAGATTCCTACAAAATTACCCTAACTTCCCTTAAGGGAGTGATCCAATCCATAGAAATTAGTAAAATCGATTAACAAAAAAGGAGCTGCCCCAATTAAGGCTTACTCCTTTCAATTTAATTATTTAGTTTTGCTTCAATAGCTTCCTTGTCAAAGCCAACTATATCTTCTCCGTCGATATTAATAACTGGTACTCCTCTGTATCCCTTGCTTACAAGATAATCTACAGCGTCCTTATCCTTATCGACATTGTATTCAGTAAATTCGATACCTTTGTCGTTGAAATATTGTTTAGCTGCCTTGCAGAAAACACATGTATTTGATGTATAAATTTTAATATCTGCCATATTCTCCTCCGTTCTCTCTATATGTACCCATTAATTATAGGATCTCAATAGTTTTTGTCAAATTTATAAAATCATCCAAGGACAAGTTTTCTGCCCTCAGGTTACTTTTTATACCCAATTTGTCGAAGGCTAATCTTAATTTTTCCTTTTCGCAAGCATCAGATAGAGAATTTAGAATAGTCTTTCTCCTCTTGTTAAAGCCTGCATGGACTAGGGCAAAAAGTTTCTTTTCGTCTACATCGTCTCTGTATTTTCTAAGATTTAGCTTAAGGACAGTCGAGTCAATCTTAGGCTGAGGCATAAATACTGACTTAGGAACATTAGTAATCTTTTCTGCATCTGAGTAATATTTGATAAAGACAGAAAGAGAAGAGTAGTCCTTGCTTTTCTCATCAGCAAGCATCCTATCTGCCACTTCCTTTTGGACCATGATGGTCATGTCCCTACAAGGAAGGTCAGCTTCTATAAGTTTTTCTATGATAGGAGTCGTTATATAATAAGGGAGATTACTTACTACTTTGAAGTCTTCTCCAGCAAACTCTTCATCGATGATTCTTCCAAGGTCGGCCTTTAGGATATCCTCGTGAATTAGGGTGAAATTATCAAACTCTTCCATGTTTTCTTCTATAATCGGAATAAGAGAGCTATCAATCTCGATTGCTACTACCTTCTTTGCAGTCTTTGCCATCTCATAGGTGATTGTCCCAATACCTGGTCCAATCTCTAGGACGTTAGTAGAATCCACTTCAGCTGCGTCCACGATTTTTTCTACGAAATTCTTATCTATCAAGAAGTTTTGACCAAGGGATTTTGAAAATCTAAAGTTATATAGTTCTATTATGTCTTTTACAACTTTGGGTGAGTATAATTTTTTCATAAATTGTCTACCGCCCTTTCAAATTCTTCACGGCTTATACCAAAGGAGTTTAGCTTGGAAAGAAGTTGCTTGGAATTATAATAGCCAATGCCTAAAATATCGCCCAGCTTTTCCCTTCTTTCCTTGGAGCCTTTTCCAAAAGAGAGGTCGTTTTTTATCAAGTCTGTCATTGTAAAAGTCTCTACCCTCTCCTTAGTCTCTGCCTTGGCCCTTCTTAGGGCTTCGATTATAACTTCTGGATCTGCATTTTCAACACCGAGGTCGTTTTTTTTGATAGCCTTTTTCCTATCTATGTAGGCATGCTTGGCATTTGGTATGTGCTTTGCAATCCTTGCCCTAATCTTTTTGCCTGCATAGTCTGGGTCTGTTAGGATGATTATCCCACATCTTTTATCAACTTCCTTAAGTCTTTCGATTAGGTCTTTACCAAAAGCAAGGCCGTTGGTGGCAATCATCTCGCAGTCAACCGCCCTTTTGACATTTGCTATATCATCTTTTCCTTCTACTACTATAGTTTCTTTTATCATAATCCGAAAAATTCCTCTGCATTTTTGCTAGTTCTCTTTTCAAGTTTCTTAAGCTTCATTCCCCTAAGTTTAGCTATTTCTCTCGCAACTTCGATCACTTTTCTAGGATCATTTCTTAGTCCCCTGTAAGGCTCTGGAGTAAGGTAGGGGCTATCTGTCTCAAGCATTAGTCTATTGATATCGACATGACTTGCGGCAAGCTTTTCATTTTCTCCGTTAGAAAATGTCACGACTCCTCCGATTGAAATATAAAAGCCAAGGTCCATATACTTATCCAAAAGATCTAGACCTTCTGAAAAGCAATGGATTTGAACCTTAAGGTCCCTAAAGTCCTTTAGGATTTCGTAGGCATCTTCTCCCACATCTCTTGTGTGAACTACTACAGGAAGGTCAAGCCTTCTTGCCATTTCTAATTGCTTGATGAAGACTTCTTTTTGCTCGTCCTTATTGTCGTCTCTCCAGTAATAATCAAGCCCTATTTCTCCTATGGCCACAACTTTGGGATTTTGGGCAAGATCTTCTATTATCTTTAGGTCATTTTCATTCATCCTAGAGACTTCTTCGGGATGGATTCCTACTTGGGCGTAGAAATTAGGAAATTTACCCGCAAGCTCAACTGCCAATTTGGCGTCTTTCACATTGCATCCTGGATTTATTACCGCTTTTACATTAAAATTTGACAGGTCTCTTAGTATAAAGAGCCTGTCATCATCAAAGACCTCATCTGTAAGATGGGCGTGAGTATCTATTAGTGCCATTAGCTTACCTTTGCTCCTGGCTTTAAGTCTTCTAAAGTTGATAGGAGGGATAGGTCATCTTCAAAGTCTGCTGCAAGAAGCATGCCCTCTGATTCGATTCCACGCATCTTCCTTGGAGCGAGGTTTCTTACGACGATTACGTTTTTGCCTACTAAATCTTCTGGAGCATACCATTTCTTTATACCAGAAATTATTGTTCTTGGCTCATCTTCTCCTATATCTACCTTAAAGACTAAGAGCTTGTCTGCATTAGGATGTTCCTTAGCTTCTAGGATCTTACCTACGACTAGGTCGACTTTGGTGAAGTCTTCGAAGTCTATATATTCTTCCTTAGATTCTTCATCTTCCTTCTTATTCTTATTAAGTCTTTTCTCTATAAGGGCACCATTTGCCTCATGAAGCTTAACAAGTTCCTTGTCTATATCAAGTCTATCGAATAGATTAGCTCCCTTACTTACCCTAGCTCCTTCTTCAAGAAGGCCAAACTCTCCTGCTGATTCAAAGCCCTTATTATCAGTGCCGATTTTTTCTAGGATTGTTGCTGTTGTGTTTTTCATAACTGGCTCGATTAGTTGAGCTACTATTCTGATAGTCTCAGCAAGATTGTATAAGACTCTGTCTAGTCTTTCTTTATTTCCTTCGTCACGACCCAAGATCCATGGCTCAGTCTCGTCTACGTATTTGTTGGCACGACGGATTAAGGTCCAAACAGCTTCTAGGGCAGCGTTAAAGTTAAACTCATCCATTAGCTTGTTAAACTTAGTGTAAGTTTCCTTAGCAAGTGAGATAAGCTCATCATCAAAGCTATCTGATATTGTTCCCTTTCTTACAAGTCCTCCGTTATATTTATCAATCATTGATGTAGTTCTTGATACTAGGTTACCTAGGTCATTTACTAGATCAGAATTATATCTTTCCATGTATTTTCTAGCTGAGAAGTTGCCGTCAGAGCCAAAGTTAAACTCACGTAGCATGTAGAATTTAAGGGCATCTACCCCATAAAGGTCCACGAGTGGCTCTGGATACATGATATTTCCCTTGGACTTACTCATCTTATCATTATCGAAAAGAATCCAACCATGGGCAAATACCTTCTCTGGAAGTGGAAGATCTAGGGCCATTAGTAGGGCTGGCCAGATTATTGTATGAAATCTTACAATGTCTTTTCCGATTAGATGAACTCCAGCAGGCCAGTATCTTTCAAATTTTACCTTATCATCTCCATATCCTATAGCAGATAGATAGCAAGATAGGGCGTCAATCCAAACATAGACCACGTGTTCATTATCGAAAGGCACATCAACTCCCCAATCGAAGGAATTTCTTGTAACAGATAGGTCAGAAAGTCCCTTGTCGATAAAGTTATTTAGCATTTCCTTTTGCCTAAATTGTGGCTCCAAGAATTCTGGATGGTCTTTGAAAAGCTCTTTCAATCTGTCTGTATATTTGGAAAGTCTAAAGAAGTAGGTCTCTTCTTCTTGGTATTCTACTTCCCTACCGCAATCTGGGCAGTGGCCATCTTCTAATTGAGACTCAGTCCAAAAGGTCTCACAAGGTGTACAGTAATATCCCTTGTACTCTCCCTTGTAGATGTCTCCCTTCTCGTAAAGTTTGGTAAAGATTTCAGCGACATCCTTTTCGTGTTGGTCTTCGGTTGACCTAATGAAGGTATCGTAGTCGATTTCTAGCTTTTTCCAAAGCTCTTTTGTCTCTTCCGCTATGATATCGACAAACTTTTGAGGACTAGTACCAGCATCTAGGGCTGTTCTCATGATCTTTTGTCCGTGTTCGTCTGTTCCTGTAGTTAAGTAGGCATCAAAGCCCTTTAAGTTTTTATATCTTTTGAGCACATCTGCTATAACTGATGTGTAAGTATTTCCGATATGCAAGTTAGAATTTGGATAATATATCGGCGTTGTAATGTAATAAGCTTTTTTCTCTGTCATAATAATCCTTTCTTAATCTTACGATTATACTAGCTTTATGATACTTCAAATCATGCCAAAAATCATTTTTAGGAATTAATATTGTAAAAAACTTATCAAATTCATAATTATCTGGTATAATACGAAAATATCATATACATTAGATAATATGTTTACATTTACATAAAAATAAAAGGAGGAAAAATGGATTTTATATTAAAAGTGGCTGACTTTATGTGGGCAAACGTTATAGGCTATGTCCTTTTGGCAGTAGGACTCTACTATTCCCTAAGACTAGGCTTTCCACAATTTAGACATGCACGCTTAATCAAAAAAGTAATCAAAAAGAATCTTAAGTCAGAAGGCGAAGTAAGCGGATTTGCAGCCCTTGCTACAGCGGTAGGAGGACAGGTCGGAACAGGTTCTCTAGTAGGAGTGGCGACAGCTATAAGTCTAGGTGGACCTGGAGCAGTATTTTGGATGTGGATTACAGCGCTTTTGGGCATGGTAATCACATTTGCAGAAACTGTCCTAGGACAAATCTACAGGGTAAAGATCGAAGATGGTTCCTACAGAGGAGGACCAAGCTATTATGTACAATTTGGTCTTAAATCTAGGTTTATGGGAATAGTCACAGCTTTCTTTTACATCTTGGGAGTGGGTCTTTGTATAGCCTTTATGCAATCAAACTCAATAAGCCAAGCCTTTACAGGAGTTGTTGATCTAAACCCAATTATTCCTGGAATCGCCGTTACCATAGCGGCCTTTATCATCACAATCGGTGGAGTTAAAAGACTTACTGACTTTTCGTCAAAGGTCGTTCCAGTAATGGCCCTTGCTTATATAGTAGTAGTTTTAGTTATTATATTTACTAACATCAGTAAATTCCCAGCTGTTATATCAATGATTTTTAAAAGTGCCGTAAAGCCTCAAGCAGCCCTCGGAGGAATGGTAGGTCACACTGTTATGGATGCCTTTAGGCAAGGTGTTGCGAGAGGTCTTTTCTCAAATGATGCTGGAAATGGTATAGCAGGAATCATGCATGCAGCAGCAAACGTAGACCACCCAGCAGAACAAGGATTTCTTGGAATGTTTGGTACCTTCGTTACTACAATCATAATTTGCTCCCTATCAGCCTTCGCCCTACTTCTAACAGGAGTTGTAGGAAACCCTGATAGTGGTGTAGGAATCAATCTCGTCCAAGATGCCTTCCAAAGTATCATGGGAGTTCCTGGCAGATGGCTAGTGTTTTTCGCCATGCTAATGTTTGGCTTTACAACCCTTATAGCAGACCTCTTCTATGGTGAGAGTAATGTAAGGCTAATCTTTAAAGACAAATACAAAATTCCTCTTTGGATCTATAGGATTATTGCCTTCATCATGTTTTTGGTGGCAACTCAAATGGATCTTGAGCTCGTATGGGGCTTTATAGATGTCTTTGTAGGAATAGTAGTCTTTATCAACGTTATAAGTCTAGTCTTGCTATTTAAGGATGTAAAAGGAATCTTAGATGACTATCAAAAACAGCTAAAAGAAGGAAAAGAAAATCCAGTTTGGAAAAGAGAAAAAGAATACCATCTATAAATTAAGGCAGGCCCTATATATGTGGGGCTTGCTTTTAAGTTTTAGACCGTGTATACTGTATAAAGAATAAAACTTACAATGAAACCCAGTAGTTGTCCTTAGGGATAGCGAATTACACTTCATTTTGTTTAAGACCTGCCTAGAGTCTATCCTGGGCGCTGAGTATAAAAAAAGCTGGTACCGCATTCGTTGCGCTTTTATGCTCTTTTTTTGTACCCACTTTTAAAATAGAAAGGATGTTAGATGAAATTTACTTACGAAAAAGAATACGACAATGTCTTCGATGAGCTTGTAGATCGTGGATACTACGAACAAGCAACTAACGAAGAAGAACTTAAGAAATTACTCAAGGAAGAATCAGTTAAATTCTACTGTGGATTCGATGCTACAGCAGACTCTCTAACCGTGGGCCATCTTATCCAAATAATGGTAATGATGCGTATGCAAAACTACGGCCACAGACCTGTTGCCCTTCTTGGTGGAGGAACTACCCTAATAGGAGACCCTTCAGGTAGAAGCGATATGAGAAAGGTCATGACAGAAGAGATGATCGATCACAATGCAGAGTGCTTCTACAATCAATTCCAAAGATTCTTAGACTTCTCCGAAGGCGGAGCGACTATGCTAAACAACAAAGACTGGCTCCTTAAGCTAAACTTCGTTGAGTTTCTAAGAGATGTGGGAAGCGAGTTTTTGGTTAATGAAATGATCAAAAAAGACGCCTACAAGAACAGAATGGCTGCAGGTGGTCTTACATTTTTCGAATTCTCCTACATGCTACTTCAATCCTACGACTTCCTTAAGATGTACAGGGAAGATGGGGTAAAGCTTGAAATGGGTGGATCTGACCAATGGTCCAACATCATAGGTGGAGTTGACCTAATCAAAAAGCACGAAGACGGCCAAGCTTACGGCATGACCTTCTCCCTTCTTACAACTTCAGATGGAGTAAAAATGGGTAAATCCCAAAAGGGAGCTGTATGGCTTGATGAAAAGAAGACCAGCCCTTACGAAATGTATCAATACATGAGAAATGTAGACGATAGGGACGTGGAGAAATTCCTCCTACAACTTACCTTCCTTCCAACAGATGAATGTAAGAAGTTAGGATCTGCAAGGGACGCAGCAGAAATCAACAAGGCCAAAGAAATCCTAGCCTACGAGGTAGTAAAACTAGTTCATGGCAAAGAAAAGGCAGACGAAGCGATCGCAGCAGCTAAGGCCCTCTTTACCGGAAAAGGCGACGAAAGCGCAATGCCAACAACACAAATTGCAAAATCAGACCTACCAAAGGGACTTCTAATCCTAATGACTGAAACAGGCCTAACTAAATCAAATGGTGAAGCAAGAAGAATCATCAAGCAAGGTGGAGTTTCCATCAATGATGAGAAAGTAGCCGATCCAAGTATAGAAGTTACAGAAGACCTCTTCGAAGATGGAAGAATAATAATCAAAAAAGGTAAGAAAAACTTCCACAAAGTAGAACTTATCTAGATAAGAGCAGGCCTTGGGTCTGCTTTTTTAATAAGATAAGAACTGAAATATTTTATAAATAAAGGATAAAAATGACAGAAAAAGAAAAGATGCTAAGAGGCTTACTCTATGATGCAAATTATGACAAAGAGCTTGGAAGTGAAAGGCTAAAGGCCAAGGACCTCTGCTTTAAATACAATACGACTCTTCCCTCAGATGAGGACAGCTTAAGAGAAATTATCGGCGAACTTAAGATTAAAACTAAGGGGAACTTCTTCCTTACCCCTCCTTTTTATTGTGACTATGGCTACAATATATCTGTGGGAAAGAATTTCTATGCCAATCATAATCTCATTATACTTGACGGAAACAAAGTAAGTTTTGGCGATAATGTCTTTATCGCTCCTTCCTGCACCTTTTCTACAGCAAGCCATCCTCTCGACAAGGAAAGAAGAAATAAAGGGCTCGAATACGCCCACCCTATCACAGTAGGCGATGATGTGTGGTTTGGGGCAAATGTCACAGTTCTTCCTGGAGTTAAGATTGGATCCAATGTAGTTATAGGAGCAGGAAGCCTTGTAAATAAAGACATCCCAGATAACTCTCTAGCCTTTGGCAATCCTTGCAAGGTCCATAGGAAAATCACAGAAAAAGATAGGGAAAAGCTCTGGGAATATAAGGAAAACTCTGGTTTGGAAGAATAATTTTTCAAAAGAAAAATAGAATCATAACTATATCGACATTTTATGAAATATACGAGTAGCTTCGGCTGCTCTTTTTTTGTATTTATAGTTAGATTAATATCTAATATAGGTCTATTGATATTAGATAATAATTGATCTATAATTAAATTAATCAAATATATTTCTAATCTATTAATTAAACTTAGATATAAATCTAATAAAGGAGTCAGGATGAAAGAAAATTTCAATAAATTTAAGCTAATAAAAAAGACCCTCCTGGTAAATGAAGCAGGGCTTGTGATCTATTATTATACAAATTGGCTAGCCGCCTCAAACAAAAGCCAATACTGCTTTGACGCTTCCTATCCCGGCTTTAATTTCTCAAAAGATTTGCTTCTAATGTCTATCGAAGATGTCTTTGGTTTCGAGAAGGCTTATGTCGATTTTGTAAAGAAGGTTAAGGCTGAGTCTTTTCCCTACTTGGAAGACTTCTTCACCGAAGAAAATAAAGATATATTAAATCTTTTTTATATTTTTACCGAAAATGATGAGAATTATCTGCCCTTTTTTGCAGGAATCTTCCAAAATCTCAATATTTTTGACCTAGAAGATTTGACTTATGAGCATTTTAAGGAAGTTTATGATTTTTGCTTCCTAAGACATATGGGAGTTGAGATAAGCTATAGTAATCATAAGGATTTAAAAAGTCTAATCGATTCTAAAAAGAAAATTCTTAAAAAAGATTTCCCATATTTTTTGTCTAAGCTTCCCTATAAGGATGAGCTTTCTATGGATCTTGTGAGATCTTTTACTAATACTAGGTCAATCTACGATAGAATCTTACCTCTCACTGATAAGCTTTGCGAGATAATAAAGAAAAATATTCCCTTGATTGAGGACGACCTTGATAAGCATTTTGACCATCTGGCAGAAGATGACTTCAAGCTTTTAAGAGATCTCAGTGATCAAGTGGGTATAAATCCTCTTCTAAATAAAATGGGATCTCCCCTTAATGTTTATAGTCTTATCATGGCTCCTAATATGGAGATGATTCAATATATGTCAGAAGATAACGATTTTGCTTTTATAAAGTTTGGTATCTTTGCAGATAAGGAGAAAAAGAATGTAAGGAAGTTAAAACTCTTAAGCCAGTACCTTAAGGTTTTAGGAGATCCTACTAGGATTGACATCCTGGATTTACTTATGGAGAAGTCCTACTATTCCAAGGAGCTTTCCGACAAGCTTTTCATTACTCCTGCCACCCTCTCCTACCACCTAAGTCAACTTCATGTTTGTGGCTTTGTAGGTGCTTATATCGATGGTAGGAGGACTTATTACTATTTGAGAAAGCCTGGCTTTAAGAAAATTATAGATGACCTTAATGATTTTTGTAAAAATATAAGGGAGGAAAATCATGATAGTAAGGAATGAAAATCCAAGAGAAAACCTCGCCCAAAATCTCGATTCAGAAGAGAAGATAAAATCCTATTTGAGAGCAAAAAACTTATCTAATTTCAAGCTTTTACGTATTGCCTATAGTCCCTTTAGGGATAATTTAAAGATAAAACTTTCCTTGTTGATTTATCCCTTTGTAAATGGACTGATACCTATCTTACAAGCCTTTATCATGTACCTTTTGGTAGGGCTTATAAGTAAGGGAACGGGCCTTAGGACTATGATCCTTATAATCACAGCCTATAGCCTTGTAATTTTCGCCTTTTCCTTGGTTTCTAAGCAAATCGAACGTAGAACTTTTCCGACCTATATGGATACTAGGCTTAATTTCTTCGTAAGGGCGGCAGGATCTATTATGAAGATGGATTATGGTCTTGGGGAAAATTCCCTCTTTATGGGAGAATTTACCAGGGGCTTTGAGCCATTTTCAAATAATAGCCAAGGGCTTGAGGGAATCTATCATGATATGTATCCCCTCCTTTCAAGTATAATTTCCTTTGTTGTAATTTCAGTAATTATGGCAAAGCTTAATCCTCTAATCTGTATCTTTGCCCTAATTTCTATACTAATCCAACTTTTAATTAGAAATTATACTGATAAATACAGGCACGAGCATACAGGAGAGCTTAACAAGGTAAGAAGAAAGACATCTTCCTTTTATAGTGAGGCTAGCGACTTTCGTTTTGCCAAGGATATTAGGATTTTCTCCTTCAAGGAAAGATTTATTGAAGGCTTTAAGCCCCTAGTAGCTGATGTAGTAAGGATTTCTAGAGTTTTCATCAAGCCTGAGATATTCTTATCGCCTATCCTCGCCATAGCCTTGGTTGGGATAGAGGCTATTTGCTTTTATTTCTTGGCAGGAAAAATCATAACTCATGAGATAAGTCTAAAGGACCTTACCCTAATGATTACTTCTGTGGCAATCTTAAGCAAGGTCTCCCTTACTCTTGTAACAAACCTTGCCCAAACTAGGGCCAATCTCATGTATGTAGGAGACGGCTTTGATATGATAAGAGATGACCTAGAATCAACTTGTGGAAATAAGAAGATTACAGGCCCTATGTCAATAGAATTTAGAAATGTATCCTTTTCTTACCCTCTTTCTAGTAAAAAGGTCCTAGATGATCTCTCCTTTACTATAAAAGAAAGAGAGAAAGTCGCCATAGTTGGGGTAAATGGAGCTGGTAAGTCTACCATAGTTTCCTTAATCCTAGGACTATATAAGCCAACTCAAGGGGAGATTTTAATAAATGGGATAAATGCCAATGAGCTTGACCTTAAGGAAAGATTTAAGGCCTTTGCCACAGTCCTTCAAAATGTAGAGCCTCTTTCTGTATCTATAGCAGAAAATGTGGCAGGGACTTGCAAGAATATAGATAGGAAAAAAGTAATAGAAGCAATAAATAAGGCGGGCCTTTCCTACAAGCTCGACCAGCTTCCTAAGGGGATAGATACCCAAATGACTAGAAATATCTACGAGGATGGAACGCTTTTTTCTGGAGGAGAAAACCAAAAGCTTGCCATAGCCCGTGCTATTTATAGGACAGATGCCAAATCCCTTATCATGGATGAGCCAACAGCTGCCCTTGACGCCTTAGCTGAGGAGAAAATCTATAAAGATCTGGAAAATATAAGTCAAGGAAAGACTCTAATTTTTATCTCCCACAGGCTAGCTTCAACCAGGTTTTGCGATACAATTATGCTTCTTGATGGCGGAAAGATAAAAGAAATCGGGAGCCATGAAGAACTATTAGCTAAAAATGGACTTTATAAACAAATGTACGAATCCCAAAGAAAATACTACAAGGAGGAAGATAATGAAAAATAAATTAAAAGCCTTGTGGCTATTTGCCAAAATTATAGGAAGAAATGATCCCTTCTATCTAATAATTATCCTCCTCAATGCCCTAATCAATTCGGCTAAGAGTGTAGTAGATATCTTTGTACCAATGATTTTTATCAATCAAATCACAAATCCCAGACCTATACCAGATTTTATAAGACTTGTAAGTTTTATAGTTCTAGGAAAAGTCCTCCTAGAAATAATATCTAGGATATCTAACAGGGAAGAATTTGTAAGGCGTCAGGGGATAAATGACTATCTGACCTTCGAGCTTGCAAAAAAAGCCATGAACTTATCCTACGAAAATATAGAAAATCCCCACACCCTAGATTTAAAGGAAAAAGCCAATGCTGCCATAAATATGGGATCCATCCACAATCTCTTGTGGTGTTTACGAGAAATAATAACGAGCCTATCAACCATGCTAGCTACGGCTATAATCATAATAAATTTCTCCCCTTACCTAGTAGCTTTTTCTATAGGAATTTCTTTGCTGATAATTGTAGCGAGCATAAAGGAATCCGCCTACACTAGAAAGTTTGATTTGGAAATTGTTGATGTAAATAGGAGATTCTCCTACTATTTCTCCCTTATGGGAGGACCTAGCTTTCAAAAAGAGATAAGAGTCTATGACTTAGGAGGTTTGATAAACTCAAAGGTGAGATCCTACCTTAGAAAGATGCTTAATGAATTTAACAAGAGATATGCCTATGAGGCCAATATGGGAGCTATCAAAATTTTCTTAGAAACTATTCTAAGATTTATCTCCTACACCTATGTGGCAATGAGGACCTTGTCTAAGGCCTATGGCCCACAGATTACTTTCGGTGAATTTTCCCTAATAATTTCCGCTAACGAAAACTTCATGAAGGCCTTCCAAGACATGTTTACTGAAACAGGTGACTTTATCCTAAGCCTTGCCAATCTCATTCCTCTATATGATTTCATTAATCTCGAAAGCTCTGGAGAAACAAAACTTAAAAAGACAGGAGACTTCGAAAGCCTTGAGTTTAAAAATGTAAGCTTTGCCTATCCAGGAAGTGACAGACAAATTCTCGACGACATTTCCTTTAAGATCAGAAGGGGCGAGAAAATCTCTATAGTAGGAGTAAATAATGCAGGAAAGACAACACTTGTAAAGTTAATCGCTAGATTTTATGAAATAGATAAGGGAGAAATCCTCTACAATGGAGAAAATATCAAAGATATCGATATCTATAAAAAAGTGTCTGCTGTGTTCCAAGATTTTTCCATAATGCCTTTTACAATAAAGGAAAATCTAATAGGAAATAAGGATTATAAGAAGGAAAAAATAGATGAACTTCTAAAAGAGCTAGATCTTTATAGAAAGATAGCTGATTTAGAATATGGCCTTGATACTTATATGAACAAGGAAATCTATGAAAATGCAACCAACCTATCCCTAGGTCAAAAGCAAAAGCTTGCCATAGCAAGGTGTCTTTACCAAAATCCCGACCTAATCATATTAGATGAGCCGACAGCAAGTCTCGATCCCTTAGCAGAAGCTAAAATCTACGAGCAGTTTAACGAGATGACTAAGGGTAAGACTGTAATTTTCATATCTCATAGGATGAGCTCGACAAGATTTACCGACAAGGTTCTCCTTCTAGATGAAGGCAAAATCAAGGCCTTTGACTCCCACGAAAATCTAATGAAAACGGACAACATCTACTCCATTCTCTACAAGTCCCAAGCCCAATATTATAAGTAAAAGTAGGCCCTTCTAAGGATAATAGTCTAGAAGGGCTTTTCTTTATCTTATCTTATTATCTTTGACATTTTTAATCTTGCTAATAAATCTACTAACCAATCTCTAGTCTAGACACAATAATTTTTATTTAGATCAAGTCGCTTTTTTGGATATTAATGCATTGATTGACTTATGCATATACTATCAAAATATTACAAAAATTAAATAGAAATCTTTTTTGAAAAGATAATTTTACGAACAAAACGTTTGCTTTCCAAAGTTTAAACGAAGAAGACTTTCTATCCATTTTTACTCAAAATATCCATTATTTTTTCTTGACATTGATTAATTTTGCTATTATAGTCTATACTGTTGCATATTTATTAATATAATAGGAGATGTTAAAATGATTAAAATAAATGTTCCATATGACCATACAAGTATGGAGGTCGCTTTAGAAGATAAGAATTTTTCTGGTAAACTTGAGGGAAAACAAACCCAATATGTACCTGAGAAAGAAGAAGCCCAAATAGTAGAAGATTCTTTAGACAATCCAATAGGCCAAAAGAGTCTCGAAGAACTTGCCCAAGGTAAAAAGGATATTGTAATTATTAGTTCAGACCATACTCGTCCAGTTCCTTCAAAAGTTATTACACCTATTTTGCTAAGAAGAATACGTAGTGCTAACCCAGATGCCCGTATTCGTATTCTTGTAGCAACAGGATTCCACCGTCCATCAACTAGAGAAGAATTAATAAACAAATACGGTCAAGAAATAGTAGATAACGAAGAAATTGTAATGCACGTATCAACAGATGATAGTTCGATGAAAGAAATTGGAACTCTTCCAAGTGGTGGAGCTTGTATCATCAACAAAATCGCTGCTGAATGTGATCTTTTAATCGCTGAAGGATTTATAGAAGCCCACTTTTTTGCAGGCTTTTCTGGAGGAAGAAAATCAGTTTTACCAGGAATTGCTTCTTATAAGACAATTATGGCCAACCACAGTGGTGAATTTATAGATAATAAAAATTCAAGAACTGGAAACTTAAAGCATAATTTAATCCATGAAGATATGGTTTATGCAGCAAGAACAGCTAAGCTCGCCTTTATCATTAACGTCGTATTGAATGGTAAACACGAAATAATAGGTTCTTTTGCAGGTGATATGGAAAAAGCTCACAAGGTTGGTTGTGACTTTGTAAGAGAACTTGCAAGCGTTAAGAAGATTGACTGTGATATAGCTATTACTACAAATGGTGGAGCTCCTCTTGATCAAAATATTTACCAAGCTGTAAAGGGTATGACAGCTGCTGAAGCAACTGTCAAAGAAGGCGGAGTAATCATCTGCTGCTGTGCTTGTGGTGATGGTCACGGTGGTGAAGGCTTCTACCACAATATAGCCGATGTAAAAGAAGCTAGAGAATTTGAAGAAATGGCAATCAACACTCCAAGGCTCGAAACCTTACCAGACCAATGGACTTCTCAAATCTTTGCCCGTATCCTTTCTCACTATCATGTAATAATGGTATCTGACCAAGTAGATGAAAAACTTGTAAATGATTTGCACATGCAACTTGCAAGATCTATGGATGAAGGATTGAGATTAGCTTTTGATATCATGGGAGATGATGCGAAAGTAGTTGTAATTCCTGATGGTTTAGGCGTAGTTGTAGAAAATTAATAGGAAGGATTTTAGATGATTTCAAAATTAATTGCAGAGTTTTTAGGAACTGCCCTTATGATTATCTTTGGTGTTGGAGTTCACTGCGACGAGGTACTTAATAAGACAAAATACCAAGGATCAGGCCATTTATTTGCAATTACAACATGGGGATTTGGTATTACTATAGTTTTAGTAGTATTTGGAGATGTATGCATAAATCCTGCTATGGCATTTTGCCAAGCAATTCTTGGCCTTATCCCTTGGACCTACTTTGTACCATATGTTATAGTTGAATGTTTGGGAGCATGTTTCGGAGCTTTGATTTGCTATGTCTTATACAAAGATCAATTCGATGCATCAGAAGATATAGATCAAGTCAAGGTAAGAAATATCTTTTCAACAAACCCCATCTATAGAAACCTTCCAAGAAACTTCTTCGTTGAGTTTTTTGCAACCTTTATCTTCCTATCATCAATCCTAGGTCTAGTTAAAAATCAACCAGACCTCGTTCCAGTAGGAGTTGGTTTATTGGTATGGGCTATCGGTATGGCATTAGGTGGTCCAACAGGATTTGCTATGAATCCTGCCAGAGACCTAGGTCCAAGACTAGCTTACACTTTATTGCCAATCAAAAACAAAACAGATAACGACTGGCAATATGGTTTAACAATTCCAGGTCTTGCTCCATATGTAGGTGCAATAGCTGCAGCCCTTTTTGCTAGGTTTTATCTAGGCTTTTAGGAAAAATTATTTTATTAATTGCTAAGGCTAAGCTATACAAAAAGACTTAATAATCTAATAAGATAAAAAGCGGAATCTAGACTTTTAAAAGAGTCTGGATTCCGCTTTTTTATACTTAATCAAAATAATAACCATAAAGCTAATAAGCGCCAAGGATAATTTAAAACTAAAAAACAGCTGCAAAATATGGCTTCCCATATTTTTGCAACGGTTTATTTTTAATTATTATCAGAAGAATCACTTCCGCCAAAGGCGTTCATAATAGATTCAAAAATTGATCTAAAGAAATTCATTATCGAATCCCAAAGACCGCTATCTTTAGCTTCTTGGGCGACTTTATCGATACTATCCTTATTTTCTTCGTAAAACTTTCCTGCCTTATCTGTAATATCTCCTGCAAGTTTTGTGAGATTTTCTCTGACTTCGGCGCTATCTATAGCTGAAGTTGTTTGGTAATTCTCGAAGTAATTTACGAGGATTTGGATGTTGTTATTTGATAATACATTGTCCATATTTACATTATTTAAGGCATCCTTGATATAGATTGCTATCTGATCAGCGGAAGCATTTTCGCCGTTTTCCTCTTTATAGTCACTGAGTTTTTGTTTTACTTCAATTACTACTGTATCGAGCTTGTCTGTATCGAAGTTTTCTTTTCCTTCGTTTTCTTCTGCTACTTGACTTACTGTCTCAAGCTCTTCTTGTGCTGTTTGAGTTCTTTGGGTATCAAGGTCCATACCTCTCATTTCTAGAGACTTATAGACTCCGACTAGGGCAGACTCTCCAGTAACAGGCCTTGGGCTTGCTACTATTATGTCTGCATCGCTTATGCCTGCTGTAATTGCAGCATTAGTATATTGGCCTTCTGTAATTTGTGTGATGTTTTCTGGAGTCTTGATCTTAACAGATATTCCCTTATCCTTAGTTGATCTTTTGACTAGGACTGAAGAGATCATGTTGGAATCTGCTGTTCCGTATCCTAGATATTTTTCAAGATCATTTCCGTCTACATAGGAAATATTAGAATCTTCCTTAACTCCCATAGATTTATTTACTGTAACTTTCTCTTCTTCTGTAAGGGCTACACCATAGATTACATCGTCCTTGTTTGGATCAAAGTCACTTGCCATAGCCACTTGTGGGAGAAAGATTATAAGGGACATCATCCCTGCTAGAATTTTCTTAAACATATTATTACCTATAGGCTTTCAATCTTTTCTATAATTGGACTTAGCTCTTTCATATCTATATCTTCTGCAAGACCTGAGTCAATTTTTTCTGCTATTTGTGAATCTATTGGAAGCTTGGCTAGGGTATCTATGTCGTATTTTTTAGCTACTTCATCTAGCCTACTCTTGCCAAATATTTCATGCTTACTTCCACAATCTGGACATTCGAAATAGGACATATTTTCAACCATGCCGATTACTTTCTTGCCCATCATCTTTGCCATCTTGATAGATTTTTCTACAACCATCTCTACCAAGCCTTGAGGGGTCGCTACTGCAACTACGCCATCTATTGGTAGGGATTGGAAGACTGTGAGTGGTACGTCAGCTGTTCCTGGAGGCATGTCTACTATCATATAATCAATCTCGCCCCAATCTACATCTGTGTAGAATTGTTTTAGGACGTTGGTTACAATTGATGATCTCCAAACAACTGGGTCAGTCTTTTGGCGTAAGATCATGTTTACTGAAATTAGCTTTATTCCGTCACGAGTGATGGCAGGATACATAAGTCCTTCCTTGGTTCCCCTAACTGGCTCATCTATACCAAAGGCCTCTGCCATGGAAGGTCCTGTTATATCAGCATCAAATACTGCAACCTTGTAGCCTTTCTTGCTAAGGCTTGAGGCAAGGAGGGATGATACTGAAGACTTGCCAACTCCTCCCTTACCACTCATTACAGCTATGACCTTGCCCACAGAAGATCCTTCGTGAAGCTTGATTTTGAATTTATCTAAATTAATATTTTTCTTTTGCATATAATCTCCTTTTCTTAAGATCTGATACCTCCTCAGATTTAGGATTATTATACTTTTAAAATATCATATGTTAAGTTAAATAAATACTCTTCCTAGATATAATAATCTACTTGTATTTAGGCTAGTTAATTAAAAATCAATCTTCATATCTCCATCCTTGATCAGCCCCTTATTTTTCATTAGCCTATAAATTATATAAGAAAGGATGGCAGGAAGGAATATGTGAAGGAGGATGACCTTAAATATGGCACTAACTCCCATGGCATTAATGGTTCCAATTTGTCCTACTAGACCACTTGTCCCCATACCTGAGCCTAGGGGAGTGTTTTTCATCCTAAAGACTAAAGTTCCGATTGGAGCAATGATGGCACTTGCAAGGGTTGGAGGAAGCCAAATCCGAGGGTTCTTAATAATATTTGGCACCTGAAACATACTAGTCCCCAGCCCTTGGGCGAGAAGTCCCTCCAAGCCATTATCCTTGTAGGAAATTACAGCAAAGCCAATCATTTGGGCACAGCATCCGACTGTAGCCGCTCCTCCTGCAAGGCCTTCTAGACTAAGCATCATACAAATCGCCGCAGATGAAATCGGTAGGGTAAGGGCCATACCTATAGTAACCGCTACAACAATTCCCATAAAAAACGGTCTAAGCTCGGTCGCTTTCATGATAAATAAGCCGATCGCCTTCATAAAGGATGCGACATAGGGACCTATCAAATCTCCCACCAAGATTCCTACTATAATCGTAACACTAGGAGTGATGATTATATCAAGCTTGGTAGATTTTGAGACAAGCTTACCAAATTCAACTCCAAAAATTGTGGCAAGGAAAACTCCCACAGGCCCTCCTAGCTCATAGGCCCCGAGTCCTACAATAGTAGAAGCAAAAAGGACAAGCTTGGGTGCATTAAGACTTGCGGCAATAGCAACTGCAATAGCTGCTCCACTGGCAGAGTTTGCCAAAGGCCAGAGCCTGTCTGTAAGATATGGTATATGTAAGCTTTGGCCAAGGCTATTTAGGATAGTCCCAACCAAAAGAGAGGCAAAAAGACCAAAGGCCATAGCCCCCAAGGCATCAATAAAATAAGTTCTCCAGGATAAATTTATCCCCTTTTTTCTTAAAAATTCCATAAAATCCTCCAAAATATTTTCAAATAATATTGTAACACAAATTTAATCCATTGTATATACAGTGGCAAACATTTTAAGCTTTTGTATTATTTTTAGCCTCTAGCTAATTTGTAGTTATTAGAATATCAGTTAAATATAATATTTTTTATTTTTTGATTATGCTATATTAATTCGGGTAACAAAAGAACAAGACGGTTATTCGAGTTTTAATAGAATAACTGTTAAATATTAATTTGAAAAACAAAAGTTAGGAAATAAATAAAAGGTTATAGATTATTATGATTAAAAAATCAAATTTATTACCATATATTTTTCTGATAGCTTCAAGTGTAGGCTATTATAGTAATATTGGCAGAGAAGATTCATTATTTTATTTTTGGATTACTATATTTGTAGTATCATTAATACTTTTAAAAGTAAATAATAATGATTTATTTAAAAAACATAAATATAATATTGTATACTATGATATGTTGTTTGTTCTAGGAGTAATATTCATACCACGCATAAACTTACCTTATGGGGCTTCTAGATTAATTATGGCTATTTTAGGAGCTGTATATGCACTTTTAATTAGTCGAAAGAAAATTTTTCTTAAATAATAACGAAGAAAGATATGTTATGTAAAATGAGCTCAACCCTAAAATCTGAAAAACAGATGGAGGGGTTTTAGTATGCCCAAATACTCAAAAATTTTTCTATAAGATTAGTAGTAAAATTACAAAATTTTTAAGTTAGAGTTAACACAAAAAATTTGACAGTACCATTTTTAATATTAGAGTAATTTGTAATTTCAATATAATTATAAACATTAAATTTTGAAGGAGGTTTATATTAAAAATAAAAGATTTACATCATTTTTAACTTTATTTATTGTATTAATAGGGCTTATATTCGCACCTAAAAAATCTACATACGCAACATCGAGTGATTTAATTACAGATGAAAATACAGATTTATTAGAAGTTGAATTATATACTGAAACAAAAGATATTTTTCCTAAATATATTTTTGAAGAAGTTTTTAATAAAGATGATTTAGAATTTTTAAGAAAAAATTATAACGCTAAAATAAATCATTTGGGAAATAACGTTGAAATTAAAATTAAAACTAAAATGAAACCCTCTACTGAAAATGATCTAATATTATATGCTGATAATAAACCAATCCAAGTTAAATCTAATGGAACTATAGTTGTTAAT
>NZ_JAPJPG010000011.1 GCF_030825785.1 Anaerococcus sp.
CAATTATACTTGTGAATGTACTTAAGAACAGGATAATAGAAGCAATAAAAACAAATATTGATTCGTACTTAATCATAATTTTATTTTTGCTGTCCAATAATTTATTAGATATTAAATACATAACAATCATTAGACTCCAAAAAATAGCATTATTATCAGCTAAATAAATGGATATAGCTGATAATATAAGGAAAAATACAACCAAAGTTTTATAGTATTTTTTCGACATAATTCCCTCCAATATACTGATCGAATATAATATACAAAATTATCCTACATCTCTTAGATCAGTTTCTACCCGTTATTATATTTGTTAAATCGTGAGTTTTGCTTATATTAGCTTTATAATATTTGTATAAATGGAATTTATGTTTTTAGATATTGATTAGAGTATAAATATATAAATTTTACAAGAGTTTTTTTCGGACAAATTAATCTTGGTTTAACTTTGAAGAAGACCACTATAATTAACGAGTTTTAAGTGTTAGTATTAGAAAGGTTGTTAGTACTTTGATTTAAAACTTAAGGATACAAGTTTTGAAATCATGAAGACTATGGGGAGTCCAGGATGTTATTTAAAAATAAAAGATTTAAACCATATGATAATCTGAAGGATTTAAGGAAAGATCTGGAGTAGAAAAAGTCTTGAAATGAGATTTAAAAAAGTTCAATGGCAGATTAATAGTATTTGATATTAGGGAGAAAATAGACAAGAAAAAGAGGACATTTAAGTCCTCTTGGATTTAAGTGCAAAGATTGCCCATTAGACGATTTAAAGATTCGAATAAAGGACTATTTATTTTCCTTCTTCTGACACTCAGGGCAAATTCCTGTGAACTCGAAGTTGTGGCCGTTTATTAGAAAGCCTGTTTCTTTTTCTATCTTTTCTTCTAGAAAATGGACTGGGCAGTTTTCTATGATGAACTTCTTCTTGCAAGACGTGCAGGTTATGAAGTGCTTGTGCTCATCGTTATTTAGCTGATAGTAACTAATGCTATCGACATTGGTTGTCTTTAAAAGAATTTCTGCTTCTTCAAGAGTGTTTAGGTTTCTGTAGATTGTAGATAGGTCAAGTTTGGTCTTATACTTTATTGTTGCGTAAATTTCCTCGGCAGAAATGGGGTTTTCTTCCTTGGCGATTGTTTCTAATATTAACTTTCTTTGCTTGGTAATCCTTAGGCCCTTGTCCTTAAGAATATTTTCTATTTTCAAATTCTCACCTCTCTTCCATTATACTTTTATTTGACAGATAAAGAAATAATAATATAATCATACATGCAAACTGGTTGCAAAAAGAAAAGGAGTTTTAAATGAAAGTTAAAAATATAATTGCAGTTTTAGCCCTAAGTGCAGTCCTTGCTGCTTGTGGCAACAATGCTCAAGAAAATGCAAAGACTGATTCTAACGAAACAAAAGCAGAGATCGACGTTAACGAAGATAGCAAAGACCAAGCTAAGTCTAACGAAGATAAGAAGGATTCATCTTCTGATGAAGCTAATGAAGAAAATGTAATATATGCTTCATTTTTCCCAATCTATAACCTTACTAAGCAAATCGCAGGAGATAAGTTTGAGGTAAAATCTTTTACAAATCTAAAGACAGAAAGTCATGGATTTGAGCCTTCTGCAAAGGAAATTGCAGAATTATCTACTTCAAAACTTATGTTTGTAAATGGTGCTGGTATGGAAGAGTGGGAAGAAGCCGTAAAAAACACAGTAGATATTGATATTGTAAATACAAGCGAGGGAATCGACCTTATTAAGGCAAGCGAAGATGATCACGATCATGACCATGAAGACGCAGACCACGACCATGACCACGAGGATGCAGAACACGACCATGATCATGAAGATGCTGACCACGATCACGATCATGAAGAAGGTGAGGAAGGTCATGAACATCACCACCACCACGGTGAGTTTGATCCACACATATGGCTAGATCCAGCCAATGGTAAGGCACAAGCTAAGGTAATAGCTGATAAGCTTTCAGAAGTAGATCCTGCCAATAAGGATTATTACATGGCAAATTACGAAAAGATTGCAAAAGAACTTGATGATATAGTGGCTGAATACAAGGATAAGTTTAAAAATGTAGATAACAAGAAGTTTATTGTTCCTCACCAAGCTTTCGGTTACCTTGCTCGTGAGTTTGACCTAGAGCAAATCCCACTTAACTCCCTAACATCTACTGGAGAAGCTGATGCTAAGGTTCTTAAGGAAGTATCTGACCTAGCTAAGGCTGAAAAAATTAAGACAGTCTTCTACGAGATGGGAGGATCTGATAAGGAAGCAAAGACCCTAGCAGATGAAATCGGTGCTGAGGCTAAGCCAATCAACACACTTGAGTTTGCAACTGACGAAGAGCTTTCTTCAAACAAGACCTACCAAGAAATGATCAAGGAAAACCTAGAAGCAATCTACGATTCTCTATCATAGGAGAAAAAAGATTTTACAAAGACTATAAAAAATAAAGAGCCTAGGGGTATAATTAAGTATATGAAATTACTAGAAATTAAAAACTTAAAGTTTGGATATGAAGAAAATTTAATACTAAATGATATCAACCTAGAGCTCGATAAGGGTGACTTCCTTGCTATAAGCGGAGAGAATGGTTCAGGAAAGTCGACTCTAATCAAGCTAATCCTAAAGGCTATCAAGAAGGATGCTGGAGAGATTAATATCTTGGGTAAGCCTATAGAAGACTTCGTTGACTTCGAAAAGATCGGCTACGTTCCTCAGGTAAATGACTCGGCAAAGATTGCCTTTCCAGTAACTTGCAAGGAATATGTAAGTCTGGGCCTTTATAAGGAGTTTAATTTCTTAAATATGGCTACAAGGAAGGTAAGGCTTAAGACAGAAAATATCTTCGAATCCCTGTCTATTGAAGACTTGATGGATAGACCCTTCAACAAGCTTTCTGGAGGTCAGCAACAAAGGGTCATGATTGCAAGAGCCCTTGTTTCGACACCAGAAATATTAATCTTAGATGAGCCAACTGTAGGAATTGACGCAAGGCATAAGGAAGATTTCCTAAAACTCTTGCTTCGTTTAAACCAAGATCATGGGATAAGTATCCTAATTATAAGTCATGAGATGGATCTTATTAAGGAATTTGTAACAAGGACAGTAGTTCTTAAGGAAGGGAGGCTAATTAATGCTTAAGTATGATTTTATGTTAAGAGCCCTCCTTGCGGGAGCTATGCTTGCAATAATAATTCCTATGATTGGTGTGGTAATGATAAACAGAAGGACCTCTATGATAGGGGATGCCCTAAGCCATTCCTCCCTTTCTGGTGTGGCTATCGGTTTAATCCTTGGTGTCAATCCCTTGTGGACTTCTTTAATAATATGTGTACTCGCAAGTTTTGCGATTGAGATTATTAGAAGAAGGTTCGACCAATATGGAGATATGGCGACAGCTATAGTGATGAGTGCAGGAATTGGTCTTGCGGCTGTTCTTTCAGACTTCACTCCCGGGGGAACTAGTTTTGAATCTTTCATGTTCGGTTCAATTACGACTGTAGGAAAGGATGACCTTATTCTTATTGGGATTATATTTGTTGTAGTGCTTGTAGTTTCCCTCTATTTTTATAATGCCCTCCTATATAATTCCATAAATCCAATGATGAGTAGGCTTTCTGGAGTAAGGACTGAGCTTGTGGATTCCTTCTTCACCTTGATTACTGCTATAACAGTTGCGATTTCCGCAAAGACGGTAGGTGCCTTGATGATAACCTCCCTTATGGTAATACCGGTTGCGACTTCCCTTCTTCTTAGCAAATCCTACAAGTCATCATATATCCTTTCTATAATCTTATCCCTCCTATTTATGATCTCAGGTATAAGCCTTAGTTTCTATAAGGGAGTAAAGCCAGGTGGAGCCATAGTCCTAATAGCTATTGGGTTTTTGATAATAGTTACTATTGTTAGTCTTATTAGAAAAAAGATTATGGTTAAGAAATAGCTTTAAGTATAATTTAGAAGCTAATAAAATTGTCATAATTTAGTAATTAAAATACAGGCAGGCTAGGGCCTGCTTTTTTTGTAGGTATTTTTGTCGTAAAAAGAAAAGGGACTTTATAGTATAGTGTATATATAAGGAAGGTATTATGAAAATTATTATATCACCAGCAAAAAGATTCAAACATTTTGAAAATAGAAAGACAGATGATATTTTATTTGAAGAGAAAACTAGAGCTCTTGTAGAAAGGATTCAAAAGCTTAGCTTAAATGAAATAGGAAATCTCAACCAGACCAATGATGAGCTAACCGAGAAGGCTTATTTTGATTATAAGGAATTTGACTTTGATCATTTGGACAATCCCGCTCTATTTTCCTATGATGGTTTAGTTTTCAAGCAATTTTCGGAGGAGGACTTTAATGATCCAGCCTACTTAAATGACCATGTCTATATAATCTCTGCCCTCTATGGAGCCCTTAAGCCATATTCAGGCATTAGGGATTATAGACTCTATTTTGATAACAAGATGATCGATCTCTATGATTTTTGGAAGGATGATATCTACAAGGAAGTCTTCAGGGATGGTGAGCTTGTGATTAATCTTGCTAGCAAGGAATATTCTAAAACTATCAGGCCATATCTTAAGGAAGAAGACCAATTTATTACTATAGATTTTAAGGATGAGAAAAATGGAAAGCTTAGATCAATCGTCGCTTGGACTAAACAGATGAGGGGGAAATTTCTCAAGGAGATTATTAGCAATAAGATAGAAGACTCAGAAGAGATCAAGAAGATTGAAATCGACGGATACATATTCGATCCTTATTTGTCCACCGGAGATAATTTCGTATTTATAAGGAGAAAGTCGTGAGACTCCTCCACCTATCAGACCTACATCTAGGAAAAAATATCGGTTCGTATTCCCTAATAGAAGAGCAAGGCTTTGCCCTAGCAGAGCTTATCAAAATTATAAAAGAGGAAGATGTCGATATAGTTATGATCGCAGGAGATATCTTCGATACGATTATTCCAAGTGCCGAGGCCATGGATCTTTATTCTAACTTTATAGAAGAGATAGTCTTTGATTTAGGAAAGAAGGTCCTAGCTGTTTCTGGCAATCATGATTCTTCAAAGAGACTTGATATCAACAAGAGATTCTACAGGTCCAATAATTACTATCTAGTAAGCGAATATGACAAAAACCCTATTAGTTTTGAGGATGATTTTGGGAAAGTTAACTTCTATCTCATTCCCTTTATTTCCATAAATAAGGCGAAAACAATCTTTGATTCATCTATAGATAATTTCACCGATGTCTATAAATACGCCTTAGAAGCTATTGACTATAGAGATAGGAATGTGCTTATCACTCATTGCTACGCTTCAAATATGAGTTCATTTGACAAAGAAGTTTATGACGAAGGGCAAAAGCCTCTTACTATCGGAGGAACTGACGCCATGGATGCAAGTTTATTTGAAGACTTCGACTATGTAGCCCTGGGCCATCTTCATAGGGCTCACTACGTCTTAGACCCTAAGATCAGATATTCAGGGACCTTTATGAAATATTCCTTCGATGAGGAAAATCTTACAAAAACTGTAAGTCTAGTCGACCTTAAAGATAAGGCAGAAATAAGAAAAATCGAAATCCCCTTCTTGAGGGACTTTGTTACAAAAAGGGGAATGTTTGAAGAAATTTTAAAGGAAGAAAGGTCAGAGGATTATATAAAATTTATACTAGAAGATTCCTATATTCATGAAAATGCCATGGCAAGGTTAAAGGAGAAATTCCCTAGGGCTGTCTCAATCACTTACGCCAACAAGGCTGTATTTGAGAGGGAAGATAGTTACGATGTGGACATAGATAAAAAAAATTTGCTAGAGCTTTTTGCAGAATTTTATCACTTCAAGATGGATGAAGACCTTAGACAAAAAGACACCCAACTTATACAAAGGATAGGCTTATGCGACCAAGAAGACTGAAAATGAGAGGTTTTATAACCTACAAGGAAGAGGTCGATATAGATTTTACGACTCTTTTTGAGAAAAAAATATTTTTAATATCTGGGGCGACCGGATCAGGTAAGACCAGCATTTTTGATGCAATAAATTTCGCCTTGTATGGGAAGGTAGCAAGAGACATATCCGCTGATAAATTGAGGTGCGACTTTTTATCAGAAGAAGATCCTTACACCTACGTATCTCTTGACTTTGAAGTAGGAGATAAGACCTATAGGATAGAAAGAATCCCAAGACAGGTCGCAAAAAAGACTAAAATCGGTCAAAATATAGGAAATGCTGTAAGTTTATATGATATTACTGACGGTGTGACTCTTCTAAGCGAGAAGAAAACCGAGACAGATGAGATGATTAAAAACATTATAGGTCTCGATGACAAGCAATTCTCTAAGGTAATGCTACTTGCCCAGGGGAAATTCCAGGAGTTTCTATCTGCCAAGTCCACCGACAAGGCCAAGCTTTTGGGAGATATATTTAAGACCTATGAATACAAGAAATTCCAGGACCAAATTAAGGACATGGCCAAAGATAGTATCCAAAAGATGGAATACATAGATAATGATCTGGAAAATATCATCTCCTATAATGAAGAAATATCCGGACTAATAGATAGGGACTCTATTATAACCCACGATTTTACTGAAATAGAGAAAGTCATAGAGGATAAAAAATTAGTATATAAAAATAAAACAGCCCTCCTTAAGGAAAGTGAATCTACTATTGATAAGGCTATAAAATCTGACATAAGAGATCTTCAAAAGGCTGAATTAGATAATACAAATATAGGAAAATACCAGGAAATAGAAAAAAATCTGAGTGCAGAAAGAGAAAAAGAAAGCGAATACAAAAAGCTAAGAGATTTAATAAGAAAATCAGAGCTCGCAAATAATATTTCTATCTTTGAGAAAAACTACCAAGATGCCCTTACAGATATCGATAAAAATAAGGTTAATCTCGAAATTTTGAAAAAAGATGAGAAAACTGCTCTTAAAACAAAAGAAGAAGTAAGGGGAAAGTACGAAAAGCTTGCCGAGGATAGATTAAAGCTTGATAAGCTAAAAAGAAAAGCAGAAGATGTAGAAAATACTATCCTTTCCTTGGAGAAGTTTAAGGAAGCTGAAATAGCCTACAAATCAATAGAAGAGAGGACAAAGCTACTAGATCAAACTCAAAATGAAAGAGGAAGTCTAGAAAAAGATTTGGCAAAAGAGAGAGAGCTATTTGATCTAAATAACGAATTTTTGGGAGAAATAACTGAAAAGGGAAGGTCTGAGAGTAAGAATCTATCAAATCTTATAGAAAATATCAGAAAAGAAGAGGAAGACTTAAAAAAGCTAAGGGAGATAAAAAGCTACGAAGAAAGTCTCCTATCCTTAACCAAAGAAAAGGATAAGCTTGAATCCTCTGAGCTAAAGGCCAAGGAGAATGAAGATTTACTTATAATCAACAAGCTTATCGATAGGACAAACGAAGAGGGGATATGTCCGGTATGTGGAAGTAGGCATGATGAGGCAATAGGAAAGCACCCAATAGAGGACTACGACCTTGACAAATTAAGAAAGAGTCTAATAAGTAGTAAGGAAGCTATCAAACTTCGACAAGATCAAGTCGAAAAAATAAGAAAAGAGATAGTTTCTGATAAAAATATAAACGAGCTTGAGAAAATCCTTACAGAAAATTACAAGAGAAAAGATGAAATTGAGAAAAATATAGAAGCCTTGAGAGAAAATTACAAGAAAAAAAGCCAAGATAAGATAGACTTTAAGAAAAAACTCGATAAAATCTACCGCGACCTAGAAGTAAAAAAGAAAAAAGAAGATGGGCTAAAAAGGGATGCTCAAGATAATAAAGAAATTGAGATAGCTTACCTAAGCCAAAAGGATAAGATGAAAGACTTATCCAAAGAAAGTCTAGTAGATGAGAAAAAAATCCTAGATAAAGAAATATTAGACTTGGATAAGGATATTACTGAAGTTAACAGGAACTATCAAAATGCAGAGCTTAAGATTAAGGAAATTCAAACAAAGATAGAAAACATCAAGGAAAATATAAAAGACCTTGACCTAAAAAGAGACAAGTACAAGGAAGAATTTGATAAAAAGCTAGAAGAAAATTTTGATAATATCGCTTCTTACAAGGAAGCTCTAGAAAATTATTTTGGATTAGCTGGTAAAAAAGAAGGAATGGAAGAATTTTTCAATAATTTGGAAAAACTTATGATAAGCGAGGAGAACTTTGCTTCTTACAAGGATATGGATGTAATGGACCTCGATAAATTAAGAGGGAAAATTAAGTCAAAGGAAGATGAGAGAGACATAATAAGGAATCAAAAATCAGAGATCCACACTAGACTTGATAATTTCTCTAAAGTAATAGCTAGGCTTAAGCTTTTGAGGAAAGATTATGAGATGAATATGAAAGAAAATGAATCTCTTGCCAGACTTTCCAAGGTGGCGGATGGGTCTTTCGGCAAGGTAAAGGGCAGGGAGAAAATCGACTTTGAGACCTTCGTCCTAACCTATTATTTCGATAAGGTCCTTAAGCTTGCCAATATGAGGCTTTTGGATATGACTGACAATCAATTCTCCATGGTAAGAAAGTCCGATACGACAGATCAAAGATCAAAGACAGGTCTTGATATAGAAATCCTCGATGCCAATACTGGAAAGATGCGTCCGGTATCTACTCTTTCTGGGGGTGAGAGCTTCCTAGCAAGTCTTTCCCTAGCCCTCGGCCTATCTGACGAGATCAGTATGGAAAATGGGGGAGTAAGGATTGATACTCTCTTTATAGATGAAGGCTTTGGAAGTCTATCCAAGGATTATCTAGAAAATGCAATTTCTGCTATTGAAAAGCTCGCCTATGAGGATAAATTTATTGGGCTTATATCCCATGTGGATGAATTAAAAGAAGCAATCGATGCGAAGATTTTGGTTTCATATGAGGCAAGTGAAGGATCAAAGGTGGAGGTTAAACCGTGATAGAGACAATTATTTCAAGATATCCTAGAGAGATGTCTACCTATATCTACAGTAAAATTGAAGAAGATTTAAATAATGGCAAGAAGGCTCTTTTGATAGTGCCAGAGCAATACACCCTCCAGACGGATATTAATTTTCTTAAAAATATCTCCTTTGAGGCGGTAATGGATGCCAAGGTATTAAGTTTCTCCTCTCTTAAAAGCTATATTGGGGAAAAAATTGGTCAGGCAAATGAGAAATTCCTTACGAAAAACGGAAAGATTATCCTAATTTCCAATATCCTCCAAGATATGAATGATAAGCTAAGTTTATTTCAAAATAAATATTCCAATATAGAGTTTGTGAACAATATTTCTTCTTTAATATCATCTATTAAGGACAATGCCTTCGATGAAGACTTCTTTAAGAAAATCGAAGAGAGTGATGATCCTATTACGAGGATTAAATTTAAAGAAGTAAAGATGATCTACGATGCCTACGAGAAGGAGATTTCTGGCAAATTCATAGACTCTGAGGATAGCCTATCTTATATTATAGAAAGACTTCCTAACTGTGACTTCCTAGCTGATACAGTATTTTACTTTGATAAGTTCGATAGCCTATCAGACCTTAAGCTTTCCTTTGTCGAGGGGCTTATAAATAGGGGAAATGAAGTTTTCTTTAGCCTAAATCTCGATACAGAATTTATTAATAGCAAGGTTTTTTCTGACTTGGAGTTTTTCGACTCTACCAATAGACTCTACAGAAAGTTAAATGAAATAACTAAGACTCACGATACAGTCCTTGATAATACAAGCCTTGCGAAAGAAGATATAGCCCATCTTGCTAGAAACTTCGAGAGATTTAATCCTAAGAAATTTGGAGGAAGGCCTAATAATATTCGTTTCCTTGAAAATCCATCTACTAAGACAGAGGTTGAAAATACTGCAAGAATTATAAATTATCTAGTAAAAGAAAATAGCTACCGCTACAAGGACCTTGCTATTTATATTTCTAGTGAGGAAGAATATAAGAATGAAATCGTAAAGGTCTTCAACAGGTACAACCTGCCTATCTTTTTAGATTCTGATAGGAAGCTTATAGACAATCACATAGTAAAGACATTTTTGGCTATTTTAAGACTTGTGATTTATAATTTTAACAGTCAAGACTTAAGCTATTTCCTAAGGTCTGGTCTATTTAGCTTCTCAGAAAACTTTGAGGAAAAGGCCATAATTCTTGAAAATTATATCAAAAATAGGAAGATTAAGGGCAAGATGTTTTTTGAGGACAAATATTTTGCCTATGATGAAGATTTCTACAAAAATCTCTACGAGAATGATCCCAAAAGAGAAGAGAAACTAAGAGCAAAGGCTTATGAATATCAAGTTATAAATGAGCTAAGAGATAGGATTTTGGACCTTCTTAATCCTCTTTTAGAGCTAAAAGAAGAAAAGACGAGGAATCTTTGTATAGGAATCTTTAATATTATAGATGATAAAGATATAAGAAGGGGAATCGCTAGCTTCCAGGAAATCTTAAAAGAAAGCGGAAGGCTTGATGAATACAAGGAAAACGACCAAGTCTGGGATGAGTTTGTAGAAATACTTGAAGAGATTGTAGATCTTATGGGAGAAAGGAGTTCGAGCCTTAGGAAGGTTTATTCCTTGATTGAAGCTACATGTAAGGACATCAATGTAGGAATTATCCCACCTACTAAAGACCACATCGAAATAACAAGCTTTGCTAGGGCAAGGATTGCCGATAGGGGAGTAAACTTTGCCCTAGGCCTCAATGATGTTTTCTTTCCTTCAACTAATAGGGAAGACCTCATTGTAGGCAAGGGAGAAAAGGATAAACTTAGGGCCTTGGATCTTGACCTAAAGATTTTCGATGAAGACTTCGAAGAGCGTGAGAAGCTAGTTTTTTATAAGCTAATTACCATATCAGACAAGCTCTTCTTATCGTATTCCCTTGCCAATAGGAAAAGTGAAGCGATCAATAAATCAATCATCCTAAATTCTATTATGAATATCTTCTCTGATAGGGAAGGGAAGACTTACGGGATGGTTTATGGCAATGACTTGGGTCTTTCCATAGAGAAATTTTCCTACAAGACTATGGAAGTAAGAGCTCTAAGAAGTATCAGACAGATGATGAGAAATGAGAATGTAGATGAAAATGATAGGGAAATTGCTAGGGCCTTTATCAAATATCTTAAGGAAAATGATTCATATGAGTTAATAGAAAAGGGCCTAAACTTTACTAATGATAAGAAAAATCTTAGAGAAGACTTGTCAGGTTCTTTATATAAGAAAAACCACTTCAATGTAAGCGAGATCGAAAGCTACTCCAGGTGTCCTTACAAGTATTTCGTAAACTATGGCCTAAGGCCAAATATCGGCGAAAGCTATGAAGTAGACCATATGGAAGTGGGTAATATTGTCCACAAGCTCTTCGAAGATATTTCTAGAAACTTATCAGAAAAAAACATAGAAGAGCTCAAGGCAAGTGATCTTGAAGATATATTGATAGAAAACTTCAAGGAAGCCACCCTTAGAAATCTTGACAAGACTAGAAGAGAAGATCCTAGGAATAAATTTATCCTAAACAATGTCCTAAATTCTGCTAAGAGAAATTCAGAAAAGTTAATCGACCAGGTAAAAAGCGGGGACTTCAAAATCTACGCTGTAGAAAAAGACTTTGGTTACGAAAATGAAGACAATCTACCAAAAGTCTATGTTGACGATAAAAATTATCTGAGGGGAAGGATCGATAGGATCGATAAGGCTGGCAATTTCGTAAGGATTATCGACTATAAGACAGGAAAGAAAACCTTCAAGATAATAAATCTCCTAAACGGCCTAGACCTCCAGCTTTTAGTCTATATGATGTCGGCTACAGAAAACGAGAAGGACCTCATGATTCCCGTAGGATCCTTCTACATGCCCCTATATGATGAGATGGAGTCTGTAAATAGCGAAGGATATTCTAAAGAAACTTTAGAAAAGGCTATGAATGATAAGTTCAGAATAAATGGCCTTATAGTTAAAATTAACGAAGAAATCTTTAAGATAATAGATAAAAATGCAGAAAGTCCAAAGGATTCTAGTATACTTGATTACAAAAACTCAGATGTCCTTAGCCCTGAGGAAGTGATAAAGCTTGAGCAATTTACTAAAAATCTTGTGGGAAGCTTTATAAAAAATATCAAAGAAGGAGATATTAGCCTTAGACCTTTGGCCTATGATTCGAATAGGAATGAGTGCCAGTATTGCGACTTTAAGGGAATATGTAAGTTCGATGAGACTATCGACCAGCTTCGTTACAGGAATTTTGATAAGGATAAGACAATAGAGGACTTGGGAGGTGAAGATGACTAAGATGGAATTTAGCAAAGACCAGAAGGCTGCTATAGAAACTAGGGGTAAAAATATTATAGTTTCGGCTGCGGCAGGATCTGGTAAGACGAGCGTTCTCGTAACGAGGATTATCCGCCTTCTTATAGAAGATAGGAAGGATATAGGAAGTTTTATTATAGTTACCTTTACCAACAAGGCCTCAGTCGAGATGAAAGATAGGATAAGGACTGCCCTTGAAGAAGAGCTAAAGAAAAAGGGAAGTGATCTTAAGTTTATCAAAGACCAACTCAAAAACTTAAAGCATGCCCAAATCAAAACCCTCCACTCCTTCTGTGCGGATATGCTAAGAGAAAACTTCTATTATTTCGACGACCTATCTCCAAATTTCAAGGTTATTAACGAAAATACGTCGACAATATTAAAATCTACTGCAATCGATGAGGTCTTTGACAAAAGATATGAGAAGATGGATACCTCCTTTGAGAACTTCCTCCACAACTTCGCTAGCAATAAATCCGATAGCGGGGCAAAAGATATCATCTTAAAGACTTACGAGAAAATCATGGCTGAAGTAAGGCCAATTGCTTGGCTAGATCAGGCGACTTCGGAAGGCTTTAAGCTTGATAAGTTTAAGGAAACTGTAAGAAGCGAAATAGATCAAATCCTAGACTTAGCTAGGACCAACTACGACTTTACCATGGGCCAGGCTATGCGTGATAAGCACCAAGAGCTAATCTTCGATGATTTTTCAAAGATAAATGACCTTACTATTTTACTTGATAAGGATTGGGATAAGTTTATAAGACAAATTTCTAAGGTTAAATTTGGAAGAATATCTAAGTCCAAGAAGGATGTCGAAGAAGACTATAGCTTCATCAAAGATACGAGAGATTTATATAAGGAAGATATCAAAAATGTAGCTAAGTTTGTGACAAATACAGATAGCCTAACCATGGAGCTTTTTGCCAAGAAGGAAGAGGACCTTCTTTCTGAAATCAATGTCTTGGTTAAGGACTTCATGAAAGTATATCAGAGACTAAAAGAAGAAAAGGCCTATCTCGACTTTTCTGATATGGAGCATAAGTTTATCGACCTGATCGATATAGTAGAAGCTAGAAATAAGCTTAGACAAACTTACAAATATATATTCTTTGACGAATATCAAGACTCAAACGAAATTCAAAATTACATTATAGAAAAGCTTAAGGGAGAAGATAATCTATTTTTTGTAGGAGATGTCAAGCAGTCCATCTATGGCTTTAGGAGGGCTGAGCCAAAACTTTTCCTAGAAAAACTAGAAACCTACGAGAAAGATGATAAGTCAGTTAGGATTGACCTTAACAAGAACTTTAGGTCACAAAAGGAAGTCTTAGACTTTGATAACTTTATCTTCGATAGGCTAATGACTAAGGAAGAAAGCGACATCGACTATAGAGATGGCGGCCACAGACTCAACTTCAACAAGAATGAGCAAAGTGCTTACGAGAGAGCTAATATAAAGGTGATTGATAACAAAATCCGTGAGGAAGATTATCTAGTCAAACTTATCGAAGAAATCAGGACTATGGGCTACGAATATCGTGACATAGCGATTCTTTTAAGAAGCGGAGGAAAGTCCTATGTCTACGAAGAAGCCTTTAAGAAGGCGGAGATTCCTTTCTTTAACGATATAAGCAAGGTTTCCTTTAGGGCTGTTGAAGTTACATTTTTCATCAATCTCTTAAAATATCTTGCCAATCCAAAAGATGACCTAACTCTTTTGTCTATACTTAGGTCTGAAATCTTCGATTTTGATGAAGATGATTTGGTTGAAATTAGATTAAGCTCTGATTCATATTCCTTCACTAAAGCCTTTGATGAATATGACAAAGATGATACGATTGTAGAGAAAGTTAATGACTTTAAGACGGTTTTTACCGACTTAAGCTATAGCAAAAACCTCCTTTCCCTTTACGAATTTGCTAATTATGTCTTCGAAAAGACAGGATTTTATGAATATTTGCTGGCAAGAGATAGGGCAAGTGATAGGATAAATAATGTCGAAAGTTTTATAGATATAATGGATGAGTATGATAGGACTAATGACAATGGCCTATTTGGCTTTTTGGACTTTGTAGATTCACTTTCTATGAATCAATCGGACAATATCCAAACGACAAGAGAGCTTTCCGAGGCGGAAGATCTCGTTAGGATAATGACTATCCATAAGTCCAAGGGCTTGGAGTTTCCAGTAGTAATCCTTGCAGATTCTGGCAAAAGATTTAACAACAAGCACTTGCGTGAATCAATTGTCTTTGATGATGATCTAGGAATTGGGATCAATCTTTCTGATTATGAAAACAAATTGAGATTCTCGTCTCTTAGGAAAAACTTAATCAATGATAAAATCACTAAGGAAAATAAAAAAGAGGAGATGCGAATCCTTTATGTAGCCATGACTAGGGCAGAAGAGATGCTATTTATCACAGGCGAGAGAAATCTTAAGACAGTAGGAAGATTAAAGGGGAGAATAGACTTTCTCAATATGAATACCTACATGGATTGGATTCTTTCGATTCTTTCAAGAGATAAGGTCTCAGAAGAATTATTTGAAGACTATGAGACCAATGCTCTAGCAGGCCTAGCTTCCCTTGAAGTAATAGAAGAAAGTGATCCTATAGATAAGTTTGAGTCTAAGGATATTACAAACTTTCTTAAAAGTGAAGATGTAAATCAAGAAATTTATAATAAACTTAAAGAAATTTTCGATAGGCCATATCCTTATGAAGATCAAACTAGAGAATCTATAAAAAGATCTGTTACAGAAATAAGTAAGGACTTCGATCCTTCCCTTGACGGCTATAGACTTCCTAGCTATGGGGAAAACGAGCTTGTAGGAGACTTTAGGAAGGCGAAGTTTATGACAGAAGAAAAATCCTACAAGGCTACCGATAAGGGAACTATGATCCATAGAATCTTCCAAGCCCTAGACTTTAAGGACTATGATAAAGTAAGCCTAAAAGAAGAAGTCGATAGACTTGTTAGGGAAAAAAGGATTGAGGAAGATAGCTTGGACCTAGTAGAATTAGATAAAATCTTGGGATTTTTTGAAGACCCTTTTATCAAAGATATATCGCAAAAGGCTACAAATATCAGAAAAGAAGAGTCCTTTCTGATGACCTACGAGGACTATTATGTCAATGGACAGATAGATTTGTTATTTGAGATAGATCAAAAGGTAATCTTAATCGATTTTAAGACGGATAGAACAAAGAGGGAAAACTTATATAAGAAACAAATCCAAATTTATAGACAGGCTATAGAAAAATCTCTAGGAAAAAAGGTAGATACTTCCCTAATCTATTGGTATAACTTTAAGGAATTTACAAAAATCGAATAAGAACAAACTAAAAAACGACGAGAATAAAGCTTATCTAAGTTCCTTCTTCGTCGTTTTCATTTATTTATTCTTCTGTGATTATTTTTGTATCGTCATATTCGATATAGTTAAAGTAGTGGTCGATTTCGTTTAGGTCGGCGTTTTGATAGATTGTAGTCATCTCCTCATTCATTTCTCCTATGAGGGCTAGGATAAAGACACGGAGGGACTTTTGGCCGAAGAACTTATCCGATATATTCATCTTAGCTCTCCTTACAGCTCTGGAATGGGCGATTGTTTTTGCAAGGTCGACTCCAGTGATGGAACTCTTTTTAGTGATAAATCTTGAAAAGAAATCTAATAAATCTCTTAGGGTCTCTACCCTTCCTATAAGATATTTATAGGCGAAGTTTACCGGAAAGCCCTTGGTTTGGATGAGACTTTCGAAAAACTCTTTCTTTGATCCGTTTCTTTCAAGGATTATTGACTGAGTAACTGTATCAAAGACCTCATTTATCTCAGAAGCCGCATAGTCTAAAACAATATTAATTATATCATAGTCGGGATCGTTTATATTATCTATCATCTTCGTAACATACGAAGGTTGCTTCTCTTCACTAGTTGACCTATATTGGTATATATAATTAGCGAAGTCATAGAAAGTATGTCCCTTATCATCAATCGGCATGGCAAAGATCTTAGATGAAATCTTATCCATGGCAGTGATTACAAAGTGAGGGGTTAGGATTTTTTCGGCTTGATCAATGATTATATCGATTGCATCTTCTATATTCCTGGCCTTTATAAAAAGTATATTCATCAAGGCCTTGATCCTAAACTCGTACTCATAGTTTAAGTTACTTATTACGATCCTTCCTATATACTTGCTATAGATTGGGAAGTACTCAGCAATATTTGGAAAAACTATTTTATTCATATATCCCTGGTATGGAATGTCTATTCCTGTTTTTGATCTTAAATTATCTATGATTATTTTTTTATAATCCATATTATCAAAAAGCGGGTTGTTGGCCTGGATCCTAATATAGTTGTGAATTACCTCTTTAAGGCTAAGCTGGTTGGTCATGGTGTGAAGGATTGCATCTTTTACTATTTCCTCCTTGCCATTATAGTCAGTGAAGGAGAAATTATCTATAAGCTCAGTCGTGACAAAAACTTCAAAACCATTATCTGTAGAGGTCTTGTTATTAATTAGGATATGTCTTATAGGAAGGGGATAGGTTATGGTCGATCCTGTTTGGATATCATATATAGTATTTCCTATTTCGCTTGTGTATTTGGCTGTTCCATTTTCGTGAAGATGGCCTGTAAAGACAAACTTAACCCCACTGTCTGCAAGGATTTCTATAGGAGTTTTTCCATCTATCCTAGGATCTTTATCTTCAAACTTATCCCTCCATTCTTTTATGATAAAAGGTGAGAAGGCGAGTTCTTGATTTCTGAAGTTTGGAAGGAGGGCATGGTGGGCTACGACAATTACCATATCCTTTCTCTTCTTAGCTTCTTCAATTTTTTCTAGCATCCATTTAATCTCTTCTTTTGTAATAGATCCTGGAATATTCTCCCTGCCATCTCTATGTTTTTCTTCCCTATCAGCAGAGTAGATCGAAGTATCGAGCATTATTAGGCTAAGTCCATTTTTATCGAGATAGTCCTTTTTTATCCTTGCTACATAGGAAAAATATCCATGGGCGTAGTAGGAATATTTAACGTCTCTATTATATTTTTTGTTAACAAAATCTAAATAATTCTTAAAAATCTGGCTATCCCTATAAAACTCAAGTATGGAATCATCCTCATAGATAAAATCATAGATTTCTTCAAATTCTCTTGGATTAACATTTTTAGTCTTTTCATCATTTAAGAAGTCATAGGCCCTGTGGCAGTTGATGTCGTGGTTGCCTGGTGTAAGGAAAATTTTCCTCCTAGGATCCTTATTCTTCCAATCCCTTAAATAACCTGCGACTATCTTATGAGACTTATACTCTCCTTCTTTGACCATATCTCCAGGAAGAATCAAGTAGTTACTGCCTGCATTATCTACAATTTCTAGGGCACGCTTAAAAAGCCCCTCGCTTTCTACGACAAGCTTCCTTTCTACTTTAAGCTCCTTGATGAAACTTTCGCTAGGTCCCATTAGCTCATTTGCTAGAACATGGGGGTCGGATATAATCGATATATCAAAATCTTTTATAAAAATTTTTTCTCTTTCTTCATTAATATCTTTCATACTTCTATTATACTTAGAAGGGCTTAAATTACACTAATAAAAATTAGGTTTGCAAATTATAAAAAAGCAAAGTATACTAAAACAGTAGTATATAAGACCTTGATAAGAAAAGTACATATAAGTGAATTTTTTACAGAGAAAACCAGTAGCTGAGAAGGTTTGAAATTTTTATATGGAAGTGCATCTTTGAGTCTTGTGGCTGAATTTTTAGGCCATAACAGTGCGAGTGTTATATCGCAAATGAGATTTCTATTTTTATAGAAGTGAATTTAGGTGGAATCACGGCTAAGCTCGTCCTTTTTGAGGGACGGGCTTTTTATATGCTATAAATATATAGAAAATGAATATAGATAGAAGGAGAATATGAATTTATCTAAGAAAATCATCCTAGCTTCTTCACTAGTTTTACTTACTGCCTGTTCTACTTCAAGGGCAGAAGTAGAGAGAGATAAAAATTTAGTGAAAGAAGAGATCACAGATCAAAAGACAGAAGAAAATTTCCAAGAAGAAGAGATCATCGACTTTAATGATCCCAACTTTGATATAAAAAATGTAGATTATGATTCATGTTGTAAATAAAAGGAGATATTATGAAAAATAAGAAATTATTGGCTGCTTTACTTTTAGCTTCAATAAGCTTAACAGCTTGTGTGAAAAATGGGGAAGACGAAAAAAAAGAAACCAAGACCGAAACCAGCCAACAGGCAAATCAAGGAGAAAGTCTTGTAGACAAAGAACACAGTATAAAAGATGAGCCAAGGTATGGAAGTAAAATTAGAATTGGCTTTGACGGTGATCTTTGTATAGCAGGCCAAAATATAGCAGAAATTGAAGGCTACTACAAGGAAAAAGGACTTGATGTAGAATTCGTAAATACAAAACAAGGTAAAGATGCTCTAGGAACAGGCCAAATTGATGCAATGACAGGGGAGTTTGGGGGACTATTAGTTCCAGCAACCAAGGGACTTAACTATGTCTTCTCAACATCCAACCACTCAGGTTGTAAGTCACTTTATGTTCTAGATGAAAGTTCATATAAAGAAACTAAAGACTTGGAAAATGAAGCTGTTGCTGTAACAAATGGTATAGGTAACAGTGGACATAACACTCTTTTAAGATTCCTATCCCACGATGGAATAGATTCAGACAAGATTAGCGTTAAACCTGTAGATCCTTCTGCAGTAATCCAAGCTTTGGAAAGTGGGGAGATAAAAGGAGCAGTACTTGATGACCAATTCGCTCAAGAATTCTTACAAGCAGGAAAAATTAGACCTATAAGATCTCTTACAACAAATGATGATTTTAAGGAAGAAGTATGCTGTGTAACAGCCTTTAACAGAGATTTCGTTGAGCAAAACCCAATGATTGCTGAGCTTGTAGCAGAGCAAATCGTAAGGGGAAGCCACTACGTAGCTGATAATCCAGAAGATGCTTTAAAGAAACTTCAAGATAATAACCTAGCAGCAGGAGATCCTAAAGTTGCTACTGACCTATTAAAAACCTATGATTACAGCCTAGATAACGAAGATGGACTTGAAACAATTAGGGCTTACTTTGATGATTATAAGAAATTAGGTTTAATTGATGATAGCAAATCTACAGATGACTATATCAAAGAATACTGGATACCACTAGGAAATGGAGAAGTCGAAGTAGTTGAATAATAAGGAGATTTTATGCAAGATAGCAAATTTCTTAATGAAAATTTAAAAGAAAAGCTAACTGCAAAAGATTTAGAAAAACTTGAAAGTGGTGATGAAAAGCCTTCTATTATTGGGCTTTTCATTCCTCTAGTCTTTGCAGTCTTAGCTATTCTAGAATTTATATATGTTAAAAATTATGATCCAAATATAGAAATTACAAGGTTATATCCAACTTTTCTAATGATTCTAGGAGGAATTTACCTAATTTCCCTTCTAATATCATTAAAGTTTGAAAGGGTTAGGGACACTTTAAACCATTACTGGCCTTTATATACAGCGATTTTTGTAATATTTATTGTATTTGACTTGTTGACATTGAAATTTAATATATTACAATTGCCATATTTCCCATGGTTAGATAAGGTATTTAATTCAATGGCAGCTGATAAATCTTACTTATTAGAATCAGTAATATCATCGCTCAAACTCTTATTTACTGGTTATATTATAGGAGGACTCTTGGGAATAATTACAGGAATTCTTGCTGGTTACTTCGAGAAGGTTAACTATTGGATCGACCCAATCCTAAAACTACTTGGACCAATTCCTACAACAACTTGGCTTCCACTAGTTATGGTTCTTGCTATTAATTTATTCCAAGGAGCTGTATTTATCATAGCCTTGGGAGTTTGGTTTCAAGTAAGTCTTGCGACTATTACAGGAATTAGAAATGTAGATCCTTCATTTTATGAAGCAGCAAGGACTTTAGGAGCGACTAACAAGGACATGGTAAGAAGAATAGCAATACCATCTGCGATGCCAAATATCTTCCAAGGTCTAGTATCTGCGATGAGTGCAGCTTGTAACGCCCTAATCGTTGCTGAGATGATGGGAGTTGAGTCAGGTCTTGGCTGGTATATAACATGGAAGAGCTCTTGGGCAGATTACACTGCTATGTATGGAGCTATAATCCTACTAGCTGTAACCTTCGTTATAGTTAATATCCTAATCAAAAAGCTAAGCGATAGGGTACTAGTTTGGAAGAATGAGGGGGGAATATAATGACAGAATTAGTATTTGATAATGTAGGCAAATTATTTACAAGAGCTGACAAAAATGGCTTAACTCATGCCATATCAGATGTTAGCTTTAAAGCTAAGGAGAAAGAATTCGTATCCATAGTTGGTCCATCAGGTTGTGGTAAAAGTACAATGCTAAGACTTATAGCAGGTCTTATTGGACCAAGCTTTGGCGAAATCACCCTAGATGGAGAAAAAATCACAGAGCCAAGAAGCAACAGGGGCATGGTTTTTCAAAAACCAACCCTATTTCCTTGGCTAACCGTTAAGGAAAATGTGGCCTTTTCGGGAGATTTAGCCAAGAAAACTGATGATAAGATGGTAGAGAAATTAATAAATAAGGTAGGTCTTGAAGAGTTTAAGGAGGTCTACCCATCAGCTCTTTCAGGAGGAATGGCCCAAAGAGTATCCCTAATAAGAACTTTAATCAACAAGCCAGAAGTAATGCTTCTAGATGAGCCACTGGGAGCCCTTGATGCCTTTACTAGAATGAATATGCAAGATTTAATCCTTGACTTATGGAAAGAGGAAGAAAATCTAAACATAATGGTAACCCACGATGTTGACGAAGCTATATATATGTCAACTAAGGTCATAGTTATGCAGGCAAATCCAGGAAGGATTAAGAAAATAGTAGACATTGACCTCCCTTACCCAAGATCAAGGACAAGCAAGGAATTTACCGCTTATAGAAATGAAATAATGGAAGAATTAAATATTGATTAAAATCAACTCTCAGAGTATTTTCTGGGAGTTTTCTTATGCATAAAATAATTTGATAAATTGGTTACAATTAATTATATATATTATCTAATGCTAGTAGAAAAAATAAAAAGGTATTATTTAGAGAAGATTTTGTCAGTGGTGTAATCCTTCTTGTCGGCTTTTTCTTAGCCTTTTAATGAATCCTCAAGAGATGATTGATTTATTGAGATTAGAAAATATCTTATTTTGCAAAGGAATATTTGGATTTCTGGTATCTATGGTTTTGTTTATACTTTAGCTTGGAGTGGGAAAAGAGCGGCTATATTTTCGATTGTAGGATTTATATCAGTAATATTTACCTACATCGGAGTAAATACTCTCCTACCATCACTACATTCTTATGCATAATTAGAGCCTTTGAGGCTCTTTTTATTTATCAATCAAAACTAGTGTGATTGAGTAAAAAGAAAGATGGAGTAAAATACTTATAGCTTAATTTATTAAGTGAAAGGAAATTTATGGATATTAATGAAAATTATAAGAAAGTAATTGAGCCTATTTTTATGGTGGCTTTGATAAGCATACTGATATTTTTATCGAATGTATCATTATTAATTCTTGCCACAGGTCCAATTCTTTTGAGTATTTATATTTTTAAATACGGATACAAGGGATTTTTAACTACTCTTCTTGGGACTTTTATCCTAGGACTCTTGTATATGGATATAAAAGATTTGATAGTACTAGTAGGCTTGATTTTTCTAATAAGTTTATGCTTTTATCTACCGATTAGATATCAAAAAAACGACAAGGATGAGATTCTAACGGTATTTATTCTCCTGACTTTTATCCTAACAGGATCCTTTAGCTATTCTTTAGTTAAAGAAGGATTAAGTCTTGATTATCTTGCAAATGAAATGAAGGGGATAATCGAAGGAAGCCTAGAATACAAGTTACCAATAGAATATATTAAGCTAAGTATAGGGCTTTACCCAAGCTTCTTTGCTTTTTTTTCTTTTATCTACTCTTTAGCTGGCATCAAACTTATTAGAAATTATGTAAGTATAAAGCTATCTTTAGTGGATGACCTTAAGAAAGCTAACGAGCTTAGGTTGGAGTGTAAGGATGTGTTAGCCCTTGTGGCCTTTGCAGGTCTTTCCTATCTATTAGCCTTTTTATTTAAACTTGATATGAACTATGTTAAACTTAATATTATAGGAATTATCCTAGTTATTATAGCCTTTAATGGCTTATCGGCCTACGATTATATGATATCAAAATCATCAATTCCCGTATCTAGAGGATTTCAGTGGTTTTTCATTATTATTTTATTAGAATTTTTGCTGATTTTTTTCGTGATTTTAGGATTTATTGATATAATACTAGATATAAGAAAGAAAAGGAGCTTAAATGAATAAAGAAGATGTATATGTGGGAATGGAAAATATTATTGCAATAATGGCTCTACCAGTCACAGCTTCCCTTGTCATATTCTATTATAATCAGATACTTGGATCGATTGCGATTATCCTAACTATTGTCCTCTTTTTCTTTTTAAGAAAGATAAATATGAAGAAGAAGGACGACTTACAGGCCTATGTTGATGATATGAATGTATCCTTTGATATAATCACTAAAAACGTAGTTTTTGAGATGCCCTTTCCGATTGCTATAGTAGAAGACGATAGGACAATTAAGTGGCACAATACTTATTTTAGAGATTTGTTTGACAAAAAATCCATCGTAGGCAGTGAGATAGATAAGTTTCTACCAGATTTTTCTGATGTAGACTTTAAACAAGACGGCATGAGTCTTCCGAAAAATATTAGTATAGATGGAAAGATATTGCAATTTTATTATCAAACTATAACTAACGAAGATAATGGCAAGACTCAGACCTTCCTTTATGGAATCGACAACACATACGACGAGTCTATCAAGCAGCTTTTTAAGGATAAGAGACTTGTATTTTATTCTGTAATCATCGATAACTACGAAGATATCAGAAATTCTACAGAATCTGTCGACAGACCCCAGGTTATTGGAGAAATTGATAGAGTTATCAATGAGTATTTCAAAAAGTACAATGGTTTGATCCGTAAATATGAAAATGATAGATACATGGTAATAAGTGAGTATCAAGATTATAGGGATATTTACGAAACTAAGTTTTCAATTCTTGACGGGGTAAGAAATATTGAAAAGGGAAATACTCTTCCACCAACTCTATCAATTGGGGTAGGAATTGCAGGGAAAAACCCAACAGACATATACTCTGATTCTAGAGAGGCTGTTGACATTGCCCTATCTCGTGGAGGAGACCAGGCTGTTGTCAAGCTTGAGGATAATTACGAATATTTTGGTGGAAAGACTAGAGCGATAGAGAAAACTAGCAAGGTTAGATCTAGGGTAATATCCCAAGCTCTGAGGAGAATGATTCAATCGTCACCTGATATTTATATTATGGGACATAACAATCCCGATATGGATTCTTTCGGCTCATCCCTTGGAGTTTATGAAGGGACTTATGATATGGGAAAAGAAGTCTATATCGTATTAAATGAGGTAACAAGGCCAATTGAAAATATGTACGACAGGGTAACGACAGAGTTAAGTGAACTTAAGGGAAATATCCTAACAGAAAGTGAAGCCTTAAGTAAAATCAGTCCACAATCTTTGATAATTGTAACAGATAATCACAGGAAGAACTCAACCGAAGCACCAGCCCTTCTGGATAAAAGCGATAATATTTTTATTATCGACCATCACAGAAGAGGCAAGGACTATATAGAAAATGCTACTATTTCTTATATAGAGCCTTATGCTTCAAGTGCATCTGAGCTTGTAACAGAAATCCTATCTTATCTAGACGAAGACTTTAAGGCAAGAACTCCTATAGCGGAAAGTCTCCTTGCAGGTATAACAGTAGATACCAAAAACTTCGTCTACCAGACTGGTGTTAGGACCTTTGAGGCAGCCTCAATTCTTAAAAGATGGGGAGCTGATTCTGTTTATATCAAAAGAATGTTTAAAGATGATTTTGAAATAGTAAAGTATAAGTCAGAAGTTATAGCAGATTCATTTATAGTTAATGATTTCATAGCCATAGCCCACTTCAAAAGAGATATCGATGGATCAACATTAATAGCTTCTCAAGCGGCTGATGATCTGTTAAATATAAAGGGAGTTAAGGCAAGCTTTGTCCTTACTATATCCAATAATAAAATTCACATTTCAGGTAGAAGCTTAGGAGATATATCGGTACAATTAATACTAGAGCGTATCGGAGGCGGTGGTCACTTAACAGCTGCTGCTACCCAACTAGATATGACTATGGAAAATGCTGAAGACATGTTAAGAAAAGCAATTAAAGAATATTTAAGAGAGGAAGAAGAAAATGAAAGTAATACTAACAGATAATATTGTAAGAGTTGGAGTTAAGGGAGACCTTGTAGATGTAAAGCCAGGATATTTTAGAAATTACCTTGATCCTCAAGGAAAAGCTGTAAAGGCTACAAAAGAAAATATGGCAGAACTTGAAAAAATGAGAGAAGAGCTTAAGGCTGAAGAAGCAGAAAACAGAAAAGAAGCTGAAGCTCTTAAGGATAAAATCGAAGCTTTAACAATCACAAAACAAGTTAGAGTTGGAGAAGACGACAAACTATTCGGTTCAGTTACAAACAAAGACATTGCTGAAAGCCTAGCTGAAGAAGGTATTGAAATCGATAGAAAGAGAATCGAAGGTGTTGAAAAGATCGAAGGCCTTGGAGAATTTTCTCTTAATGCAAGACTTTATGAAGGAGTAAATGCTGATCTTAAAGTTAATGTAGTAGCTGAGGAAGCCTAATGACTGAGGGCCTAAGGCCCCTTCCAAATGACTTCTTAGCAGAACAAGCTATAATCGGAAGTATCCTTGCCAAAAACGAGACTTTCGATAGTGTAAATCAAATTATAAAACCTGTAGACTTTTACGATTCTAGAACGCAGAGGATATATAAATCCATCCTAAAGATGTTTGAAAAAGACATCAAGGTAGATGAGATTTCCCTTATATCCCAGTTAAAGAATGAAAATATATTACAAGAAGTTGGAGGGGAGGAGTTTATCACTGAGATTACCCTCTCCTCATTTTATACTCCAAATATCGATACATATGCCAAATCAGTCAAGGAAAAATCTATTCTAAGAAGTCTAATAGGGGCGAGTGAGGATATTATCGATCTAAGCTACAGGCATGATGACAAAATCGACTCTATCTTATCAGAAGCGGAAGCTAAAATATTTGAAATATCCCAAGATACACACAACCAGGGCCTTGTTAGATTATCTGAAACTATGAGCGAAACCCTCCAGATGATAAACGAACTAACCCTATCTGATGGAGAGATTACTGGGGTAACGACAGGTCTTGAAACGGTAGATAACAAGCTATCAGGACTTCAAAAATCTCAGCTTATCCTTCTTGCAGCCCGTCCAGCCATGGGTAAAACTGCCCTAGGGCTTACTATCGCATGGAATGCTTGTAAGAAAGATAAGTCTGTTGCTTTTTTCTCTCTTGAGATGAGCACCTACCAGCTTAATCAAAGGCTTTTGTCTATGGTATCTATGGTGAATCTCGAAAATATTATAAGCGGTTCTATAAGAGATGAGGACTGGCAGCTTCTAATCCATGCTACCAAAGAGATCACCAGTAAGGATATATATGTTGACGAAACTCCAGGAATTACCCTATCTGAGATGAGAAGTAAGCTCAAAAGATTAAAGGCTGAGTCAGGTCTAGACCTTGTTGTAATCGACTATCTACAATTGATGCAGGCTGATGGTAGACAAGAAAACAGGCAAAATGAAATCGCCTCAATTTCTAGAGGACTTAAATCTCTATCAAAAGAGCTCAATTGTCCTATTTTATCCCTAGCCCAGCTTTCTCGTGAGGCCGACAAGAGGGCAGACCATAAGCCTATTTTATCAGATTTAAGAGAATCAGGTGCAATCGAGCAAGATGCGGATGTCGTTATGCTCTTATATAGGGAAGATTATTACGACGAAGAAGATAATCCAAATGTCGCAAAGCTTATTTTTGCCAAGCACAGAAATGGTGCAACTGGAACAGTCGAGTTATTTTTCAACAAACCATGTACCACCTTTAGAGACTTTACCAATAGAGAAAAAAATGAATAGAATATATCTTGAAAAGATTGATATCGAAACAGCCTTTTTGGTTAAAGAATGGACAGACTTCAAAGACCCAAGGCTAGTTGGCTACAATTATTCCTCCCTATCTGATTTTGAAATAAAAATCTGGTATGGGTCTATCACTACACCGAGGAAGAAGTATTTTGCAGTCAAAAGATATGAAGATGATAGATTCATAGGTTTTATTGGTCTTAAACGAATAAATCCAATCACTAAAAAAGCAAAACTTGGCATAGTCTTTGACAGTGCCTATACATCTATGGGTTATGGATCTGAATCTATTGATTTACTTTTAGCTAAGGCTTTTAGAGACTATAAACTAAAGGAAGTAAGTCTTGATGTAAATTTATTTAATGAAAGAGCATACAAGGCTTACAAAAAGTGTGGTTTCAAGGATGGTTATGAATCGACAGAAGTTTTTGAAAATCAAAATATAGACTTTGACGAAAGGTATTTTACTTACAAATCAGGACTAATTTATTCGAAAATATTGACTATGAAAATAAAAAAGGATGACTACTATGGACTTTAAGATGCAAGATTTAAAACTAGATATGGGAACTACTCCTATAGAGAATATGTTTCTAAATACCTATGTGCAAATGGCAGATGGAGACCAACTTAAGGTCTATCTTTTGATTTATAAAGATTGCTACAACTACCGAAGGGTAGACAGTGCGAAGATTAAAAGACAACTTAGATTTTCCGATGAAAGATTCGATAAAGCGGTGGACTTTTGGGTTAATATGGGAGTATTTAGACAAAAGAGGGCCGACAATGGGACTGATTTTATAGAAATTGTTTCCTTAAGACAAATGTATTTTGGTAATAGTGAGGATAATCAGTCAACAGAAGCTGCCTACGACCTTGCCCAAAGGAAGTCAATTATGTTTTCAAATATTGAAACAATGATAGGAAGAAGTCTAACTCCAGCGGATATTACTAGGATCCAAGAGACAATCCTTGAATATAATTGTGATCCAGAGCTCGTCACAGAAGCCTTTAGGCAGGCTAAGGCAAGTGGTAATGTGGATGTAAAATATGTGATGGGATTTGTAAAAACATGGCGCGACCAAAATATTTCAACCTTAAATGATCTTAGGATGAAAGAGGAAAGGGATAAACTCGTAAGGAAGAGGTCTCCTCGTAAATACAGGAGAAATCCCGCCTCAGCTAAAATGGAAGCAAGCGATAATGACGAGATTTCATCATTTATCCAAAGAAGGAAAGAAGAAAGATTCAATAGAATTATAAACCAAAGGGGTGAGGATAATGACTCCTAGTCAAAAAGCTAGCGCCATTCTTGAAGAAAGAAGGAAGACTGATAAGAGGAATCAGCAAAAAAGAATTAGAGAAGTCTATGAGAGGCTCCCGCAGATTAAAAGTTTGGATAAACAAATAAAAGAAATTGGTTTTACAACTCTTTCTCTCATTGCAGAAGGAGTCGATACCGGGGACTTGGAAAGTAAAATAGATCATCTAACTAATGAAAAAAAGAGGATTTTAAAAGAAAATGGCTATCCCTTAGACTATATGGACATGCATTATTTCCACGACAAATGCAAGGATACTGGCTTTATTGGAAGAAAAATATGCACTTGCAGGAAACAATTAATAATAGATCAGAAGTATGACCAATCCAATATCAAAAGCCAAATTACCGAGGAAAACTTCCAGTCTTTCAATATAAATCTATTTTCCAAAAATACTAACAGGGTCTATGGAGTTAGCCCTTATGAAAATATGGAATATATAATCAGGGAAGTTAAGAGATACATAAATAACTTCGCCTTTGAGACAAGAAATATTTATATTTACGGAGATGTTGGCAGGGGAAAGACTTTTCTTATCAATTCTATAGCAAAGGAAATCCTAGATAGGAACTTTTCAGTAGTTTATATGACTTCTACCAAACTTTTCAAATTCCTAAACGACTACCATTATGCATTCGAGGATAGGAGAGAGAATCTAGAAGAAAAGTACAGGTTGATATTCGATTGTGATCTTTTAATAATAGATGACTTGGGTGCAGAGTCTACCCGTCCAGCAGACAGGTCCAATCTCTTCGATGTGGTTAACGAGAGAATGAATGACGGTAAGCCTATAATATTTTCATCTAATATTGATGAGGAAGGCCTAGAAGAGATTTACGGACCTAGGATATTCTCAAGAATTATGGGCAATAATAGCAGGATTTTTGAAATATTTGGTGAAGATTTAAGATTGAGGTAAATATGCTTGTAGTAGATAGTAAGACTATGAAGAAAATTGACCAATATGCCATAGATGTACTTAAGGTTCCTTCTATATGCTTAGTAGAAAGGGCAGCCCTTGCTGTGATTAAAAATATTAATCTCGAAGTAAGGACCTCCTTTGCTATTGTGGCAGGAGTGGGAAATAACGGAGCAGATGGCCTTGCTATTGCAAGAAATCTCCTCGCTATGGGAAAATATGTAGAAATCTATATAGTAGGCGATCTTAGTAAACAAAGCCAAGATTTTAAAATAAATCTAGATTCCTGCAAACGTCTTACAGATAAAATCTTTATGCCAGAGAGCATTGAAGACCTTGCTATAATGGAAAAGAATTTGGAAGAAGTCTCTACTATAATAGATGCTATCTTTGGCACAGGATTAAACAGGACCGTAGGGGGCATGCAGTCTTACATGATTTCTCTTATAAATAGAACTATGAAATACACAATCTCTGTCGATATTCCTTCAGGTCTTGATGGAGATAGCGGGAGATTTTGGGGAGAGGCCGTAGATTGTGACCTTATAGTTTCTATGCAGCTAATGAAAAGAGGAGTCTATGAAAAGAATCGCTTCAGGGATAAGTGCATAGTAGAAGATATTGGCATACCACAAAAGGCTATTAGAGCGATTTTGTAAAGTTAGAGCGAGCTTGGATAAGATTATTTGAGCTAGCTCTTTTTTTGTTAAAGTTGTAGGGAAAATGTAAAATATATGTTGAAATTTTAGGGATTTTAGTATAAACTATAAGATGGATATAAATATGAAGATTTTATATTTTATTATAAACAAGGAGAAATTAAATGAATGAACAAGAAATTGATTTGATTGAATTGTCTAAGAAGATTGCGAAGCATCTTCCTATGATTATTATATTTTCTATTATATTAGGAGCGGCAAGTTTTCTTTTATCTAAGTTTGTCATCACTCCTAAGTATGATTCAAATACAACAATGATAGTTAGCAACTCAAATCAAAACAAGGATCCAAACAATCCACAAACTAACGTAGAACTAGGACAAATTCAAGCCAACAAGGCCCTAATTTCTACATACTCAGAGATAGTTAAGTCAAAGGGAATTGCTGAAAGAGTAATAAATAATCTAGGACTCGATATGGACTATGAGGAGTTTTCCTCAAAGGTTTCAATCGAACCTGTAAAAGACACCCAGATTATTTCTGTAAAAGTTGTAGATACAATCCCAGAAAGAGCGATGGATATAGCAAATGAAACGGCCAATATTTTTAAATCTTCTATTGGAGAAATTATGAATGTTGACAATGTCCAAATTCTCGATGGGGCAATCCTTCCAGAAGAAGCTTCTTCACCAAATATCAAGAAAAATACAGCTATAGGTCTTATTCTTGGTTTTGTGCTTGGTGTAGCTGTTGTTTTATTTAAGGAAATAGCAGACTCATCGATCAAATCAAGCGAAGAAGTTACAGAATATTTCGATATACCAGTTATTGGTATAGTGCCAGATAGTGAACAAGGAAATTAATATGAGCAGTAGAAACAATCATTATAATGCTTCCATGTATGACGAAGCTATTCGTTCTGTAAGAACTAATATACAATTTAGCAGCTTGGATAAGAAAAACAAGGTAATATCTATAACTTCTGCGAAACCTGCCGAGGGAAAGTCCACAGTTATCTATAAACTTGCCAAGTCCTTTGCAGATAATGGAGATAAGGTTATTCTTTTAGACTGTGACCTAAGATCTCCTTCTATTTCAGAGATTGCAGGAATTAACGATAATGTAGGAATTACAAATTATCTTACAGGTAAGGTCAATATCCAAAGAGCTATTAATAAGGATAGAGAACAGTCAAATCTCGACATGATTTTCACAGGACCTGTTCCTCCGAATCCCGCAGAGATGTTGGCATCAGATACTTTTAGAGAATTCATAGAGGATTTGTCAAAAGAATACGATTATATATTTATCGACACACCACCTGTGGGACTATTTACTGACGCATCACTAGTATCAACCATAAGTGATGGTGTTATCTTTGTTATAAAATCTTCTGACACCAAGAAGGAAGACATAGCCCTTGCTATTGAGAATCTCAAAAAGGTCGACGCCCATATCCTAGGTGCTGTTCTTACCCATATGCCAATGAAAGATAAAAAATACGGGAACTATTATTAGATGATAGATATACACAATCATATAGTTTATGGGGTAGATGATGGATCGAGGAGCCTCGATGAAAGTATGAAGATGGTAGATCTTTATATGGAGCAAGGCTTTTCTGAAATAATTGCTACAAGCCATTTCGATAGGTCAAGATATATGGTAGATTCCTCTGAAATCAGAGAAAAGGTTGATATTTTAAATAAAACAATACAAGATAGGGGACTTTCTTTTAAGATTCACCCAGGCCATGAGATACAGGTAGAAGCTGGGATGGAGAAGAAGTTAAAGTCAGGAGACCTTCTTACTTTGAATGATTCTAGATATGTCTTGTGCGAGTTATCCTTTGTAAATAAGCCAAATTTTTTAGGCGAACTTTTCTATAGTCTGGGACTTGAAGGATATGTGCCAATCATAGCCCATGCAGAAAGATATCCATATGTAGAAAAAGATATAGACTGGCTTCTAGATTTTATAAAAAAGGGAGCCCTAGTTCAGATAAACTATTCATCTATCAAGTCACACAAAGAAATAACAAAGACCTTACTTGAAAGAAATATGGTCCATATAATAGGAACTGACGCTCACCAGTCTGAGTGGAGGAGTCCTGAAATAGGTGAATATAAGAGAGAGATTCTTGAAATTATTGGAGAGGAGAAGTTCAAAAAGCTATCTTCTACAAACCCTTCTCTTATTATAAATGATCAGTTTATCTCTAGTGAATACGACAAGGTTAAAGTTAATAAGAAAAAAGAAAAGAAAAGTATATTTAATTTTTGGAGAAGAAAATGAAAATAAAATATATAATTTCTTCTGCCCTAATAATCCTAATTCTTGCTTCCTGTAACAAAAAGGAAGAAGATTACCAGGCTAAGAATATAAAGGTTGAGTCAGTCTTTGACAAGGTTGAAAATGGAGCTAAGGACGAACCGAAGGAAAATGCAAATCCTAAGCCAGAAGAAAAGGCAGGAGAAAATAAAGATAATCCTAAGGGAGAAAATCAAAATAATCCTAATGAGGATAAGAAGGCGGAAGAAGCCAATAATAAAAAGAAATATAAGACACGTGATACTACAAATATGAGATCTAATCCAAATACGGAAGAAGATAACGTACTTGTAGCAGTTCCAGGAGGAAGGGAATTCGAAGCCATAGAAGAGGCAAACGCCGAAGACGGTGTATGGATAAAGCTAAACTTCGAAGGAAATACCGGATTTATCAGAAAAGATCTCTTGGACGAAGTAAAGTAGACCGCTAGAATTAGCGGTTTTTGCTTGCTCGATTTTAATAAAATCCCCCATTTATATTTACAATTTCACCTGTTATATATTTAGCCTTGTTAGAGATTAAAAACTCTACTAAATCTCCTATCTCTTCTGGGCTTGCGAACCTATTAAGACCTACTTCTTTCTTTAGATCTTCTAATTCATTAGAATCAAAGTCATTTCTCATCATATCCGTATCTACAATACCACATGCTATGGCGTTAACTTTTATATTCATAGGGCTAAGCTCCTTGGCTAGGGATTTAGTAAAGGAGTTGATAGCACCCTTACTTGCTGCATATGCACTTTCCATACTCGCTCCTACTTCTCCCCAGATGGAAGACATATTAATAATTACTCCGTCTCCTCTACTTAACATTTTTGGGACTGCTCTTTTGGAAGCAAGAAAGACAGAATCTAAGTTAATAGCAAGAATCTCCTTCCATTTATCGAACTTTGTATCTTGGATTAGGGAGAAGTGGGATATGCCTGCGTTATTAATCAGAATATCGATATGACCGAAGTTACTTTCACCTATCTCAAACATTTTCTCTACTTCATCTTCTTTACTAACATCTGCCTTTACAGCAATCACAAAGGGATTTTCTTTCCTAAGTTCATCAAGGAGCTTAAGGGCATCTTCCTCGCTTTTATTGTAATTTATTATAATTTTATAATTCTTATTAAGCTTCCTACATATGGCAGCCCCTATGCCACGTGAGGAGCCTGTTACTAATACTGTTTTCATATCTATATTCTATCATAAAATCTTGTAATTAGGATAGATTTCTTTGGGTATCAATGTAAAGAGAGAAGAAAGGATAAAATATGAAATATTACACAATTAATGACGGACTAAAAGTTCCAGTAATGGGAATGGGAACTTATAAGATAGAAGACGAAAAACTAATGGAAGAAGTAATTCAGGCAGCTCTTGAACTAGGTTATGAGTATTTTGATACTGCAAAATACTATAACAATGAGGCCTACATAGGTAAGGCTTTGGAAAATGCTCCAGTAAAAAGAGAAGATTATATGCTAGCAACAAAGGTTTGGCCAAAAGACTTTGGGCTAGATGAGACTAAAAGATCAATTGATGAATCCCTTAAGGACCTAAGGACAGATTATCTAGATGTAGTTCATCTCCACTGGTTTGGCAAGGACTTCGATAAGGCTTGGAAGGTCTTTATGGACTATAAGGACCAAGGTATTGTAAAATCAATAGCTGTATGTAATTTTATGCCAGAGCAGTTAGTGAAGTTACTTGAAGTAGGAGATGCTCCTTCAATGGACCAATTAGAAAGTCATCTCTTCCTACAAGATACAGAAACAAGGACTTTTCTTAGGGAAAATAATATAAAACATCAAGCATGGAGTCCACTTGCAAGGACTAGGGGAGGCTTACTTGATGAAGAAATCCTAAAACAATTGGCTGATAAGTACAATAAAACTCCAGCCCAAATAGCTCTAAGATGGAATATTGATCAAGGAACAATGATAATTCCAAAGTCAGTTCACGCTAATAGACTTAAGGAAAATATTGATATTTTTGATTTCGAGCTTGAAGAATCTGATATGCATGCTCTAGCAAGCCTTGATAGGAAAGAGAGATTCTCCCAAGACCCACTAGATGAAGATTGGTTAGAAGAAATTAGAAATATGTGAGGAATTCCAATTTGATAGCGATGAATAATATGGCAGATGATATGAGAAAAATTAGTCCTGCTGTAAAAACTTTGGTCCATTTTTATCATTTTGAAAGCAATATATGATTGATGGTCCTAATTTGCTAAAATTTAATATGTAGTTAGAAATACCAGAGAATTTACTTCTTTGGTATTTTTTTATTAAAAAAATTTACAATAAAAGTTGAACAACGTTCATTAGGGCGTATCATATATTTGTAGCAATTAATGAACGGCGTTCATTTTGAAGAAATTGGAGTGATTATATGGTAAGTTTTACGAACGACAAGGGAAAAGTTATAATGGATTCTGCTCTTAGGATTTTCAAATCGAAGGGAGCTGACAACACTTCCGTAAGAGATGTGATGAAGGAAGCGAGCTTTGGCCTGGGGACCTTTTATCTTTATTATTCAGACAAGAAGGACCTTAAGGAAAAAATAGTCCTAAATATAGCCAAGGATATTATTATTAAGGCAGAAGATAGCTGTAATCAGGAAGATCCTATCGAAAGATACATATATTTTCTAGATTACATTATAGATTATCTAATAGCCCATCCATTTGAGCTGGACCTTTTAAGTAAGAATATCACTTGGGCCCTTTATACTAAGATTGAAAATGATGAACAGCTTAAAGAAGCTGAATCGTCCTTACATTTTATTCTTAGCAAGTATGAGAATCTCTTTACAGGGGATTATACCGAGAGTCAGAAACTCTACATACTTTCTTTGACCCTAGAAATTGTAATGTCTACTTGTAAAAGTGCGACAATGGATGAATCAATTTTGACTATTGGAGAGATGAAGCCGGTTTTGTATGCTAATATTAAAAAAATGTTTAATAGAACAGGAGAGATAGAATGAAAAAGATAACAAAGTTTATTTCACACCATCCTAGGCTTGTCTTATTGATAATGACTCTATTATTGATACCATCTTGGATAGGATATAAGAATACAGGTGTGAACTATGATATCTTATCATATTTGCCAGCTGACCTTGAAAGTACCCAGGGCCAGGAGATACTAGATAAAGATTTCAAAAATGCAGCTACCGGTATGCTGATTCTTAAGGGCGATGATTACGATGCAGACAAACTTAAGGAAGAGATACTAAAGATTGAGGGAGTAGAAGATGTTATTTCCAAATCTTCTATAGTAGGAGATAGCGTTCCAAGCGAGTTTTTACCTGATGAGTTAAAAGATGTTTTCTATGCTGAAGATTCGACCATGCTTATGGTTAAGTTTAGTGAAAGCTCTTCTTCATTTAAGACAATGGAAGCAATAGATCAGATTAAGGCTATTGAGTCAAAGGAGAAATTTTTAAGTGGTATATCCTCTTTAGTTAAGGATACAAAGGATTTAATAGATCACGAAACACCAATATATGTAGGATTGGCGGTAGTGCTAGCCTTGATTGTCCTAAGTTTTACCAATGAATCGACAATTATACCATTTCTTTTCTTATTAAATATCGGCTATGCGATTTTGTATAACTTCGGAAGTAATGTTTTCTTAGGAGAGATTTCCTATATAACTAAGGCCATAGCGGCAGTATTGCAGCTTGCTGTTACGACAGACTATTCAATCTTCTTATATCACAGATATGTAGAAGAAAAGAAAAGACGTGATTCCAACAACGTAGCTATGGATAAGGCTATGCAAAAGACTATAGCATCAATCTTTGCTTCATCACTTACAACTTTTGCAGGATTTTTGGTACTTATATTGATGAGGTTAGGACTTGGTAAGGATATCGGTCTTGTAATGAGTAAGGGTGTCCTTCTTGGACTAATTTCTACAGTAGTAGTATTGCCACCAATGATATTAATAGCTGAAAAACTAGTAGAAAGATTTAACCATAGGGTATTTCTACCATCTTTCGAGAAGACTTCAAATCTTGTCCTAAATCACAAGAAGACATTTTTCCTAGCCTTCTTGATCCTCTTTGTACCAGCTATTTATGGGGCACATAATACAGACCTCTACTACAATCTAGACAGGTCTCTTCCAGCAGATCTTGATTCGATTGTAGCTTTAAACAAGATGAAAAAAGATTATGATATGGCTTCAACACATTTTGCTGTGGTAAGTGATGACTTGAGTAAGCAAAATATTAACGGACTTGTGGATGAGCTTGATAAGGTAGAAGGTGTAAACAATGTTTTAGGTCTTAACTCTTTTACAGGCCTAACTCTTCCAGATAGTGTTCTACCAGATAAACTAAAAGATAATTTCCATAAGAACGGATATCAAATGCTTATGATGAATTCTAAGTATCAGACAGCATCAGATGAGGTAAACGAGCAAGTTGACGAAATTCATAAAATAATCAAAGAACACGATCCTGATGGATATCTTACAGGGGAGGCAGTCCTTACAAAAGACCTTACGACAATATCTGATAGAGACTTCAAGATGGTAAACATAGCATCAATTGCGACTGTATTTGTAATACTAGCATTTGTGTTCAAATCACTTGGTATTCCTATAGTTTTAATAGCAGTTATCGAACTTGCTATACAAATCAACATGGGTATCCCATTCTACTTGGGACAAACAATCCCATTTGTAACATCAATCATAATAGGTGTTGTCCAATTAGGATCTACAATCGACTACTCTATCCTTATGATGGATAGGTTCTTGGCAGAATATAAGAAAAGTGGAGATGTAAACAAGTCGCTTAAGCTAACAGTAAAGGAAGCTTCAAAATCTATTGTAACTTCAGCCCTATCATTTATGGCTGCGACAGTAGGTGTAGGCTTGTATTCAAAAATGGAAATAGTTTCAACAATATGTATGTTCTTGGCAAGAGGAGCTATAATAAGTATGCTTTCAATAATATTCTTCCTACCAGCCATAATCAGCATAACATTTCCATTTATCAAAAAGACAACTAAGGGATTAAACTAGGAGGAAAAGATGAAAAATAAACTTGTAAAAAGCTTATCTGTAGCGCTCGCAGGCTCAATGCTTGTGACAAATGTAGTTTTTGCAGATGGGTCAGTTAAGAAAAACGAAACCTTGTATGTAACACAAGAAGAAAATGAAATAAAAGATAAGACAGCATCAATCTGGATTAACTCAGATGGTAATGTAAAGGTTAAGGATAAGTCAAATCTTAAAGATATCAAAAACCTGAAGACAGATGAAAAAATTGATACAAAAGATGGTTATATAAACTGGAATGAAGATAGCAAGGATGTATACTATCAAGGACAAGCAGAAGAAGACCTTCCTGTAGATATTTCTGTAAAATATTTTCTAGATGGTAAGGAGATTAAGGTTAAAGACCTAGAAGGAAAATCTGGTCACCTAAAAATCGAAATATCAGCTGAGAACAAAAGAAGCGGAATGGCTACAGTAAATGGTAAAGAACAAAAGGTATTTTCACCATACCTAGTACTTGCTGAAATTAACTTCGATGAAGATAAGGTTACAAATATAAAAACAGACGACGGCAAGGTCGTAAAAGATGGTAAAAACGAAATTGTAGCAGGAGTTCTCGCACCAGGACTTAGACAAAACTTTGAAGAAATCCTTGAAGATGATAAACTTGATAAGTTCAAGGATAAAATCGAGATGGAAATGGATGTAAAAGACTACAAGCCTACTGAGGTCTATGCGGTAATTACAAACGAACTCTTCCAAGATTCCGCTAATATCTCATCCTTAGACGATTTAAACAAGGGAATTGATGAGCTTGAATTAAATGCAGCTAAGCTTGTTGATGGATCTAATCAATTGGCAGATGGGGGCAATAGATTAAATGATGGTATAGGTCAGTTAAGTAACGGAGCTAGCGAGCTTGCAGCAGGTTCTGGAAAAATCGTATCATCATTCGATCAAATGGCTAATGCCTTTGCGGACCTACCTAACCAAGTCGGAGCAATGACTTCAGCAATTGACATGCTAAATAACGGAGGAAGCAGTCTAGATCAAGGTATCAACCAATACACTGCCGGAGTTAATAAGGTTAATGAAAATATGCCAAAGCTAACAGAAGCTAGTAGACAACTAGAAGCTGGAGCAAGTGACCTAGATGATGGTCTTCTAGAACTTGATAATGCGACATCAACACTAAAAGAAAAAATGGGAATGGCTGATGGCAAAGAAGACTTGGGCAAATTTAGTGAATCCATGACTGAACTTAAGACAGGACTTGATAGCCTATCAACAGGAATTGCTCCACTAAGTCATGGAGTAAGTGAGCTTAGCCAAGGATTAAGTAAACTTGAAGACTCAAGTCGAGAGCTAAGTGGGGGAGTTAATAATCTTCTATCTTCCACCCAAAACATGCCAAATCTTGATCAAAATTCAGCCGATCTTACAGCTCAAGCTCAAGCAATTGATGCAGTAATAGCAAACTTAGAAGAAAATAACGAAGATGGAAATCTAACAGGTCAAATCGAAAGTCTAAGAGCTGTTAGAGACAATCTCTACCAAGAAAGTGAAAGCGTGGCTACAGCAGGATATGCTTATAGCCAAATCTCAGGATCTCTTGAGCTTCTTTCCCAAGGAGCAAGCGAGCTTAGCGGAGGAATCAGCGGGGCTTATAAGGGAGCAAGTGATATCGATGAGAAATTAAAGGCTTCATCAGATAAGATGATTACAGCTTCAAAGAGTCTTGCCGCAGGAACTGAGAAAATAAGCCAGGGATTTGATAAGAGCAATCTAGCCAAATTACAAGAATCTATAGTTATGCTAGATGAAGCTACAGGAAAGTTAAAACAAGGATCAGCTAAACTTAAGGAAGGAACTAGCCAAAATAGGGCAGGTGTTGAAAACTTAGCAGCTGCAGTATCTGAGCTTGACGGTAACTCTCAAAGCCTAAGAGAAGGTAGTGCAGAACTTTCAGGAGGATTGGCACAATTTGCCGAAAGAAGCAAGGCCCTATCATCTTTAGGAAACATCAATGAAGAAGCTATAAATCCTATGGCTGAAGGGCTAAACCAACTAAATGATGGAATAATGAAACTAGACTCATCTACTAAAGAATTAAAAGACGGAAGTGACCAATATATGGCTTCATTTGAAGAGTTTAGATCTGGCCTAAGCGAATACAAGGCAAAGGGAATCGATGAAATTGCCAATAAAACATCTGAAGTAAATGAAATTTCAGAAATCTTAGATGAAATGAGTAAGCTTGCCAAAGAAAACAATTCAATCACAGGCACAAGTGATGACTTTGAAACAAGATCTAGGATAATTCAAAAGATTAAATAAAAATAAGAACCTACGAAAGTGGGTCAGAGCGTAGACAAAATCCAAAAACGCTTATAGGGTACAGAAATTTAGAAATTCTAAATCTCATAATACTATAAATCGCAAACTCACTTAGGCTCGAACAATGCGATTTACGGGCGTATTATTTCGATTTGAATTTCTTGAAATTTCTTCCGAATGGAACGCTTCCTTTTGGATTTTGTCCCTTTGTCAAAAGTCTGACTTACGAGAGTGGGTTCTTCTATGGTTAAATCTAAAAAAGCTCTTTAAAGCTTCTATTAAATCACACTTATCCATTATTGTTTATGATGAAAAGTGTATGATTTAATGAGCTTAAAAGAGCTTTTATCTTACTTATCTTTTTTTCTTAAATATTTATCTATATTTTCTGCGGCTTTTTTACCTGCTCCCATGGCAAGAATTACTGTTGCAGCTCCGCTTACTGCATCTCCTCCAGCAAAGACAGCTTCCTTTGTTGTCATAGTCCTATCATCTATTATAATTCCACCCCAGCTTTCTGTATCTATATCTGAGTTGGTGTTTTTGATAAGTGGATTAGGTGATTGGCCAATGGCGATTATTACAGATTCAAACTCGCATTCTTCAAATTCTCCTGTAGGAATAGGACGTCTCCTGCCAGAGCTATCTGGCTCTCCTAATTCCATTTTCTCAAGTTTTACTTTCTTAACCCAGCCATTTTCTCCCATGATTTCTACTGGATTGTGAAGATTCATAAACTTGATACCTTCTTCTCTGGCATGGTGGCTTTCTTCGATTCTTGCAGGCATTTCTTCGAAGCTTCTCCTATAGACAACAGTTACATCCGCTCCCATTCTCTTGGCAGACCTTGCTGCATCCATCGCCACATTTCCTCCACCTACAACACAGACCTTCTTTCCTATATGGACTGCCGTGTCATATTCAGGGAACTTGTAGGCCTTCATGAGGTTCATCCTAGTTAAAAATTCGTTAGCTGAATATACTCCATTTAAGTTTTCTCCAGGAATACCTAGAAATCTTGGAAGACCTGCTCCAGTAGAAAGGTAGATCGCTTCAAATCCCTGATCGAAGAGGTCTTTTATAGAAATTGTCCTTCCTACGATCGTATTAGTCTGAAGTTTGACACCTAGACCTATTACGTTTTTAAGTTCCTTTTGGACGAGTTTTTTAGGAAGTCTAAATTCTGGTATACCATACATTAAGACTCCTCCAGCTGTGTGAAAGGCATCAAACATAACTACTGAATAGCCTCTTTTGGCAAGGTCAGCTGCAGCAGAAAGACCAGAAGGGCCAGCCCCTACTACTGCGACTTTCTTGTTTATGCTAGTTACTTCGACTGGCTTGTTGTATTTTTTATTATTTCTATAATCTGCAACGAATCTTTCAAGTCTTCCTATACCAACAGGCTCGTCTTTTATGCCTCTGGTACATTTTCCTTCACATTGGACCTCTTGTGGGCAGACCCTACCGCATATTGCAGGAAGATTGTTGGTCTCAGCTATTTTGTCGTAAGCTCCATCTAGGTCGTCTTCAAGGATTAGGTGGATGAATTCAGGGATTTTTACTCCTACTGGACAACTTGATACACAAGGCTTGTTTTTACATTGGACACATCTGCTAGCTTCTTCTTTGGCCATTGCTAATGTATAGCCAAGACTTACCTCGTCAAAATTTTTATTTCTTACATCAGGGTCTTGTTCTGGCATTGGAACTTTCGTTTTTGCCATATTAAACTTAGCCATTTCTTACCTCCCCTGTTAGATTGCATATATGATCACGTTCTTCTGTAGAGTAATTTCTTGATCTGTTCATAGCTTCATCGAAATCAACCAAGAATCCATCAAAGTCTGGGCCATCTACACAAGCAAACTTCATTTCGCCTCCAACTGTAAGCCTACAACACCCGCACATGCCTGTTCCATCAACCATGATAGAGTTCATTGAAACTGTGGTAGGAATATCGTGAGGTCTTGTAACATTTACTACATTTTTCATCATGATTGCAGGACCGATAGTAAGAACGTGGTCGTATTTTTTTCCTTCTTTTATGAGATCTTCTAGAACTTGGGTTACAAATCCTTGTCTGCCATAAGATCCGTCGTCTGTTGTTATGTATAAATTATCTGAAGAAGCCTTAAGCTCATCCTCTAGGATTATTATGTCCTTATTCTTAAAGCCCATTATTACATCGACATTAGCTCCGATTTCATGAAGGTATTTGGCTTGGGGATAGGCAATAGCTGTACCAAGTCCTCCTCCAACGACACAGACATTTTTGCCTTTTAGATAATCAAGCTCGGTAGGCTTTCCTAGTGGACCTACGAAGTCGAGGAAGCCATCTCCTGCCTTTAAGGCATTCATCCTCATTGTAGTACCACCAACGATTTGGACAATAATAGTCACATTTTCATCATCTGTTGATGAGATAGTAAAGGGAACTCTTTCGCCTTTCTCATCAAGTCTAAGAATAATAAACTGGCCAGGCAAGGCTTTTTTTGCAATAGCTTCTGCCTTGACAACAAATTTAATGGTATTCTCATTTAAATTAGTTTTTTCTATAATTCTTGCCATAAGATCCTCCTAATATAATATTATCAAATACTAAACTAATTTACAATAAGGGTGCAAAAGTATAGGGAAATAGTAGAGTATATATTATTGATAATATTGAAAGGAAGGGGAAATATGACAGAGAAAAAATATACTAACAAGTATTTGCTTAAAAGATTTATACCTTATTATAAACCTTACAAGAAAGTACTTACTATAGATTTATTATCAGCTGCTCTTACGACCATAAGTCAGCTAGTCCTTCCTCTATTGCTATCCTACCTAACAGATTGGGCTCAGTTAGGCCTTCTCGATATGCCTAGGCTAGGAAAGGTCGCTCTAATATACCTTGCGACTAAGTTTATAGAGGTTGTGTCAAGATTTATCATGCAATCTTATGGGCACATCATGGGGGCATTTATTGAAAAGGATATGAGAGGGGATGTCTTCTCCCATCTTTTGACAATGGATACGGAGTTTTTCAATGAGGCCAAAATTGGCCAACTTATGGCTAGGATGACTACAGACTTAAACGAGATTACAGAATTCTCCCACCATGTACCAGAAGAATTCTTAGTAGCAGCCATTAAGCTTGCTGTATCCTTTGTAGTCCTTCTAACTATCAACTGGCAACTTTCCTTAATTATATACATCCTAATACCAATTATGTATATATTTTCTAGGAAATCCAGACAGAAGTTTAGACAGGCGACTATGAATACAAGAAAGCAAATTGGTGCCATAAACTCAGGAATCGAAGATACTCTTCTTGGAATCAATGTTGTAAAAAGTTTTGCCAATGAAGATATAGAAAAGGAAAAGTTTGGCAGAGAAAATGAGAAGTTTGCCGATATCAAGAAGGACCAATACTTCAATATGGCCAAATATTTCTGTGTCAAGGATGCCTTTTCAGGTTTTATGTATGCAGTATTAATCCTAGTCGGAGGAATTTTTGTAATCCAAAAGACAATCACCGCAGGTGATCTTATAGCCTTTACTATGTATTTAAATATGCTAGTTGCAACTATAGAAAGGCTAATTAACTTTACCGATACTTACGAGAGAGGGACAACTGGTATCGAAAGATTTGTCCAAATCATGAATCTCGATAGGGATATATATGATAAGGATGAGGCAAGAGATTTAGAGGACGTTCAAGGAAAGATTGAGTTCGACCATGTTTATTTCAAATACCCTGAGGCAAAAGAGGGAGATCCTTATGTCCTAGATGATATGTCCTTTACAATTGATGTAGGAGAAAATATATCCTTAGTTGGGCCATCTGGCGCAGGAAAGACCACTATATCCAAGCTAATCCCAAGATTTTATGATGTAGATGATGGTGCTATTAGAATCGATGGAGATAATATCAAGGATTTAACCATCGACTCCCTAAGAGATAATATAGGAATAGTCCAACAAGATGTCTATCTTTTCAGTGGAACTATTAAGGACAATATAAAATATGGTAAGGAAGGTGCCACAGATAAAGAAATCGAAAAGGCAGCAGAGCTTGCAGGAGCCTTGGAATTTATCAAGGACCTACCATATGGATTTGATACCTATATAGGAGAGCGCGGGGTTAAGCTTTCTGGTGGACAGAAGCAGAGAATATCTATAGCCAGGGTATTTCTCAAAAATCCACCAATACTGATACTCGATGAGGCGACTAGCGCCCTTGATAATAAGAGCGAGTCGATAGTTCAATCATCTCTAGAAAAACTAAGTAAGGGAAGAACAACCCTTACCATAGCCCACAGACTTTCTACAATAATAAATGCAGACGAAATCCTAGTCTTGACCTATGATGGCATTGTAGAAAGGGGAAACCACAAGGACCTCCTTGCCAAAAAGGGAGTCTACTATAATTTATATAATTCAAACAACACAGACTTGTTTGGATAAGATTGAGCAGGGAAACCTGCTTTTTCTTTGGAGATTTTTAGATAAAGTATATTCTTAGCAAACTTTACTTAAATACGATGATTTTATAAGGCTTAAGTCGTATAATCCTATAATAGATAAGGAGATAATATGGGAAAATTTTTCGGTAAGATTTTACATGGGCTTGCCACTATTTTGGGAAGTATATTTAATCTATTAATAAACATAATGAACGTAATAACCATGACCTTTGAAGGAATCAGACAATTACTAACGTTGATATTTGTATTTGGTTGTTCGACATTTTTTTTCTTTCCTGTCTTTGCTTTGGCCATACCGAGGAAGTGGTGGACGGTTATATTTATAATATTAATCATTCCAATCCTTGGTCCCAAGTTTATATCCATGCTGAAGTATGGAAACTACACCCTGACAGAGTGGATGTACGATAGGGCGGATACATTGATAACAGGAAAGAAAGTCGGCTACGATTCCATTTCTGATTATTCTAACAAGTATAAGTTTGAAAGAGAAGAAGAAAGAAGAAGGGCAGCCGAAGAAGCTGCAAGATTTCGTCAAGAAGAAATGAATAGAAGGTTCGAGGAAATGTTTAGGGGATTTACCTACACTAACATGAACCAGGGGAATTGGAATTCCTATAATACAAATTCAGGCTATAGCAATATGACAAATGACCTTGGCTTTAAGGAAAAATATGAGAAGGCCTGCAATGTGCTTGGAGTAGATTATCAAACAGATATCTACCAAGTTAAGCTTAATTATAGAAAGCTTGCCAAGAAATATCACCCTGACATAAACAAGGATCCAAGTGCAACAGAGAAATTCCAGGAAGTAAACGACGCCTACGAATTCTTGACAGAAGAAAATATCAATAAGTACAAGACGAACTATAGATGAGGTAATTATGACGACTGAAGCAATATCTAGCTTAGATCAGGCTGTTATCCTTTCAGAAATTGCCTCCAATGCTGGAGCTATAATGCTTGCTAATGGAGCAGAAATTTATAGGGTGGAGGATACAGTAGAAAGAATAATAAGAAGCAAAAAAAATATTAAAGACGTAGATGTTTACTCTACTGCCAATGTTATTGTCCTATCTTTTTCCTTCAACCAGGAAATCCACACCAATATCAGAAGAGTTAAGTCTAGGACCTTTAACCTCTATTATATAAACAAAGTCAACTCATTTTCAAGAGAATTTGTAAGTGGGAAGTACAGCCTCCAGGAAGCTCTAAAAGAACTAAATAAGATAAAAGCTGATCCTGGTTATCCTCTAGCCTTTCAAATATTTGGTTCAGCCCTTTCTTCCGCAGCCTTTACAATACTTTTAGGAGGACAAACAACAGATATGCTAATTTCCTTCTTGGTAGGATTTGTATCGTATATAGTAAGCTTTCAGTTTCAGGAGGCAAAGTTCGGATTCTTTTTGGTAAACTTTATTGCAGGTCTAGTTGTAAGTTTAATCACTGTGACTTTTAGACTCTTCCTACCTTATATCGCGGTAGATAAAATCGTAATAGGATCGATGATGGCCTTCCTTCCAGGAATCACCCTAACAAATGCCATGAGAGATCTGATGAGTGGGGATGTAACAAGCGGGCTTACTGGAGCTACAACTGCTATCTTAGTTTCTACCGCACTAGCCCTTGGAGTTGCTATGCCAATAACTATAGCAACCTACATTCGATAAGGAGGAGAAATGTATTTATACGAATTTATAATATCTTCCATAGCGGCTATAGGATTTGCTTTGATATTTCAAGTTCCCAAAAAACCCCTCTTAATAGCTGCCTTAAACGCAGGATTCGGATGGGTGATTTATAAAATGACGATAGCCTACACAGGAAGTGTCTATATAGGAACTTTTCTTTCAGCATTCGTCATATCATTTATATCAGAATTCTGTGCAAGATATTTCAAATTTCCAGCTTTGGTCTTTATAGTTCCTGGTGTAATCAATCTTTGCCCAGGAGAAGCTATATTTAATACAATGAAATACTTTATTAATAACGAAAGTGCCTTGGTTCTACTAACCTTGTCCAAGGCCCTTGCAATAGCTGGAGCGATATCATTTGGCATACTTTTATCTTCATCATTTTCTAGGAATATGAAAAACTTTAGAAGAAGAAAAGTCAAGAGAACGAACTACTTAAACTACTTTAGGAGGAAAAAATGAAACAAACTATATATCTAGCAGGCGGATGCTTCTGGGGAGTAGATGCCTACTTTAAACAATTAGAAGGAGTCGAAAAAACAGAAGCAGGATATGCTAATGGCCTAACAGAGGATACCTTCTACGAAAATCTCAAAAACTCAGATCATGCCGAGACAGTAAAAGTGACCTATGAAGATGAAGAAATTAGCTTAGAGAAATTACTTGAATATTTTTACTATATAATAGATCCCTTTTCAATTAACAAGCAAGGAGGGGATATGGGTCGACAATATAGGACTGGAATCTATTCTGAAGATAGAAAGATACTAGAAGAAGCAAGAAAATTCTTAGAAGAAAAACAAAAAAATGAAGAAGAAAAAATACAAGTAGAAGTAGAGAAACTAAAAAACTTTATAAAAGCAGAAGAATATCACCAAGACTATCTAAAGAAAAATCCAGACGGCTACTGCCATGTCAATCTATTAGATAGGCCTGATTTCAATTAAAAAGCTAGAGAAAACATAGATGTCCAGGAATAAAAACAGGGCATCTTATTTTTTTTGAAAAATAAATTGACATAGGCAAAAATCCATGGTATTATATAACAGTCGGCGAGAGCTGATGGAACCAATTAAATTAAATAAACAATAACATAACCTAAAATTCTTTTGAAATAAAGGATAACAAAATTTAAATCACGCATTTGATATAAGTCAGATGTAAATGAATAAGCCAGAA
>NZ_JAPJPG010000048.1 GCF_030825785.1 Anaerococcus sp.
CTCCTAAAGATAAGGATTTGGAAAATAAGAAGGGGCAAGAAGAAATTCCTTCTGAAGATGAAAAAATCCAAGAGGACTCTACTTCAGAAAACAGAGATTTCCTAGCTAATGGCCAATACTTGACTATCCTTGCCTCTGAAAGCGGCGGGAAAGCCCAGGGTACTATAGGATATTGCCAAGAAGCCTTCGCAGATGCTTCTACAAGCACTTTTACTATAAAGGGTAGCCTATCCTATAGCGAAGAGGTCGGAGCCTTCGATGACTACCAAATAATGGCAAATTCGACCTATGACTTCTCCTTTGATGAGGATACAGTCTTTCAGGCTACAAGCGGCATGGCCGAGCCTCAAATCATGACAGTGGATGAGTTTAATTCCTACCTAGAAGAATGTAAGGACACAGGTCTAGGACTTGTACTCGTCATAGAAAATGGACTTGTCAAAAGTGCTAGTATTTCTTCTTAAATTAAAATGCAGAAAGCAAAATCTCCTTGCTTCCTGCATTATTTTTTATTCTTCTATTTTCTCAAAAACAGAGTGAGCTGTTTCTTTTAGAACTTCATTTAGCTTTTGAATATTTTCTTTTCCTGTTGTTTCTAGCCATTTTTTGGCTTCTTCTTTATCTTTTCCATATATTTCTACTGAGTCTTTCCAAGTTGCTCTACCGCAGAGAACTCCGTTAAATTGTGAGTCTGCTTCTTTGGCAAGTTTCAATGTTTCTTGGAATAGTTCTGCTGTAATTCCACCTGATAGGAAGATGAATGGTAAGTCAGTTGAATCTGATTGGTCTTTGAAGTGTTTGATTGCTTCCTTCCTTGTGTATACTGCTTCTTCCTTGCCAAGTCCTTCTACAAAGTTCATGTTAGTTGGTGTTTCAACCTTAAGAACATCTACCTTGTATTTTGGATCAGAGAATTCTTTCATCGCAGTATTTACCTTGTGTGGTCTTACCTTTGCATATTCAGCGTTTTTCTCAGATTCCATATTTCTATCATAGGTGATAATTTCCAAGAAGTGTGGTAGTCCTAGGCCTTCACATTCGTATCCAACTCTTTCTACCCAAGCTTTTTTGATGTCATTTGTTTCTTCTTCATCATCGCAATCATAGTAGAGAAGAGTCTTAATAGCGTTAGCTCCCATTTCTTTTGCCCTAAGTACGCTCATGAAGTTGATAAGTCTTGGAAGTCTTCCCTCATCGTATTCATCATAGCCTGTTTGCTCGTAGCTTAGGATAAGTCCTGTTCCTTCTTCCTTAGCGGCAATTCCTTTTTTGCCATAGATGGGGTCAAGTAGGATTGATGAGGCAAATGGTGTTAGTTCCTTTGAAACCAATTCCTTGTAGGCTCCGATTCCTTCTACATTGTTAAGGTCAGGGTTAGCTGCTCCCATCATTTTTTCCATTGATCCTCTTTGGTCTATTGCAAGGGCTGCTATGGCTCCGTCTTCATTTACTAATTTTTTGAGATTTGCTAGTTTTTCTTGTGAAATTTTCATTATACTTCCTCCACTTTTATTTCTTCGAAATATTTGTCAAACTTTTCTATTTCTATGTGGGCGATTTCTTCTGTGAGAACATTTAATAGACCACAAGTCATTGAAATCTTTATTATTTCTCCATCAGATTTTCCTCGATCTATTGCAAAAAGCGCCCCTGCAAGGGATGAATCACCGCTTCCTACTGGATTTACGGCTTCTACTTTTGGAACCTTGGCATTGTAGATTTTATCTTTAATCTTAACCATAGCCCCGTCTTTTCCCATAGATACTATTATATATGGGATATCCTTAAATGGTGCTTGCTTTAGAATCTCCTTAAGGTCTTTCTTTTCTATTTTTCTTTCTAGTACGTCGGCTATCTCTGTTTCATTAGGCTTTATGAGGTCTGGTTTATCTTCTGCGTTGATCATATCTTTAAGAGTCTTGCCAGAAGTATCTACTGAAACGAATTTGTCATGCTTTTTGGCATATTTAATTATCTCTTTGTAGAAATCACTTGTAAGTCCCTTTGGAAGGGATCCTGATATATTTATTATATGGCAGCCCTCGCTTATTTGATCAAGCTTATTTAGGAATTCTTCTTCCTCTTCTTTACTTATAGTTGGGCCTGCCTCGAGGATTTCGGTTTGTTTTCCTTCGTGAAGGATGGCTATACAGTTTCTTGTATCTCCTTTAATCTTAACAAATCTCGCCTCTTGACCTCTTTTTTCTAAGCCTTCTTCTATAAATTCTCCAAGCTTTCCCCCTGCAAATCCTGAATGTACAGGCTTAGTTCCCAATTCTTTTAGAACATAGCCAACATGGATTCCCTTGCCACCAGCGTGTTTTTCTATATCGCTAGTTCTTGTAACATCATCTATGTTGAACTTATCTAATTGGTAAGAAATATCTACAGAAGGGTTCGCTGTTATCGTTAGTATCATCCAAATACCCTTTCTCCATTTAGGAAAGTTGCAGTAAGGTCTAATTTACCGTCAAGTACTATAAAGTCTGCATCATAGCCCTCGTGGATTTTTCCGCATACATCGTCGATTCCGACAGACTTGGCAGGAATGAGGCTTGCCATTTGTATAGCCTCAAAGACATCCGCAATCTCCCATTCCACAACATTTTTGACAGCTTCCTTAAGTTTTAGGATAGATCCTGCAAGGCTTCCACTGTCTTTCAATCTTGCTGTACCATCTTTTACTATTACAGGAAACTCTCCTAGTTTGTAGTCTCCTTCAGGCATTCCACCTGCTGACATACAATCTGTAATAAGAGCTATCCTATCTCTTCCCTTTATGTCCATCAAGATCTCTGCTGCAGCAGGATTTACGTGATGGCCATCACAAATTAATTCTCCTATAGAATCAGTCTTCATAGCAGCTCCCACCATACCAGGGTTTCTATGATGGAGGCCACTCATACCATTGTAGACATGGACAAAAATATTAGCTCCAGCATCTACTGCTTCTACAGCTTTTTCAAAGCTTGCATCAGAATGACCTAGGGCAACTCTTACGCCCATAGCATTGGCTTTTTTGATAAAGTCGATTGCTCCATCTCTTTCTGGAGCTATGGCAATTTTATTTACAAGGCCCTTGGAGAGTTCTTTCCACCTTTTTAGCTTATCTATAGAAGGATCTGACATATAGGAAGCATTTTGGGCTCCCTTATACTTTTCTGTGAAAAATGGTCCCTCGAGGAAGATTCCACGAACCTTAGCGCCCTCTACATCTTCGTATTCTTCACCAATTATCTCACAAGCCTTATCAAGCTTTTCTGTAGTATCTGTAAGTGTTGTTGGAAGAAAGCTTGTAACTCCGCATTCCAAAATTCCCTTGGATATTTCGTTTAGATAGCCCCTTTCACAATCCATAATGTCTTTGCCGGCATATCCATGAATGTGGGTATCTACAAGACCTGGGGCTATTATCTCACCCAAGTATTCAAACTCTTCTGGCTTGTCTTTGGAAAATGACTTCACTTTCCCATCTTCCACTTCCATATAATAATCTTCTAAAACTTTATCTTCTAGCACTATATATTTTGCTGAGTAATACATTTAATCTCCTTAGCTTATCTCGGACTATAACTCGTTTCATAGTAGAACTTGTCTCCTCTGGCGTAGGATATAGTATATTCTAGTAAATTCTCGTCAAAATCAAAACTCTTTCTTGTAATCTTAAGGCTTGGAGCATCGGGCCTTTGTCCCAAAAAACCCGCAATCTTCTTAGTCAAATTTCCAACAGAAAACCTCTCATTTACTGTGAAAATCGCAGCATTTGATTCATCAAATATATCATAGAGGGGCTTTTTGCTTACAAGCTCCCTAGAAATATTGGTAAATCTCTCATAGGGAATGTAGGTTGTCTCATACATCATAGGCTCATCATCAGCAAGCCTAAGCCTTACAAGCTCAATTACCAAGTCCATATTCTCAAGCTTCATCTGTCCTGCCAAATCCTTGTTGGCCTTCTTGATCCTAAAGTCGATTATCTCAGACTTTGGCTTCATCCCATTGGCTATGGTCCTTTGGGTGAAGGAATAATAATTTGAAAGATTGTCCCTCAAATTGTGCTTGCCTGTGACGAAACTCCCCTTACCTTGGATTTGAACTATAAGACCACTATTGACTAGCTCTCCTATAGCATTTCTAATAGTGGTCCTACTCACATCGTAGTCAATACAAAGCTGTCTTTCAGAGGGAATCTTATCTCCCTTTTCCATAGTGGAGATTTTCTCTGTAAGGTCTTTTACAATCTCAGAATAAAGACTCATAGGCCCTACTTATCGTACTCGTGGATAGTAACTCCCTTTACAACCCTGTTTACTGTGTGAGACTTGGAAGGATTGTCAGGGGTATTTCCTACCCTTAGAGAAGTTATTAGGCTAATAACTTGAGCTATCACAGCAAATAAGACGCAAAGATAAGCATCTCCTAGTCCGTCTACATTATAAACCAACTTATCAAAGTCTCCTTCGACTTCTTCGCTTGAAACCCCTATTATCCTTTTGGCGATACCATCTAAGCTTAACTCATCTAAAATATCCTTATCGTACTCTCTTGTATAAGGATTTGATGAAAGGAAAGATACAATCAAGGTCTTGTCATCCACAAAGGACTTTGGGCCATGTCTAAATCCCATGCTTGACTCATACATGCTTGCTACCTTACCAGCAGTAAGCTCAAGGACTTTAAGCCTTGCCTCATTGGTAAGCTTATACAAAGGACCACTTCCTAGATAAATTATCCTATCAAAATCAAAATTCACTAGACTTTCAATATTTTCCTTATCATCAAGGATTTCTCTTCCAGCCCTTTCTAGCTTTTTGACAGCTTCTTCTTTGTCTATTGGTGACTTATCAAAAATCAAAAGACTTGTCAAAAGCATAGAAGTAAAGGAGCTTGTCATAGCAAAACCCTTGTCATTCGTACCAGCTGGCTCTATAAATACGTAAGATTTCTCATCATCATATAATCTCTCCGCAAGCTTGCCATCTTCAGCACAGGTTATAGCCAGATTATAAAAATCATCCACCAAGCTCTCTCCAAGCTCTACCGCAGCCAGAGACTCAGGAGAATTACCGCTTCTTGCAAAAGAAACTAGAAGAGTTTTACGATCTTTCTTGAAGTGAAGATAAGGGCAAGAAACCAAATCTGTTGTGGCAACAGACTCAAACTCAAAATCTCCATGGGCCTTTAAGTATTCCTTGGCGATATTTCCTACATACTCACTAGTACCAGCACCAGTAAAGATAACCCTAGCGCCTCTTGCCTTATCCAAAAATTCTTCTATTTCACTTTTTCTTTCTTTGTAATCTTCATAAACAAGCTCCCAAATACTAGCTTGCTGGAAAATCTCACTATAAGTATTTATAGCATCATTTTCCTTAATATAATCTAAATCTAAAAACATTTATACCTCCTACTGGTAACTACCACTATAATTATATAAGTTGTGACTACTTTAGTCAACCAGCATAGCCAATGTTTTCACTTAATTTAGTTAATAAGCTTGGTGTGTTTTTCTATCAATTCGATACCATTGGGTCCTATTTTATCATCACTTATGACATCAGCATTTTCTATATTATAGAAGGCATAAAAGTCTTCCACACCGATCTTGGATGAATCTGCTATTAAATAAGCCTTATTTGAATTATCTAATATCTTGGATTGAAGGATCCCTTCGTCGACGCTGTAGGTGTAAGCGAAAGAATCGCAGATACCATTTACTCCAATAAAGGCCTTGGTAAATCTTATCTTTTCTACAAGATCTAGGGCAAGGCTCCCAACAAAAGCACCAGTAATTTCTCTAAATTCTCCTCCAATTAGAAAGACCCCAAGTCCCCTAATTTTTTTAAGTTTTTCAAAAAGATACAAGGAATTCGTGTATATATTGCAGTTCTTATTAGCCATATAAGAGCTTACATACTCAATAGTTGTTCCTGCTCCAAGAAATACATTCTCCTCATCTCCTATAAGAGAAGCTATAATTTTTGCAATATATTCTTTCTTGTCCTTGTTCTTTAACATCTTCTCCTCATTAGAAAACTCACGAGGAAGAGCCTTCTCAAGACTCTTGGCCCCGCCGTGAACCCTAACAAGTTGATTTTGATCTTCTAATTCCTTTAAGTCTCGTCTTACAGTCATGTCGGTGACCTTAAGAAACTCACTTAGTTTAGAAACTTGAACTATCCCATCGTTTGCTAGTTGAGATAGGATTAGTTCGTGTCTTTTTTCTTTTAACATATTTTTTTCCTTTTAAAATACCGTCATATGCTATGATTGACGGTATTTTGTGTTTATTCTATTACATCTTCTTTTCCAGCCTTGTATTCCTCGTTTCTCTTGATCATTTCTTTCCTATACCATAGGAATAGAGCTAGATATACAGCTATTACTACTAGAGCAATAAGTATTTGTTTTCCACCTTGTGCATTTCCTAGTCCTACAAAGTAAGCTACAAACTTTTCAACTGGTCCTTCGAGAGTTGAGTGGGTTATAAGAGCTGACTCAGATAGGCCTGCTGGAAAGGCATTTACTGATTTAGCTGCCTCTGTAGCATAAGGAGCTATCAAGGTACCTGACCATAGGAATATTGGTAACATAAATGTACCTATAAGTATCATTCTTATGATTCTACCACGAGTTACTACTAGTAGCGCTGGTGTAAGTCCCATTGCTATTATACCACCTAATGGAAGCACCTTGTTTCCAGGAAGTATGATTGCTATTAAAAGCATAATTGGTGCTAAGATATTTGCAGCTGCCCACATTTCTGAACGTCCTGCGATAAATGGCCAGTCAAGTCCGATATTTAGACTACGTCCACCAAGTTTCTTGTTGGCAAAGTCTGCAATACCTTGAGATAGGGGTTCAACTGATTCGATAAACCATTGACCTATTACAGAAAATAGTTCCAAACAAGTTGCTGCTGTAAAGGCAAGGGTGAAGGTATCCATCAAAGGCATACCTGCAAGTAATCCAATAAATAGTCCTAGATAGATTCCTATAGCTGACTTAGATCCCCAGAATCCGATTTTAGAGTTAAGCTTTGCAGCATCGAAATCGTATTTATCTAAGAATGGGAATATCTTATCGATAATCTTATTAAATAACATGACTATTGGATTCATCATATAGTTCATGTGGGTAGTTGTCATCGGGTTTTCGTCTGGTGCATCCAAAAGATCATTAAAGGTTGGTTTCATCAAGTCTGAGTTTATAATCTTTAATACTCCTATAAATATTACTAGAAGTGTTGTTACAAGTAGACTTGCACCCATATACATAGCAAATAGACCAGTTATTGCCAAATGCCATATATCAAAAATATCAACATCCAATGTGTTAGTTTTGTTTAGTAAAAGCATAACTACATTTACTATTATCATTACCAGCAAGAAATATAAGGTGTAAGGAGATCCCCAAGTTATTGTTGCAAGAGGAGCCCAACCCACATCAGTTATACTTAATTCAATTCCTGTTCTTCCTACGAAAGCTTGCAAAGCTTCTGAGAAGCTTGAGGTTAGTATATTCATTACCGCACCAATAGCAGTAATTGAAATTGCAAGCCTAATACCACCTTCTAAGGCCTTTGAGAATTTAACTCCTACAATTACAGATATAATTGTAAGTACCAAAAGCATGAGCACAGAAGGTATTATAATATCCATGAATTTTCCCAAATAGGTATTAGCAAATTCTATTATTCCACTCATTTTATTTCTCCATTTTGTTAATTATTTTATATCTATTAATTTACTTTAGATTTCCTTCTTTTATTATTGCTTCAACCTTATCGTAAACAGGTTTAGCCATAGCTGGCATTCTGTAAAGGATTGGACCTGCATCTACTACAGGAATATTTACATCAAATCCTAAATCAGTTTTTGAAATTTGAGCAAATATGTCGTATTTTTTAATCATATCTTCTGTGATATCCTTTATCATAACGGCATCACATTTTACTTCATAGCCCCTATTTTTCATTTCGTTTTCTAAAGCGTTCTTGATTTGGTGACTTGAATTAACACCTGCTCCACATGCTGCTAAAATCTTAATCATAATTTCCTCCTAAAAATTTTTCTCAATAAATTCGTAAATTTTATCTTCGCTATCTAAACTGAAAAGCTCTTCTATTCCTTGTGTTTTTGTAACAAAATCCATTATCTTTGCGAGAACATCAGTCTGCATTCCACCTTCACTATTTAATATCATGAAAATAAATGAAACATCTAATTCTTTTTCTGGATCAATCATATTATTAAAGCTTATCTTCTTGTTTAACTTAACTGGTATAACCCTAGTAACCTTACAAGCTTCCGCTTCTGTGTGAGGTATAGCTATATTAGGCAAGCTATCGCTTACAAGAGACATATCCATTCCTGTTGGATAATTCTCCTCTCTTTCTTCGACCATTTGAAGAAACTTATCATTTACTAGGTCATCAGCCTTAAGTTTGTCGTAAAGCTCTTTAAATAGATCTTCTTTGCTAGAAGCATCAGATATATATACATTTTCTCTTACTATAAACTCTGACATAACTAACTAATCGTGGTATTCTCCTCTATCCCATTTATCCAAAAATTCATCAAAGAATTTATCATTAGACACTTGGTCTTTTTCATCTTCTTTGTATTTTTCTTCTATTGCCATTAGTTTTTCTATTAGTTTCTCATTTTCTTCTGTTTTCTTGTATTCTGCATTGATAAATGAATCTATTATTTCAAAGGCTAGGTCTCTTCCTACTATCATTCCACCAAAAGATATTACGTTGGCGTTTAGTTCTTCTTTGGCATAGATTGCTGTCGCACAATCTCTTACTAGGGCGCAACGGGTGCCGAAGGCCTTGTTTACTGCTGTTGATATGCCAACTCCTGTTCCGCAGAGTACTACTCCTAGGTCACAATCGCCTTTTGCTACTAGCTCTCCTACTTTTTTTCCAAAGATTGGGTAGTGGGTTCTTGTGTTATCGTAACATCCTACGTCTATTACTTCATGGCCCAGACTTTTGAGGTGGTCAGATACTTCCATTTTTAGACTTGTTACTATGTGGTCACATCCTAATGCTATTTTCATCTTTAACTCCTACATCATCTTGTTGAGCATGTCGATTCTTATTTGATGACGACCTCCGTCATAACCATGGCTTAGGAAGTTTCTTAGACAAGATTTCGCTAAATCTTCTCCTACTATTCCTGAGCCCATTACAAGAATTCTTGCTCCGTTGTGCCTTTTGGTCATTAGGGAACTTCTTTCATCAGATACTTCTGCAGCTACCATTCCCTTGTGCTTTGAGCAAGCCATATAGGATCCTGCTCCGTATCTGTCGAGAACTATCCCTACACTTGCATCATCATTTCCTGTTGTTAAGATTCCATCAACCTCTAAAAGCTTTTCACATACTGCATTAGAGCTGTCCACGAAATCAAAACCATCTTCTGTCAAATCTTCATAAGCGATAGATTTGTTTTCTAACTCTTCGATCAAGGCATCCTTGAGTTTTAGGGCATCCTTGTCGGAAGAAATATAGACTTTCATAAAACCTCCTGTGTTTGTTTTTGTTATTTATTTATTCTTTTTGTTTGCTTATTTTTATATTACATCAGAAGAAAACATTTGTCAAGCGTTTTCAAGAAAGTTTCAATCTATTATTAGACAAATAAAAATATCCCAAGCTAATATATAAAGGGTCTATAATAAATCGTGTTGGTAGAAGTAAATGATACTTCTTTCAACACG
>NZ_JAPJPG010000012.1 GCF_030825785.1 Anaerococcus sp.
CATATTCAATAAATAAATTTAAGAAATTAAAATAATCAAACTTTACTTTACAAATATCAAAGAGCTAGTATAATTTTATCAAAAGGGAGGTTCTATGATTAATAAATGTCCAAATTGCGGTGATGAAATGGTGATCACCTCTTATAGATGCAATTCATGCTACACAGAAGTTACAGGTGAATTTGAAATTGATAAGTTTCAAAGATTAGATAAAGAAGATAAAGAATTTATTGAGTTATTTTTACAAAAAAGAGGTTCTATAAAGGATGTTGGAGAGGAGATTGGAATTTCTTACCCAACAGTAAGAAATAGAATTGATAGAATAGTCTCAAAACTTGGAGGAACTGTAGATAAGAAGGCAGGCAGGATTGATATCCTAAACATGTTAGATAATGGAGAAATTACTGCAGAAAAGGCTAAGAGCCTACTAGAGGAGCTTAAAGATGAATGATGAAAAACAAATGATTTTAAATATGCTCAAAGAAGGAAAAATCACTGTAGAAGAAGCAAGTGACCTCATAGAAGCATTAGGCAAAAATAACAGAAAAAACGATAATTTAACAGATAAAATTTCAGGTGCAGTTGATAATATAATAAAAAGAGCTACCGATACAATCCAATCTATCGACCTTGACCAAACTCTTGACTTAAGTCAATTTAATATTAAGGGAGATTACAACACCCAAAAGGAAACTAGAATCGATGATGAGATCAAACATATCGAAATTGACATAGTAAATGGTGATATAGAAATCGATAGATCTGATGATAATACAATTGTTATAAGTCAAAGTATCTGGGCTAAGAAGGCTGATCTTAATGATTTTCTAGATATTGAGGTCAAGGATGACCTACTTACAATCTCAATTAATGATAATTACAAAAACATACAAGCAAGTTCAGATATTAGGCTAAGCCTTGGAAGTAACTTATATGATTCCCTAGATATCAACCAAGTAAACGGCAAGGTCGACATATCAGATGTTGATTTTAATAATCTTGACTTGAACAATGTAAACGGCAAAGTTCTTTTGATAAATATCAAAGGCTCTGTCAATGTAAATAACGTAAACGGCAAGATTGATGTCAAAAATATATTTGGTCCAGTAGATATAGAAAATGTAAATGGACCAATCTACCTATACAACATTTCTGGAGAATATGCTGATGTTTCAACTGTAAATGGAAATATCAGAGTAGATGGACTATCCTCAGATAAACTTAAGGCAAAATCAAACGCAGGAAATATTAGAGTATTTAATATCAAAAATACCAAAGACATAGACCTAGATTCAGGATTTGGTAACATGGTAGTTGATACAACAGACTTTGATGGAGTTATTAGAGCCAACGTTGAAAGTAAGGCAATAAATATTACAGAAAAATTTGCCAACAAGATACAAGATGGCAAGGGCTATGAGATAAGCACAAGCACCGGGGAGCCTGACCTTAGGATAAAGATTGATTCTTCATTTGGAAAGATTTCTCTAAGATAGATAAATAAAACAAAAGACCCGCGGCAAGCGGGTTTTCTTATGCCTATTTTCCCGATTAGCGAAGGAAGATAAGCAAGAAGCAAAACTGAGGGTTAAGTTTTGCTTGCGGAAAATAGAGCCATAATTTAAGGAAGAGTACGTCTGTAATGAAAATTAATTTGTTTACTCTATCTTCTCTATATCTATAATAGAATAGCTTTGTTTCTTTACTTATAAATCCATGTAAAGTTTATGTAAAAAATTATATTAAAATTAATAGAGTTTTAGCTTTTTCATGTTATAATAAAGCTAAGAGAGAATATATTATGGGATTTGCCTTATTTACGACAATCGAGCTTTTGATTTTTCTAATCGGCCAAGCTATCGATTTCAAAAACAAAAAACAATTAAATATTCTAGCAGGACTGATGTTTCTTATCATGTTTGTCTTCGCAGGAGTTAGAGGCTCCGGTGATGCGGACTATTATAATTACTTGTGGTTTGTGAAAGACTTGGGAATAGACTACACAAGGCTTTTTGATTTTACATATCCTGTGGAGTTTGCCTTTAGGTTCTTTGCCCTTCTGGTAAACACCTTGGGTCTATCCAGGCAGTGGGTCATAGTAATAATGAACCTATGTTCGATTCTTCCTATAGCCTATATTTCAATCAAAGAGTCAGCTAACCCCTTCCTTTCGGCTATAATATTTTTGCCGATCTTTATCCAATTTGATATGCAAACATCAAGGACAGCCTCAGCCATAGGACTAGGATTTTTGGCAAGTTACTTTGTTTCTGAAAAAAAATACCTCAGGTCAATCCTATTTTTTATCTTTTCACTTGCCTTTCACAAGTCAGCAATGATAATGCTTCCCTTCTTGATTTTGCTTAACTTTAGGATAGGAAACTTATTTAAGATAATTACAGAAGGGTTTGGACTTTTCGTGAGTCTTTTCTCCCTAAGAGTCTTTAGTCTAGTAGCTATAATCGTATCCAAGGTGGGTCTTGGGGTTATCTCTAGAAAGATTGACACCTATGTATTTTCGGGAGGTATGTTTGCCTTTCCGATGAAGTTATATGATCCTAGGATTATCTTTGGCCTAATGCTTTTTGCTTTTTCTTTGATGTATTTTAACAAATACAGTTTTAAGAAAAATTCAATGATAGAGATAAGCTCCAAGGCTATGTGGTTTGGTCTAATAGTATTTCTAGTCTTTAGGTCATCTACGGCAGTAGCCTTTAGATTTGGGAACTTTTTTACAGTTTATCAAATGATATTTATTCCTGAGATAATTAAGGAAGCAAAAAAGGACGATAGGCTGGGGCTTGTGATTATTGCTCTATCTATAATACTTTTCGTCCTACCATATGCAGGATTTTTGATGATGAAGGCTCCTTCATACGACTTTTTCTTTACTAATCTTAATGCGATACATTCACTAAAATAAAAGAGGAAATTATGAGAAAAATTACTACAGAACATTTACTTAAACAAGCAAAACGAAATATCTTACTTATTATAATTCCAGCCCTTCTTGTATTTGGCCTGGTTTTGACGAAGACTTTGATCAAGGATTCCAAAAACTTTGAGGCTACATCCATGCTCATGGTCACTGGAGAAAGTAAAGATGATGCCATAAGTTATAACAACATAATATTAAATGAGAAGCTTGCCAATATCTACAGCAATTTCCTAGAATCAACCGATTTATATGAAGCCGTAAGCAAAAAGCTTGGCCAAGATTATAATCCGGAAGATATAAAATCAAATCTTGATTATGAGGTAAATCCTCAAGGTGGGGTAATATCTTTTACCTACATAGATACAAACAAAGACAGGGCAAGCGACACCCTAACTTTAATTACAGAAGAATTTAGGACCTATGCTCTAAATTTCTTGAATATGGATAATATTGAATACCTTCAAAAGACCAAGGTTGACGCTCCTTCAAAGATTAAGGGAATAATATTTTCCATCTTGGGTCTTGTCGCTGGAGCTCTTTTGGGAATTCTTCTAACCATAATAAAGGAGATTCTTACAGATAGGATAAGAGATGCGGAAGATATAGAAAATTTGGGTATTAGGGTTTTGGGAGACCTTACCAAGGATTCTAAGGCTGCGATTTATAAGACTAAGGCAAGTATAGACTATCTTACAGAAAACTCAGTTATTGGAATAACTTCCCTAAATCCTAAGAAGTCCACCTATGACTTCACTGAGAAACTAGCCCTTGCTATGTCTACATCCTTTGGCCTTTGCCTTATCGATTCTCTGGCAGAAAATAAGGTGGTGGACAAAAAGTATGAGTCAAGCGAAGAAGATATCAAATTAATCAGATACAAGGGAGTAGACTTTATCAAACTAAGAGAGAAATCTCTAGATATCCTAGATTCTTATGTATTTGAAGATAAGATTTACGAACTAAGAGATACCTATAACTATGTTTTAATCAGTGAATCAAGCCTTGATAGCTTGGAAGCTATGGTAGGCTTAAGATATGAGGATTATAGGATAGTTGTTGCTAACGATCCACATATGGGAAGGGAAGAATTAGTAAGAAAGATCAATTCCATAGAAGATATGGGATGTAAGGTTTTGGGAGTGGTTTACGATAAATAAAAAATTAATACTAGGGTTTAGCCTGATACTCATTACTTCTTGTAAGCATGATAAGCCCTACCAAAAACAAGATATAGAGATTAGACAAAGAACTTATAGAGAGAAAGAAAAAGAGTTAAGTCCAGAGCTTAGTTATCTAGTAAATGAAGACTCCAATATCTATGAGGATAAAGATGGTGAAGTTATAGTTGACACGCTAGATAAGGGATCTGTCGTAAAGATGATCGATCCAACAGACGAGAATTTTGCCTTAATTGATTTTAATGGCAATATTTCCTATATCGAAAAGTCTAAGCTTTCGGACTTTTGATTTGCAAATAAATATAAAAATGATATTATATAGATAAACACTAGGGGTGCCCCAAAGGCTGAGATAAAACCCTTAACCTGATCCAGGTAATGCTGGCGTAGGAAAGCTGTTATACCTCGCTGACATTGTGTTAAGGAGGTATTTTTTAATGAAGAAAAATTGGACAGTAAAGATGTTAGTAGAAGGTGGACTTTGTATAGCCCTTTCCTTCGTATTAGGATATATCAAGATATTTTCAATGCCACAAGGAGGCTCTGTCACAGCAGGTGAGATGATTCCTATAATCATATTTGCCCTAAGACATGGATCTCTTCCAGGTATTGTCGTAGGAGCCTTGTATGGTTTGGTTCAAATGCTATTTGGTGGATCAATCTTTCACCCAATCCAAGCTATCTTGGATTACCCAGTAGCCTTTGGAGTCTTGGGACTTGCTGGTATATTTTCAGCTGAGTTTGAGAAAAATAAAAGCATTAAACCAGTTCTTGCAGGAGCAAGCTTAGGAATAATCCTAAGGATGATTGCTCACACCCTAACTGGTGGAATATTTTTCGCATCCTATGCTCCAGAAGGACAAAATCCTTGGGTGTACTCTATAATCTACAACGCAAGCTACCTAGTAGTAGAGTTTATTATCACTGTAATAATTATCTATCTACTCAGAAATGTAATAACAAAAGATCTACAAAGAATATAATATTTAAAGTGAAAGCCCCTCAATTCTTCCTATGAATTGCGTGGCTTTTGTCTTTGTTCACATTAGTGATTTAAGCGAACGAAAGAGAGCGAAACAATAAAGGTAGTTGCAGAATTAATAAATCGTACCGTTATCGTTAGAAGAATCTTCGCGGAAATTTTGCCTTCATCAGCCGCTATAAATTACCTAAGAGAACATTCTAACGATGATACGATGATTATTCATAGTTTTGCACCAGCCCTTTTTGATTTGCAGATATTAGTTTACAGGTTCTATTTTACTTTGTTTATTTGTTTTACTTCTGGATGTTCCTTTTTCAACCACTTAGAAAATCTGCTATATTGTCTTTTATATCCTTCCTACGTGGATGTACTATAAATTCTGTTTTTTGTCGCCAATGGCGGATCTTAGTCTTTGTTTCTAGATTTCCCTTTTCCTTTGCTTTTTTGATGCATTATTAAAATGTTTTTATATATATCATTATCTATAGTATTTTGCTGTATTTTCTTACCCCATTGAGAGGCAATATTTTCTAAATATTCATCCATTTCTTTTTTCGTAAGTTCCTTAAATACTTTGTTTAGATTAGTTTTTGCTAAATCAATTTAACTTTTGTATTGATTATATTTTGAATATCTTCTGTGTTTGTAGAATGTAATTGGGCCTTTTGTTCCTCCTAGTTGTTTTTGTGGTTAAAAACATTGTATTAGTTTTGTTTTCAAATGACCTTTTTCTTTTAACACAATTATACGGACTCTATCATATAATGTATATATATAAATAAAAAACAACTTATTATAGGGTTTTTTAGTGTATTACCCACATAAGTGGCGATTAACTCTAACAAAAAACCACTAAAACGTGGGAATAAAAAACAACGCCCTAATTCGCATTTTAAGCGATTTTAAGAGCGTTGATTATATGTTTATTACTATGTTATATTTATTCTTCGTTGTTCTTTTTATTAAAATCTCTACTAAAAAAATAACAAAATGAAAAGAAAAACATTAAAGATACTACAAATCCTGGATAGGAAAATAATTTTTCGACATAATTACTCATAAATTTATTTCCTGAAAAAAATGATAGTATGGCTAAGCCTATATATAATAATATTTTTTTATTTTTTTTATTCATAATTACCTCCTATAAAAGTCTTTGTTATATGTATACCCTAAATTGGTTATATATATAAATAGAAGTGGAATATAAATAGAAATGGAGGATATAAAATGAAAAGAAAATTAAGAAAAATGTCAGCTTTATTATTAAGAATTGTTTTTTAGTTTCTCCTGTGGCTGAAGCTAAAGCATCATCAAAATAAACAACAATTGAGGATAAAGCAAATTATAATAAAGTAGAGTTCAATGATGGAACTCTATATTCTATTGATGATATATTTCCTAACTTAGATCAAAAAACAAAAGATAAAATTTTAGAGGAAACTCCAGAATATGTAGAATTGAAAAACAAAAACAGAATAAGCACATTCAGTGTAGATGATGGAAATAAGCTTAAAACTGAAATGGGTGAATTATCACCTCAAGAAGTTAGAGATTTAAAAGACCGTACAGATACTGCAAAAGAATCAGCTAATCTTATTGTCGGAATGATCAATTCTGAAGCTGGAGTTGCATTAACAATAGCTAATATGATATTTGGTAGCCCGATTGGTACTGCTGCTAAAAATTGTTGGGGATTAAAAATATATTTTGTAGCAGATAAATATAATCCAACAAGTTCAGGAATGAGATGGGAATACGAATATGTAAAGTAATTCAGGGGCTTTGAAGAGATACAAAAGCAAATTGATGAAATTTTTGGGTAATCAAAACTACCAGCTAGGCTGGTGGTTTTGATTAGTTTCTAACCTTAAAGGTCCTTGGGGCGAGTTTGTATACTAGGATTTGGCTTATTATTACAAAACAAATTATAAAGATGGAGACACTTATGAGAAAGACTCCGTAAGAAATCTTGCTTGTAACTTGGGGAAGGATAAAAAACACAGCTGCATAGATTAGATAATCTATTAGGATAACAGCCTTGCCTGTCTTCTGACCTTCCTGGTTGAAGGGTTTTAGAAGATAGTATTCCATAAGGGGAAGACTTACGAAAAACAAGGTCAGAAGAGCGATATATAGAAGGCTTAAAGCTTTTTGCCTAAGACTAAGAGTTCCATCAAAACTTGCAAGTATTATATAGCTAACTCCCAGAGCTAGGCTTGGGAGGGTCATGATTTTAAGAAGGGACTTAAATCTTTCCTTGTACATGGCAAGGACATTTTTACCTTCTCTATAGAAGCCGTAGGGCATAAGGCCCTTATCACAATTAAGATACATGCTTCTTAGGATATTATCTTGTTTTAGGAGTATATACATAGCTAGTGGGATGAGGAAGGTAGAAATATCATCCATATTTCCGTATAAATCGAAGCCCTTTACATACATATAGGCTGAAATAACCAGGCTTATTAGCAAAAGAATCGTACTTTTAATAAGAATCGGCTTTCTAATAATTCTCCTGTGTCTTAGGAAAAATACTTGGTTGAGATAGGCGAAGCTTTCTCCTTTTACTTTTCTCTTTCCTATATCTTTTTCCTTAATTTTTAGGGAATTTTCTTGATAGTCCGCCACCTCATCTAGGGCTATTTGATATTTTCTTGCTGCTTTTTCTATGATTTTCCCGTAAGAATTGAAACTTTTCATATAATTGTAGGCTGGTATAAAGGCTATCACAGATAGGGTGAGGAAGCCAAAGGAAGTTAGCCTACTAGGAATCTTAAAATAGCTTACACAGACATACAAGATAAGGCTTAGGATAAGGCCTATAGCTACTTGGATAAAGCCATTATCTAGGATTGACTTTTCCTTATCCTTAAGATAACTTAGCCAAAATATCGATGCGGCAAGCTCTGTCATAAGTATGGCAAGAGACATGGCGAGTGTATGTATCTATGATAGACACATCAGCCAAAAACTTAAAGGCAAATACAAAGACCAAGCTTCTTCCTACAAATCTTAAAATAGGTATGTAATAGAGATGGGCCTTGGCGATTTCCTTGGCGTCAAAGGCAAAATTTGTAAATAGCTCATAGATGGAATTCCCATTATCCACTATCATATTTCTAAAAATAGCAAAGGATAGGTAGATAAAACAAGGAACTAATAAGGATGCTGTATACTGATTCAAGCTCAAGGCGCCGATTTTACCAGCTAATAATTCTTCAGCATTAAATACTTTCCCAAAGAGTTTATTTGCATAGATCATCCAAAGGAAAGTGATGGCAAAGACCATGGCGGATTTGATTATTTGCCAGATTAGGGCGAAGACAGGATAGAAGAAAAAAACTATCTCTTTTAATTCGAAAAATCTATACTTATCGCCTAAAAATTTCCCCAAAAGAGGGATTTTCCTAAAAAAGTAAACTATCCCGTTGACGGTTTTAGCTAGACTTATTTTTTGTATGATAGAAAAAGTTCTAAGACTCTTGTTCATGGCCTTCTCCTAAGTTTTCTTCGATAGCTCTTATGTCCTTATCTAAAGCCTTGCCTGACAAGAGATCTATAATAGTATCTTCAAAATCCGGATCATCTTTGATTAGGCTGTCAACAGGATTTAGGCTCTCGTTGTGAAGAAGGACGATTTTGTCACATATATCCTTGGCAAGTTGAAGGATATGGGTTGAAAATATTATAATATGGTCCTTATGTATATCTCTAATTATTCTTTTCATCTGAAGTTGGATTACGACATCGAGACTTGTGAGAGGCTCATCCATGAGTATTACTTTTGGCTTTAGGATGAGAAACATTAGCATCTGTAGCTTGTTTTTCATCCCTGTAGAGTAATCCTGGATTAGCCTATTTGAATCATCCTCTTCGAGCTCGACAATTTCTAGATATTCGTCAATATTTTTAAGATCTTTGATATTTTCACGATTTGCTTCTATAAAAAAGCTAATAAACTCTCTTCCTGTAAGAAACTTGGGAAGTTCTGGCTCGCTTACCATGAAAAACACATCTTTAAAGTCGATAGGATTTCTATTCCCACCTTCTTCCAAGAAAATCTCTCCCGAATCTTTATCTAAAGACTCGTTTATTAGCTTAAATAGGGTCGTCTTACCAGCTCCGTTTCTTCCCAAGAGGGCATAGACTTCGCCTTGATCGAAAGTGTAGAATACATCTTTTAGGACTTCTTTTTTAGCAAAACTCTTACTTAGACCATTTATAATTAACTTCATAATCGCCTCCTTTTCTCAATTATAACAGAAAGATGGGGAGAGCAAAAGTTTATAAAAATATTTGCAGAATATTACTAGAGGTGGTATTATTGTACTAAGATAATAATACAATAATACAAAAAGGAGCTAAGATGGAATTTGATAACAATAGACCCCTTTACCTCCAATTACTCGAGGATTTCAAAATCAAGATATCTGTAGGAGATTGGAAGCGAGGAGAGAAGATCCTTCCAGTAAGGGATTTGGCTAAAATTTACGAGGTAAATCCCAATACGGTCCAAAGGGCCCTTCAGGAGCTAGAGCGAGAGGGTTTTTGCCTAAGCAAGAGGACCGCTGGAAGATTTGTGACAGAAGATAAATCATCTATTGATAAGTTATCCAACAAGGCCTTTTACCAACTGGCTGATGACTTTATTACAGGTTCAATTAATCTTAATTTGGGAAAGGATGAGTCAATAGGATTACTTAAGAAATATTGGGAGGAAGATTATGATAGAAATTAAGGACTTAACTATGGTTTATGGAGGACGCGCAGTCCTAGACCATGTGAATTTGAATATAGAGAAAGGGCAAATCGTAGGCCTTCTCGGCGAGAATGGTTCAGGAAAGACCAGCCTACTTAGGATACTTTCAGGTCTTGAGAGAAATTATATGGGTGAAGTTAAGATTAATGGAAAAAATCCAGGAGATGCGACAAACGCATACGTCTCCTACCAGCCAGACCACTTGCCAGTTGACCCATCCCTAAAGATTTATAAGCTTGGAAAGCTTTATGGGAATTTCTTTGCTGACTTTAAAGAGGAAAAATTCATGAATTTAATTGAAGGTTTCGGCATTGATAAAAATCTAAAAATCAAGGAATGCTCCAAGGGAATGAAGGAGAAGATTCAAATCGCCCTAAGTCTTTCAAGGAAAAGTAAAGTCTATCTTTTGGATGAGCCAATGAGTGGGATTGACCCAAAGTCTAGGAAGGTCATCCTTCAAACTATAATTGATAATTTCGATTATGAAGGAATCTTATTAATCTCTACCCACCTTATAGGGGAAATAGAAAAAGTCCTCGATAGGGCAATCTTTATTGATCAAGCGAAAATAATAGTAAATGAAAAAGTAGACGATATCAGACAGAATAAAAATATGGGTGTCGAAGAATACTTTACGGAGGTAATCTAGATGAAAAACTTACTCAAACAGATAATGAAAGAAGACTTTTTTGCAATCCTTCCTTGGTTATTTATTCCCCTCATAGGAGTTTTTGCAGGATTTTCCCTAAGCCATTTTACAAGGCTTGGAGGCTTCGATATAATCGCAGTTATAGCTACAATCATTCTAATGGCAGGCCCCCTTATAGCCCTTGTCATTCTCGTAGGAAATGATCACAATAGATTTTATGGAAAATATGCAGCCCTTTACTCAAGCTATCCTATAAGTTCTAATAAAATCACCCTAACGAGACTTATAAACTATATAATCCTAGGGATCTTTACTAGCCTAAGCTATCTTTTTAACATCTCCTTGGCTCTTCCATCAGATTTTGATTTAGTAGATTTCTTTAGGAAATTTGGAAGGCTTTTGGGAGAGCTTAGCCCAGGCCAATATCTAGATATATTAAAAGTATTGCTAGCTTTCCTTGGCTTTGGACTAATACTTTGCCTAACCCTTATGGCAGCTAATAGTATTGGTAATTCTTATAGTTTCAAAAAGCTAGGTAAGCTCGGACCGGTTTTTGTAGGCGTCATCCTTTTTGCTATAGAAAGTTTTATTCAAGTAAGATTGCTTGCTCGCTTCGCAGTAGATAGGACTATAGTAGCAAATCCTAATATGACTATAAACTTCGTAGATACAAATTATATATTTGAAGGAGTATTTATCATAGAGCTTGTAGTGATCTATCTTGCCACAAATTACTTCCACAAGAAAAAGCTTTCTGTAGAATAATTATAAAAATATTATAAGGTCTCTTACAAAATTCTAATCGTTTGATTATTATTTTTGTAGGAGGCTTTTATTTTTAGTTGAGTAATATTGAGACTAACAAGCTTTAAAAATAGCTAAAAGAAAGTAAAATTATCCTTAAGATTACTTATTTTTAAGGAGATAAAATGAAGGAATTATTATTTGTATATAATCCTAACTCAGGTCAGCAATCCATAAGTGATTACATAAGCTGGATAGTGGATTATTTTAGCGAAAATGGATATCTTGTAACAATATATGCCACCCAAGCAAGTGGCGATTGTAGGAAAATTGTAGGAGAAATCGGCCACAAGTTTGAAAGGATTGTAGTATCCGGTGGAGATGGAACCCTTGATGAAGCCATATCTGGTGCGGTTAAGGCAGGAATTAGCCCTAGATTTGCTTATATACCAACAGGCTCTACCAATGATTTTGCCAAGTCTCTTAATATTCCTTTGGACGTAAAGGAAGCAAGTAAACTTGCAATTAGCGATAAAATAAAGGCGATAGATGTAGGACAAATTGATGATAAGTACTTTGTTTATGTAGCAGCTTTTGGGACTCTATCTGATATTTCCTTCAATACAGATCAAGACCTTAAAAATATCTTCGGTAGGAGTGCCTATGTCTTCGAAGGACTAAAAAAGGCACTCCCATTTCAAACTATGGAAGCTAACAGAGTCAAAGTAGAACTTGATGGAGAAGAAATAGAGGGAGATTTCGTTCATTTTATGGTAACAAACTCCTACTCTGTAGGTGGTTTTACTAATATTTTGGGAGATAATGTAGGCCTTGATGATGGAATATTTGAGCTTACAATGATCAAGAAGCCAAATAATATTGCAGAGATTAACAAAATCATAAACTCTCTTACTAACAAAAAGGAAAATGAAATGGTGATAATGCGCCAAGCCAAGTCCTTTAGGGTAGTGACTGATAGAGAAGTATCCTGGTCCTTGGATGGAGAATATGGTGGATCAAGCACCGATGCAAAAATCGAGATTTTAAATAAGAGAATTATGATAAAAAATGGCTTATAAGATTGAAAGAGCCAGGTAATTGTGATATACTGTTCAGTCTAGCATTTACTAAAAGAGCCAAATAGGTTATAATATAATAGAGGACCTAGGAGGTAAAAATGTTTAAAATCGGCGATAAGATCGTATACCCAATGCATGGGGCAGGTACCATAGACTCAATTGAGAAAAAGGAGTTTTTGGGAGAAGTAAAGGATTATTTCATCCTAAAAATGCCAATAGGAGATATGGATATATCAATACCTACAAATAAGATCAATGAGATGAACATAAGAGATGTAATCACTAAGGAAGAAGGAGATGAGGTGCTTAAGATCCTCGACGACGACCCTAGTGATATGAGTAATAACTGGACTGTAAGATATAGACAAAACCAAGAGATCCTAAAGACCGGAGATGTTTTTGAAATAGCCAAGATGGTGAGAAATCTCGCGATTCTTGACAGTGACAAGGGGCTTTCTACTACAGAGAAGAAACTTTTAAACAGGTCTAGGAGAATTCTTGCAAGCGAGCTAGTGATGGTAGGTTCTCTAGAGAAAGAAGAAGCGGAAGCGATGATAGATGAGTCTATAGGACTCTAAGGAGAAGTAAATGAAAAGAATAATTCGATTAGTGCTTTCAATAATCGGAGCTGTTCTTGGCATTGTGATTTTAAGACTTATAAATGCCGGCACGGGATTTTTACCGGGCGCCGGCTTTGTAATGATTTTTGCTCACATTGCTGCAGCTTTATTGGGAGCATTAGTTTTTTATATGCTGACAGATAAATTTTCAGATAAGTTTTCAGAAGGCTTTAACCTATTTGAAGAAAACTTGAAGAAAGTCCCGGCAAATAAGCTGATTGTTGGAATTGTAGGAGCTATATTAGGATTTTTGATAGCAGCCTTGGTGACCAAACCCCTAACCGAACTAACTATTCCTTATGTAGGAAACTTAATTTTTGTGCTATTATCTATTTTATTATATATAGGTTTAGGATATTTGGGATGGAGAGTTGCATCTAATAATGCTGAGGATATATTGGGAATATTTCAGAAAAAAGAAAATAAGGATACTAAAGATAACAAATCCTTTATCTTTGAGAGAAATAAACGTACAGCAAGCCCTAAAATTCTCGATACATCAGTTATAATAGACGGAAGGATCCTAGATATTATAGAAACGGACTTTCTTGAAGGAGAACTCATAGTAAGTGAGTTTGTCCTAGAAGAGCTCCAACACATAGCCGACTCCCCGGATGATCTTAAAAGAGAGAGGGGAAGAAGGGGCCTTGATACTATCAATAAAATCAAGGAAAATAATAAGATTAAGCTAAAAGTCGTAAACAAAGACTACAAGGATATAAAAGAAGTAGATTCAAAACTCTTAAAACTTGCCATGAACTTAAATGGCAAGGTCTTTACCAATGACTACAATCTAAACAAGGTAGCTGATGTACAGGGTATCCCTATTTTAAATATAAATGACTTGGCAAATGCCCTAAAGCCTGTAGTAATTCCTGGAGAGATTATGAGAATTGATGTAATTAAGGAAGGTAAAGGCAAAAACCAAGGAGTAGGCTACCTAGATGATGGAACTATGGTTGTTGTCGAAGACGGAATAAAGTATATCGACCAGACGATCGATGCTACAGTTACATCTGTACTTCAAACATCCGCTGGAAGAATGATATTTGTAAGGCATAAGAATGATTGATGGGAAGTTTTTATCTGCAATAATTACAGCAGCAGGCTCAGGACTTAGGATGAGATCAAAGATAAATAAGCCCTACATAGAAGTAGGAGGAAGAAAAGTCCTAGAAATCACCCTAGATACTGTAAGTAAAATTAAAGAGATAGATGAGATAATACTTGTCATAAGAAAAGATGACGAGGATATAATAAAAGATATTTTAGAAAAATATGATGAAAATATAAGATATGTATATGGTAGCACAACCAGGGAACTTTCAACCTTTGAAGGTCTAAAAGCTCTTGATTCAAAAAGCGAATTGGTCTTAACTCATGATGGGGTAAGACCTTTTGCAAGCGAAGAACTTTTCCTAAAGACTATTAGTGCTCTAAGGAAAAATAAGGCTGTAATTACTGCTACCAAATCAAAGGATACAGTAAAGATTGTTGATGATGATATGTTCGTAGATTTTACCCCTAACAGGGACTATGTCTACAATATCCAAACTCCCCAAGCCTTTGACAAAAAGCTTATATTTGCCATGTATGAGAAATATCTTGCTAGCGAATTTAAGGTAACTGATGACTCCCAACTATTTGAATTTTTCGATAGGGATGAGAAGGTCAAGGTAGTTCATGGGGAATATTCGAATATTAAGATAACAACCCAAGAAGATATTATTTTTGCAAATGCATATCTTCAAATAAAAAAGGACGTATAATGAGAATAGGAATTGGATATGATGTTCACAAACTAGTTGAGGGAAGGGACCTATACCTAGGAGGGCTCAAGGTTGATTACGAGCTTGGGCTTTTGGGTCATTCTGATGCAGATGTACTAACTCATGCTATAATGGATGCCATTCTAGGAGCTCTTGCTAAGCCTGACATAGGTAACTTATTTCCAGATACAGATCCAGCCTATAAGGATATCTACTCCATAGAGCTTTTGGATAAGGTAGTAGCCCTTATGGAAGAAGAAGGATACAGAGTTGGAAATCTCGATACAGTAACAATCTGCGAGAGGCCGAAAATTGCCCCGATTAGGGAAGACATCAGAAAGATTTTGGCAAAACATTTAAAAACCGATATAGAAAATATTAGCGTCAAGGCTTCAACAAGCGAAAAGCTCGGCTTTACTGGCAGAGGCGAGGGAATTGAAGCGCGCGCAGTAGTTCTTTTAGAAAGAAGGAAATAATGAAAAGACTTATAACAAGTGAATCCGTAACAGAAGGACATCCTGATAAGGTATGCGATCAAATCTCTGATGCTATCTTAGATGAATGTCTAAAACAAGATAAAAACTCAAGAGTTGCTTGTGAGACAGTGACAACAACAGGTCTTGTCCTAGTTGTAGGAGAAATCTCAACAGAGGCTTATGCACCAATAGAAAAAATAGTAAGAGATACTATAAAAGAAATAGGTTACGACGATCCAAGTCTAGGATTTGACTATTCTAACGTAGCTGTCCTAACTTCTTTGATCGAGCAATCATCAGATATTGCTCAAGGAGTGGACTCAGCCCAAGATTATGAGACAAGTCACGAAGACTACGACAAAATCGGAGCTGGAGATCAAGGAATGGTATTTGGTTATGCTGATAATGAAGGTGATGAATATCTTCCCCTATCAGTAATCTATGCCCAAAAGCTATCCAAAAAGCTAAGTGATGTGAGACGTGACGGAACTCTTTCTTACCTAAGACCAGATGGAAAGAGCCAAGTAACTGTAGAATACGATGATGGGGTGCTAAAAAGAATTGATTCAATCGTAATTTCAGCCCAACATAGCCCAGAAATATCCCTAGAAAAAATCAAAGAAGATATCAAAAGAGAAGTAATTGATAAGGTGATTGATCCTTCCCTAATGGATGAAAATACCAAGATTTACGTAAATCCAACAGGAAAGTTTGTAATCGGAGGACCTAAGGGCGATAGCGGACTTACAGGAAGAAAAATTATAGTAGATACCTATGGTGGATACTCTAAGTCAGGTGGAGGAGCCTTCTCTGGAAAAGATCCAACAAAGGTAGATAGATCTGCAGCCTACATGGCAAGATATGCAACCAAAAACATGGTCGCAGCAGGCCTTGCCGATAAATTAGAGATCGGTCTATCCTATGCCATAGGAGTTGCAAGACCCCTATCAATCTATGTAGATAGCTTTGGCACAGGTAAGTATGATGACGAAAAGCTTCTAGAGATTGTAAAAGAAAACTTTGACTTTAGACCTCAAGCTATAATAGATAAACTCGACCTAAGAAGACCAATCTATAAGAAGACAGCAGCCTTTGGTCACTTTGGAAGAGATGACAGTGATTTCACTTGGGAAAGAGTTGATAAGATTGATGAATTAAAGAAATACTAGGAGATGATATGGCAAGACTAAGAAGATCTATAGCGATAGATTTAGGAACTGCTTCTGTCCTAGTGTATGTCGCTGGCAAAGGGATAGTACTAGAGGAGCCTTCTGTTATAGCGATAGACGTATTGACTGATGAAATACTTGCGGTGGGTAGCGAGGCAAAAAAGCTTATCGGAAGAACTCCAGGAAATATCAAGGCCATCATGCCTATGAAAGATGGGGTAATTGCTGACTTTAAAGCTACAGAAAGAATGCTTAAATATTTCTTGGACAAGGCAGTTAAGAAAGCCTTGCTCAAACCAGACCTCTTAATCTGTGTTCCTTCAAAATCAAGTCAGGTTGAAAAAAGAGCAGTCCTTGCGGCAAGTGATAACGCAGGAAGTCATAGGACCTATCTTATAGAAGAGCCTCTAGCTGCAGCAATAGGAGCAGGATGTGATATAACTGATCCAGGAGGAAGCCTTGTGATAGATATCGGAGGTGGAACTTGTGATATAGCTGTAATATCTATGGGCCAAGTTGTAGCTAGCAAGTCTGTTAATACAGCAGGACTTTCCTTTGATAAAAAAATAAAAGACTACATTAGACAAAGATATGGTATATTAATAGGGGATAGCAAATCTGAAGAGATCAAAATCGAAGCAGGACTTGTAGGAAGCGAGCAATCTATAGAAGTGACTGGAAGATCAATATCAAATGGACTTCCACAGAAAATCTTCCTTCCAGTTGCAGAAATCTATGACGCAATAAGGCCTGAGATTGATTTGATTATAAATGGGGTGAAAAAACTACTAGAAGTAACACCACCAGAGCTTCAATCTGATATATACGACAGAGAGATTATCCTTACAGGTGGGGGAGCTTATACCCTAGGTCTTAGACAAAGACTTTCGGAAAAGCTTCAAATCGAAGCGAGAATCGCAGATGATGCGACAGAGTGTGTTATCATAGGTACATCCAAGGCCCTAAACTGGATGGAATCCCTAGATGAGGAAAGAAATGATGCTATAAAAGGCAAACAAAAAGAGTTAGAAATGGATGAGAAATTAAGGAGAAGATAATGACAAAAAAATTAGTTCTAGTAAGACATGGCCAAAGTGAATGGAACCTTGCCAATAAATTTACAGGTTGGGTTGATGTAAACCTATCTGAAAAAGGGGAAGAAGAAGCTAAAGAAGCTGGTAGAAAAATCAAAGAAGCAGGAATAATGTTTGACCATGCTCACACATCAATCCTAACAAGAGCGATCAAAACTTGTAACTATGCCCTAGAATATTCAGGACAAATGTTTGTTCCAGTAGAAAAGTCTTGGAGACTAAACGAAAGACACTACGGTGCACTTCAAGGATTAAACAAGGCTGAAACAGCTGAAAAATATGGAGATGAACAAGTTCACATCTGGAGAAGAAGCTACGATACACTTCCACCAGAACTAAGCGAAGAAGAAGCTAAAAAACAAAGAGAACTTCCAATGTTCAAACACCTACCAGCTGACGTTGTTCCAACAGCTGAAAACCTAAAAGTAACTCTTGATAGAGTACTTCCTTACTACTTCGACCACATCGCTCCACAACTACTTGATGGCGAAACAGTCCTAGTAGCAGCTCACGGAAACAGCCTAAGAGCCCTAGCAAAACACCTAGAGAAAATCTCAGACGAAGACATCATGGGTCTTGAAATTCCAACAGGCCAACCACTAGTTTACGAACTAGATGATGAGCTAAACGTAGTTAAAAAATATTATCTATAAGATAAAGGAGGAAGATAGCTCCCTTCTTTAGACAAAGTTTAATATTATTTAATAAGTCTAAGTAAGGGAGTTATTGACTCCTTTTAATGTACCTAAATTTATAAATAAAGAAAAAGTGTATTAACTATGTAGGGTCAGCCTTAACAAATTGCTGTTTTTTTGCAGAATGTAACAATTTGTGGTAAAATTAACGCTGAAGGTGCGTGTTTGCGCTTTTCTTATTTTGGAATTAATCCTTGGATATGGAGGAAAGTATGAGGATTCTATCTGTAGAGAATGAGAATGGGGTATCCTCACTTATTAATTCTCGTTTTAATAAAAACGAAGTACTTGTAGAAAAAATCGATTCAATAGACGACCTTTTGTTTAGAGATTTAGAAGGAGTCGATCTAATCTTAGTCGATATGACCCACAACAAGTGCTTGCAAGTTATACAATTTATAAAACAAAAGACTAATATTCCTGTCATATACCTGACAGAAAGATATAAGAAAAATCCTTACGAGGAAGAAATAGAAGATAAGGACTTTGTGATTCATTCTGTGACCAGGCAGGAGTTTATTAAGGATGTATTTAGGAAGGTAGAAGAGCTTAGAGAGGCCAATATTATAAGCATGGGCATCTGTAGTCTCGAAGAGGACAATGGGATTTTTAGGATTGGCAATGATATCCTAGATTTAACCAAAAGCGAGATAGCAATCTGCTCAATTCTAATTAGGAATATGGGAAGTATCTTAAGTAAGGAAGAGATAGTAGATGCGATGGCCAAAAAAGGCTTTGATACGACTGAAAGGTCAGTCAGAGAGTACATAAGAAAGATTAGAAGTCAATTTAAAAAAGCAAAGCTCAGTCCTATAAAGACAGTAAGCAAGAAAGGCTACAAATGGGTCCTAGATAAATGTGAAAACGAATAGCATTTATCTTGCAAAGGATCTTTTATCTAGTATGATGAATTTAAGAAATAAACTAAATATTATCGCTTAGCGATATCTTCAGGGAAAGGTGAAATTCCTTAACCGGCGGTAAAGTCCGCGAGTCTATTTGACTGAATTGGTGCAATTCCAATACCGACAGTAAAGTCTGGATGAAAGAAGATTAATATTAATCTGCTTTTTTTGCCCTGATATCGGGCATTTTTTATTGCCCATAAGGAGGAAGTATGAATAGAAGTAAAACATTTAGTTTAAACTCAGTTGTTAAAGTTGGTATCTTGGCAGCCTTTGCCTATGTATTGATGTTTATCCAGTTTCCAATACCAATAGCCCCACCTTTTATGAAGGTTGACCTAGCTGATGTGCCAGCCCTTATCGGTGGCTTTGCTATGGGACCTTGGTATGGTGTTTTAATCCAACTTGTAAAAAACATCTTAAATCTAACTAAGACTACTACAGGTGGAGTTGGAGAACTTTCTAACTTTATAGTCGGAGCAGTTTTTGTCTATGTTTCATCAAGTATTTATAAAAATAGAAAGACTAAAAAGACAGCTATCTTTTCTTTGGCTCTTGGAGTTGTTGCGATGACTGCAGTTGCTACACTTTCAAACGCATTTATAGTTTTCCCAACCTATGCTAAGGTTATGGGCCTTGACCTAAATGCCTTTGTGGGAATGACAGCTAAGTCAAATGGTCTAGTTAAAAGCTACTTTAGCCTAATGCTTTTATCTATTGCACCATTTAATATTGTCAAAGGCCTTGTAGCAAGTTTTGTAACAGAATTAATTTATAAAAGAGTTTCCCCAATCATCAAAAGAAGATAAGAAGAGATTCTTAAGCTCAATCATTGTGGTTGGGCTTTTTTTATTGGGCCTTCTTTAGTATAATAGAAGCTAAGAGGAATTATGATTATTAAAAACTTAGAAGAATTAAAAAAATTTGCGAATAAATTCGCTTCTCTGTTAAAGGAGGGCGATGTTATAAATCTTAAGGGAGACATGGGAGCGGGAAAGACTACTCTAACTGGCTATATATCAGAGTACTTTGCCATAGAGGACTCTTCTTCTCCTACTTTTGCCATTGTAAATATCTATAAGGGGGATAAGAAAATCTATCACTTGGACCTTTATAGATTTGATGAGCCAGAAGATATCTTCGATATAGATTTCGAGGAGTATTTCTATCCGGAAGATGCCATAACAATACTAGAATGGGCAGAAAATGTAAGGCCTTACTTGCCTGAAGATATGATAGATATAAGGATAGAAAAATTGGGAGAAAATGAGAGAGAGATTACAATTGACTCTGGGTCAATTAGAGGAAGTGAAATAAATGAATATTTTAGCAATTGATACATCTACAATGATTTCTACCGTAACTGTGTCAGATGGGATAGAGATTATTGGAGATTTTAATGTCAACCAACAAAAAACTCACAGCGAATCCCTGGTTCCAATGATTGAAACCTTATTAAATCTTTTGGGAATGAAGGTAGGAGATATAGACAAGTTCGTTATTGGCAAGGGACCAGGATCTTTTACAGGCCTTAGGATTGGGATGACCATAGCAAAGACCCTAGCTCAAGCTACAGGTAAGGATCTTATTGCCATATCAACCCTCCTAGCCCTTGCTAACAATTCATCATCAGCTAGATTAAAGGTCCCAATGATAGATGCCAGGGGTAATAGAGTCTATGCGGCAGCATATGATGAAAACTTTAATGAAGTTATTAAGGAAGATTTGTATACCATAGATGACTTTGCAAGTAGGGTAAATGACCTAGGACGTGATGTTGAGCTTATCGGAACTTTGAATGAAAAATATGAGGATAAGTTTGATAAAGCTATAAGCCTTCCTTTAAATTTCAATAATTCTATAGGAAGGTCTCTGGTAAAGATTGCCATAGAGGAAGACTTTCCGAAAAAAGAGCTGTATGAGATTGTTCCGAACTACCTTAGAGCCAGTCAGGCAGAAAGAGAGTTAGCCAAAAATGATAAGAAGAATGGAAATAAAGGACGCCGATAGGGTTTACGAGATTGAAAATGCTTCATTCTTCGAACCGTGGACTAAGAAGAATCTTATAAAAGACCTTACTGCTAATTCGTTCTTAAACCACTACGTATATGAGCTAGAGGGTGAAATAGTAGGCTTTTACATAGCGAGCAAGGTCCTAGACCTTGTGGAAATCTTTACCATAGCAGTAGATGAAGACTTTAGAAAGCGTGGCATTGGCAGAAAACTCCTCTCTCATCTTATAGAAAATAGTAAGGAGAGTGGGGCTAGGGAAATTTGGTTAGAAGTTTCTGTCAAAAACTTTAAGGCTATAGGACTTTATGAAAAGTTTGGCTTTGAAAAAGATGGCATCAGGAAAAATTATTATCAAAAATTAGGAGAAGATGCCTACAATATGAAAAGGAAATTATATGAGTGATTTTTATACTATGGGAATCGAGACAAGCTGTGACGATAGTTCTGTTGCGATTCTCAAAAATGATAGAGAAGTATTGGTGAATTTGATATCATCACAGATTGATATTCATGCACTTTTCGGGGGAGTCGTGCCAGAGATTGCAAGCAGGAAGCATCTTGAAGCCATAAATCCCCTAATAGAGAAGGCCTTAGCCGATACAAACCTAAGCTATGAAGATATAGATCTTATATCAGTAACCAAGGGACCAGGGCTTATGGGATCGCTCTTGGTTGGGATTTCAGCAGCCAAGGGTCTATCCCTTGCGACAGGGACTCCTTTGATTGGTGCCAATCACATGCAAGGGCATATTTGCGCCAACTATTTGTCAAACAAGGACCTAGAACCTCCCTTCATAAGTCTAGTCGTATCCGGAGGTCATACCTACCTATGTAAGGTCAATTCCTATACTGACTATGAAGTCATCGGAAAAACCTTAGATGATGCAGCAGGCGAATCCTTCGATAAGGTTGCAAGAAAAATTGGACTTGGCTATCCAGGAGGTCCAAAGATCGATAAGCTAGCCAGGAAAGGCAATAAAGACGCTATAGACTTTCCTAGGGTGATGCTTGAGAAGGGATCTTATGATTTTTCCTTTTCAGGTCTTAAGACAGCAGTCCTAAACTACGCCCACAAGCTTGAACAAAGAGGCGAAGAAGTAAATAAGGCTGATCTTGCGGCAAGCTTTCAAGAAGCTGTTGTAGATGTTTTAGTAGATAAGTCCATGATGCTTCTTAAAGAAACAGGCCTAAAGACTCTCGCCGTAAGCGGGGGAGTTGCTGCAAATTCTAGGCTTAAGGAAAGACTTAAGGAAGAATGCGATAAGGAAGGAATCAAATTCTATCATCCATCTGTAATTTTGTGCACAGATAATGCGGCAATGGTTGCCATGGCGGGTTTCTTAAATTATAAAAACGGAGTCGTAGACGATAATTTCATGAAAGTCTACCCGAATTTGGAATTATGATATGCGAAAGAGAAATAAGAGAGAAAGAAATCTCATAAAAAGATATAACAACCTAGTAAAATTAAGCAGCCTCTTGTATTTTCTGGCAGGATGCGGCGTCCTTGCATTCGGCATTTATTATAGGGAGATTTTTGAGATAGTTTTTGGAGTCTTTGCCCTTGTATTTTCCTTCGCCAACCTTAAAAATAAAAACTATAGCCAAGCTTCTATCAGAAGACTTGAGCAGAATAGACTTTCTTTCATTATAGTGTTTATCATAATATATTCTCTGGTAAATCCTATAGGAAACATCCCCCTACTCTACGATCTCTACAAGAGAGATTTGGTATTAAATGGAGGATTTCTAGATGAATAAGAGATTAAAGCTTGTAACTATCATCCTATCTTTAATTCTCATGACTTCATGCGTTGGTAGAAGGCTTGATTCTATGAAAAGCAAAAGGGCCATGAGAGATTACGATAACTCAGGAATTATCCTATCTGATGGTAGCTTCTTCCCTGACAATATCACAGGCTTTACAGTTGATGAGTACCTAAAGTGGTATAAAAACCTTAACGAGCCCCTAAGACTTCAAGTCCCAAAGGCCCAAAGACCTAAAGAGTTAAGCAAGGAAGAAAGATTAGAAGATTTCGACTATTTCTTCAATCAAATTCAAAACAATTACCCCTTCTTTGGAGTTTTGAAGAGAAAACACAAGATAGACTTTCTAAATAATTATGATAAATACAAGAAGATGGTAGAAGGCTGCGAAAACGACGAAGACTTTAGGAAGGTTATGGAAGAGATTTGTGGAGATTTAAGGAATAATCATACAAGAATTGCCGATAAGGCCTATGTAGAAAAGACCCTCATATATTTTTCAAAAAACTGGAAGTCAGCTTCGATTTACTATGAATTTTTAAATCTAAACAGGCAGGTCGTAAGAAACAGATACGGCTTAGATGGAGTCCAAAGTGATGTAGAAAGTCCCTTGGGTCTTTCAAGAAGATCTGCTTTTTTTAAACCAGATACTACTAGTAACCTTGAATTCGAAGAAGCAAGCGATGATATAGCCATACTTAGGGTGAAATCTATGGCAGGAAGCGAGAAATATACTGAAGACCTCAAGGTCCTAAAAGAATTCTTAAAAAACAAACACCTCTACAAGGCCCTTGCAGTTGATATTAGGGGAAATGCCGGGGGTAATATGGAATATTGGCAAAACTTCCTCCTCCCAAAGCTTATCACTGGGCCAAAGTCTGTAACTAATAATCTATTTTTCAAAGAGTCCAACCAGGCAAAGCTTATGTTTTCTGACGATAGCTATAATGTCGAAAGACTTTCTAATGTGGATATATCGGCGATCAAACTCGATAATGAAGAAGACTTAAAGCGATTTGACTTTTACATGAAGGATATAATAACAGTAAACCCCGACACTTCAAGCAAGGACTATGGCTTTGATGGTTCTATGTATCTATTGGTAGATGGGAATGTATTTTCGGCAGCGGAAGGATTTGCTAACTTTATGAAGTATTCAAATACTGCAACCCTTATAGGAAATACAAGTGGTGGAGATGGGATAACCCTTGGGGTGATCAATTCTGTGATGCCTAACTCAGGCCTTGTCTTTACCTATACCAACACCCTAGGCTATGATCCAGCAGGGAAAATCAACGAGGAAAATCCAACGACTCCTGATATAATTTCATATTCCTACAGGGATAGCCTAACTACTATAGACAAGCTTCTAGGAGCTAAGGAGTAAAGAAGCTTCCAGGACTATAATATTTGTCTTGGAAGTTTTTATTTTTAGAAATTGACTAGTAATAGGTCTGTATGTATTATTATTAATAGAAAACAAATTAAGGAGCCAATAATGAGTGAGAAATTAGATATATTAGAAGCTACTAGAGATAGGTACAAGAAGGCTTGCAATAAGCTTAAGCTAGATTCTACTGTTTATGAAATATTAAAAGAGCCAGAAAGACTTATAGAAGTTGCTATTCCTGTAAAGATGGATGATGGTAAAACAAGGGTCTTCAAGGCCTTTAGATCAGCCCATTCTACCGCCCTAGGTCCATCCAAGGGTGGGATAAGATTTGATAAAAATGTTACAAGAGAAGAAGTGATGGCTCTTTCAATGATGATGAGTATCAAGGTCGCTCTTTTGGGACTTCCTTTAGGAGGTGGCAAGGGTGGTGTCATTGTAGATCCTAAAGAGCTTTCTGAAAGAGAAATCGAAAGCCTATCACGTGGTTTTGTTCGTGCTACTAATAATTATTTAGGAAGTAGAATAGATATTCCAGCTCCTGATGTAAATACAAATGCCAAGATTATGGGATATTTCATTGATGAATATGTAACTTTAAATGAGGGAAGGGAGGACATTGCGACCTTTACAGGAAAGCCCCTTGCCCTAGGAGGATCCTTTGCAAGAGACCAGGCGACAGGTTTTGGCGTAGCCCTTGCAGTAAAATATGCTTACGAAAGAAAAGATGAGAGCCTTGAAGGGAAAACATTTATTTGCCAAGGCTTTGGTAATGTAGGCTACTTCGCTGCTAAGTACATGACTGACTTTGGAGCAAGGCTAATTTCTGTAAATGCAAGTGATAGGAAGGCTCCTTCAGGTTCTTCTGCTATTATTAATGAAGATGGCCTAGATGTGGAGGAATTAAGGAAATTAAAAGAAGGTGGATCTTCAGTCCTAGACTACGCTGATTCTAAAAAGATTAGTAACGAAGAATTCTTTGCCCTAGATACAGATATAATCCTTCCTTGTGCTCTAGAAAATGTGATCACAGAGAAAATCGCAAAAACTATAAAGGCCAAGGTCATATCAGAGGGGGCAAATGGTCCAACAAGTCCAGGTGCAGCACAAGTCCTTGAAGATAAGGGGGTTACCCTTATACCAGATATCTTAGCCAACTCTGGTGGAGTCCTAGTAAGTCATTACGAATGGATCCAAAACCAAATTGGATATTATTTTGACTATGACAAGGTTAAGGATAAGGAAGAAGGAGATCTGCTTAGGGTCTTTGAAAGAATCTTCGATATGGCAGAAGAGGAAAATGTCGATTTGAGAGAGGCTTCCTTCATGGTGGCAATCAAATCCATGGCAGAAGCCCTCAAATACAAGGGAAGATATTAAAATCATAAGGGAGCTTAGGCTCCTTTTTTTAGAATATTAAGATTGGTTTTTCATCTTGTAGGAGTATTTATTTCGAATATAATAATAGCTAGAGAAGATTTACTAAAATTAGATAAGGAATGATAATGAAGATAAAAAGATTTGTGGCTGTAGTTTTTGTCGCAATAATAGCCTATTTTGGATCTAATACCATCCTTGATAGGCTTGAAAATAATGAACTTAAGAAAACCTATGGGGATGATTTCTCCTTTGATGACGATGCTATAGCAAGTAATGAACACGAACACCTATTTTTACTTGTTGGAGTAGATAAGAACTCAGACGATGATGACAATGATGATTTTACAAGAACTGATACCATAATGTTAGTCAAAGCTAATACTGAAACAGGTAAAATCGACATCTTATCTATACCAAGAGACTCCAGGGTTAAGATTAGACAAGAATTCGATAAGGTAAACCACGCTCACGCCTTCGGTGGAATAGAGCTTACCATTCAGACTCTAAGGAATTTCTTAGGGCTTGATATCGACTATTACGTCCAGGTAAACTATAAGGCTGTGGAAAATATAATAGATGCGTTAGGAGGGGTGGACTTCGATGTTCCTAAGGGAGTATCTATAGATGTAGGAAGCCTCAAGATTAGAGAAGGGATGAATCATTTCGACGGTCAACACGCCCTATGGTATTTAAGAACTAGGAAAATTTATGAAAACGGTGATATAGGTAGAGTTAAGGCCCAACAAGGCTTTATAAAGGCCATGGTAGATCAAATAGTAGAAAAGTCAGAAAATATCAATCTAACGACTTTTGTAACTAACTATTTAAAATATGTAAAAACTAACCTACCAATGTCAGTTCTTATGGATTTGACTAACAATATCGACAAATTCTCATCTGATAGTGTTTCAACATTTACAGTTCCAGGTAGAGAGCAAACTATGGAAGGGACTAGCTACTATCTACCAGAATTTGAGAAGACTTGGAGATTAGTAGATAAGGAGTTTGAAAACTTTAAGCTTAGAAATTGGGACAGGACCAAGGCGGGTATAGATGAGGATGGGAATATCCTAGATGGAAGAAAAAACCAAGTCAAAGAAGATCCAGTTCCACAGGCAGAAGTAGAGGCCCCTGTTAGGCAAGAAATAATAGAAGATACCGAACCACATTACTATGAACCAGCCCCTAGCTATGAGTACGAATATTATGAGCCAGAATATGTAGAAGAAGAGGTAGAAGAGGCTCTTCCTGAAGAAGCTCCTAAAGAAAAAGAAGAAAAGGAAGAAAGTCCAAAGGAAGCTGAGGAAAAGGTAGAAAAGTCTGATACTAGTGATAAAGATGAATGATAGGTGGGAAATGGAAGATAGAAGACGAAGAAAAGATGAACATATAGAAAATTATCTCAAAAGTGAAATCATAACAAATACCTTACTAGAAGATATCTACATTGAGCACAATGCTCTTTCTAATGTGAATATGGAAGAGATTGATACATCGATTGACTTTCTAGGGAGAACTATATCCATGCCCTTGATGGTTAACGCCATGACAGGAGGAGGAGAAGCTGGAAGTGATATTAACGAAGACCTATCCTCAATCTGTGAAGCAGTAGGCATACCCATGGCCTCAGGTAGTGAGGCTATAGCCATAAAGGATGAAGAAAGCCGTGATTCCTTCACTATCCTAAAGGATAAGAATATAATAAAAATAGGAAATCTAGGATCTGAGAGAAGCCTTGGAGATTTTATCTTCGCCAAAGATTTGATAGATGCAGACATTATGCAAGTCCACCTAAACATAGCCCAGGAGCTAGTCATGCCGGAAGGAGATAGGGACTTTAGTGGACTTGGTGAAAACATTAGAAATCTAGTAGAAAAGCTCGATATCCCTATTATAGTAAAAGAAACAGGATCAGGGATTTCTAAAAGTGTCGCCAGTAAGCTACTAGATATGGGAGTAGCATACATCGATGTAGCCGGAAAGGGTGGTACCAACTTCATAGAGATTGAAGATTTAAGAGATGTAGAAACAGACTTTTCTGAATTTTACGATTGGGGAATCCCTACAGCAAAGTCCATCATAGATGTAAGAAGTGTGTCGGAAGATGTCTTTATCATAGCATCTGGCGGGATAAGAAATGCGACAGATATCGTAAAATCAATTATCATAGGAGCTGACATGGCTGCTATGAGCGGAGAAGTCCTAAGATATCTCCTCCACGGAGGCTACGAGGTTTGCGAAGAATTCCTAAAAGATTTGCAATACAAGATGAAAATAATAATGTGCCTACTCGGAGTCAAAAACATAGAAGAATTGAAGAAAGTTGACTACAAGGTTATTGGCAGGCTTAAAGAATTATTAGACTAAAAATAGTCTATTAGAGGATTTTTTCCTTTAATAGACTATTTTTAAATAAAATATTTTAGCCTTGAAGGCCTTCGGCTTGTCTTTGCATATTTTCTACTACTATGTCGTGGATTTCTCCAAGGCTTGCTGCGTATTCCAAGACTTCCCAAGGTTTATTTGAGTGGAAGTGGATTTTTATTAGATCTTCATCTCCTACAGCAAGGAGGCTGTCTCCTTCTAGGTTTTCTGTTATATAGTCAAATATTTCGTCTTCATCTAGGTTCTCGCCTGCTATTAACATTTGGCAGTCGAATTTAAATTCTAATTGTTCAGTCATTTTATCTCCTTATTTGTTAAGATTTCTTTTTAGTTCCTCTTCTAAGCTTTTGATTTCAGCTTTGGCAAGCTCTCTATTCTTCTTACCCTCGATTTGGATATTTCTAACTTCCTCTATAGTTGAAATCAAAGCCTCGTTGGTATGTTTTATAGTATCTAGGTCGATTATTCCACGTTCTGTGGCCTTGGCTGTCTCGATTGTGTTTTGTTTTAGGGTATCTGCGTTTTTCCTTAAGAGATCATTGGTTAAGTCTGCAACTCTCTTTTGGGTCCTTATGGCTTGGTCGGTGTGATTCATACCGAGGGCTAGGACCATTTGGTTTTTCCAGAGTGGAATGGTGTTTACTATGGTTGTTTGAATTTTTTCTGCCATAATTGAGTTTGATGATTGGACCATCCTGATTTGTGGAGCCATTTGGATTGAGACCATTCTCGTAAGGTCCAAATCATGGAGCTTTTTCTCGAAGCGGTTGGCCTGAGCCTTTAGGTCGTTTACCTTCTGGGCGTCAAGAGGGAGATTAGACTCACGAGCCTTGGATTCAAGGGCAGGTATATCCTCGTTATATGTCGCCATAAGCTTTCTATTACCAGCTTCTATATACATTGAGATTTCCTTATAATAGTCTTCATTTAGCTCATACATCTGATCGAGCATGGAAATGTCTTTCATCAAGGTTATTTGATGGTTTTCTAAGATTTTGGATATATCACCAATGTTCTTCTCTGCTGATTGGTATTTGGATTTTAGGGCATCTAACTTGTTTACTTGTTTTTTAAAAAATCCCAAAGGTCCAGAAGTCTCTTCTTGATCCATTGACTTTATATCGACAACCAATTTGTCTAGGAGGCCTCCGATTTCTCCAAGGTCCTTGTTTCTTACGGTATCCAGGGTCTTTTCTGAGAAGTTTGAAATCTTCTTTTGGGCACCAGATCCGTATTGGAGGATTATATTTGTATCTTCTAGGTCGATTTTTTTGGAAAATTCATTGATCATCTTCTCTTCGTCAGGAGAAAATGTAATTTTATTTTCTACTAGATCAACTTCTTTATCACTTATAGTATCGAGCTTATCGTCTTCTGATACTCCGTCTAGTTTTAGTTCTATATCGCTCATATTAACTCCAATCATCTTCTGTTAGTCCCTCTTGTTTGAGCAAGAGGTTAATTGTGTCGATTTCCGTCTTTACATCCATGGTCCTGTCGTCTAGGAGGTCGATTTTCATCTTGTCGAAGGCTTCGGCTATGGTTTTGATTGATTCTTCGATATCTTCCATTGATTTTACTATCCTAGAATCGCTACTATTTACAAGCTCGAAGTCCCTGTAGGATTCGGCAAGCTTAAGGCTTGTTGGCAAGTAATAGGTCGAAAATTTGCCGAGACCTGTTGCCTTATCTGGATATTTTTCTATAATTTTTAGGATATCTGTAGAATTTTCTATTAGCTTTCCTAAAGACTCCTTAAAGCTAGGACTTTCTATCTCTTCGCTCTTCTCGCTTAACTTATCAAGAGATGAAATTGACTCGGCAATGATCTCTTGGGATCTTTCCTTATTTAGGTCCTCTACCGATAGGTTTTCCTCACTAGCTTCTACATCGTCAGTGAGGTTTTTCCTGTAAGAAGGAATCTTATCGAGCTTTTCCTTATATAGCTTGAAGGTTGGGATATCTAGGATAAATATCTTGCCATCTTCTACAATTCTTGCCTGTTTGAAGTAATTCTTCTTCATCATATAGAGGAGGTCCTTGGTGGTTTGCTCTTCACTTTGGGCAACCCCACTTGCCAGATCTCTAATGGACATTACCGTATTATCTCCAAGCTCTCTTAGAAATCTTACATAGTTATCGGATAGTCTCTTATACCTATTTCCTAATTTCCATAGTCCGTAGGGAACTGCTATAGTAAGGGCAAAAGATATAAGGGTAGCAAATAGCATAGTAAATCCGCCACCATAGGACATTTCTGTGAAGGAATCTATGGTTATTGCAAAAAAGCAAAGGGCAGAAATTATTGAAGCGATTTTTGCTAAAACGCTATATCCTGCTTGAGGTGGCTTTTGCTCACAAACTTTTGGATTTCTTGTCGCTGGCAAGTTTTTCTTACTAGAAGATGAGAAAGCTTTGATGGCTCCGTTGATTGAGTTTTTGATCTTTATTCCGATTTCTGCGAAAGGAATGTCATCAAAGTCGAAGTTTTCTATATCTTCTGCGTAGTTATAAAAAGATTTTTTGTGTTTTTTGTTTTTATCTGACATAATTCTTCCTTTTGTTTTCTTAATTACATCATACTACAAATCAAGATATTATAAAATTAATTCAAATATATTGTAATATAAATTAATTATATTAATCAGAAAGATCTATTACCTTATCGAATAAGTCTTTTTTCTCAAGGATTTTTCCTCTATTTCCGAAAACAAGGATATTATTGTAGGCGAGGGCCTTATCTAAAATATCTGCCAAGGCTCTTATATCAGATAAGTCTGCTTCTTTAATCTCTTTTAGGATTTCCTCTTCATCTTTAGGATTTTCCTTCTTGTAATTAACAAAGTCACTATCTGCCTTTTGGGAAGGAGACTTAGGTCTTAGAAACTTACCCATGGTGGATATTTGATGATTTGCGAAGTCCCTTTCGTCCATATCAAGATTTCTTGCGATTTCAGGTATCTCATCATAGTTTTCTAGAGTTTTTTCTATATTAGGGTCCCTGTAGGAGTAAGTTGAAAAAAGTGCTGACCTATCTATAATCATCCCTGCTCCGTAAGCTCCTCCCTTGGCTCTAATTAGCTCGTAGAGATAAGGATTTGATATTATTGAGCTTTCAAGAGATAAGCTTCCCTTATAGGAAAGATCTAAATCCTTAAGGTCTGCTGATTTGGAAATGTAATTTACACTTGCATCGGATGCTATGGCTTCCTTTATTGGAGTTTTGTTGAAAACTATAGATTTTTTATCGAAAGTTTTATTAAGGAAGGCAAATTCTTCTAATAAATTTTCCTTTAAACTTTCAAAATCCTTCCTATCTCCAGTAATATTTAAGGTCAGATCATTAGATAGGATTTTTCTATATAGATTTTCTAGCTCGATTCTAAAAGTATCAAAGTCTTCACTTGCTTTTTGGATAGCATCTTTTATGAAAAGATAGTAGTCGATTCCAGAAAGTTTCTCCTTGATATAAGATAGCTTATCTATATGGGAATTATTCCTATTTAAGGCTATGAGATGGCCCTGATCGTACATGGTTGACTCAAAGACTGACTTTCTTATCCTAAGAAGCTCGAGTATTCTTTTTTGATCATCAAAGATGGTATTTATCAAAAAGTCCTTCACTATTTCCACAGCTTTTTGGATATTTTCTCTAGTAGTCTTGAAAGTTACTTTAAAGTTGTTTTCTATTTTTTCATCATTTATCCTAATGCTTGCTATAGTAAAGTTTAGCCCTGTTAGATATTGCCATATTATATCATCTATATCCTTGTAGGAAATATTTTCCGTATCAATTGATCCTAATAGTTCTCCGATTAATTGGAGCTTTTGCATTTCATCTAAGCTTAAATGGTCTATATTAAAGTAAAGATTAGCATAGATCAGACCGCTTGTTTCAAGTTCATGGTAGACGAATTTAAACTTATCCTCATGGACTTCTCTAGGGATTTTAGGAAGAGTCGTAGGCACATCGCTTAGCTTAAGTCTTGGTATTGTAGCCTTCTCTTCTGGTGAGTTTTCCCTATTTTGATAATCTTTAAGGGCTTTTAGTTCACCTTCGATTTTTTTAAGAGTTTCAGGAGTCATTTCCTCGTTTAATTTACTGATTTTTTTATTAAATTCCTCATCTTGCTTTTTCCTATAATCACCATCAGCTCTTGCTATATGGACGAGCTTGGTCTTATTATTTAGGAAGTACTTCTGTATGAAATCCTCGTAATAACCAGTCCCGATTAGCTTTTTTAGCTCATCTAGAGTATCGACCATCCTATATACAGAAAAGACATCAGCATCTGGATTTGTCATAAGTAAATAGGAAAGTCCACGACTAGCATCGTTTAAGCTCTCCCTTTGGGCAAAATCAAAGATAGAAAAGGCAGACTTAAGACTTTCTATAGAAAGATTTTTGCTTGCTTCTTCTAAGCCCTTCTCTATTATTTCTACAAATTGATCGACCTTACCTCCGTCAGTCTTTTGGGCTTGGATTAGGACGGAGGACCTATTGCCGTAGCCTGGCCTTGCGTAGAAGTACTCTGGAGCAAGTTTCTCATTAATTTCATTTCTAATCTTTGATGAGTCCATATTAAAGATGGTATTTACAAGGATAGAAAGGGTGAGATAGTCTTTGCTATCGAGGGCAGAGCTTGCAAGAAAGGCATAGGAAAGATAGTCGGAGTCCTCCTCAATTTTGCTTGCTGGATAAGTGCCTTCGATTATTTCAGGATAGTAATTTTCCTTGACTTCTATCTCATTATCAAATTCCTTAAAGTCATACTTGCTTAGATACTCTTCGTCCAAGCGGGTAAGGAGTGGGTCGATGTCCATATTTCCATAGAAATAAATTAGTGAGTTCGATGGTTGGTAGTGGTTTTTATAAAAATCAACAAACTCATCATAGGTCAAATCACCGATTTCTCTAGGATTACCACCAGATTCATATTCGTAAGGGCTACCCTTATATAAAAGCGAATTTATATCGTTATAGATTAGACTTTCAGGATCAGACAAGGCTCCCTTCATCTCGTTATAGACAACTCCAGAGATGCCGGTGATTTTCCCATCTTCCATTTCATAGTGCCAGCCCTCTTGATCTAGGATTTCCTTTTTCTCTATGGCTAGGGGATTAAAGACTGCATCTAGGTACACATCAACTAGGTTAGAAAAGTCCTTATCGTTTTCACTTGATACAGGATAGACGGTCTTGTCAGGATAGGTCATGGCATTTAGGAAAGTCTCGAGGCTTGATGAAGCCATATCCATAAAGGGGTCCTTGGTCTTGTATTTTTTTGAGCCATTAAGGACAGAGTGCTCCATGATATGAGCCTTGCCCTTAGAGTCTGTCGGTGGTGTCTTAAAGCTTATAGCAAAAGTCTTATTTTCGTCACAAGTTTTAACATATATAATATTGGCCTTAGTCTTTTCATGTTCATAGAGAAAAACTGTTAGGCCTAAGTTTTCAAATTCTTCTTTCTTTAATAAATTGTAAGTCATATTTCCTCCATTTGTATTACTATACTACTTATGAATTCTAGTAAATAATAATATGGAAGGATCTTTTCGTTATATAATTAAAACTTATGAAAAGATATTGTCGCATTATAAAATTTAGGTTATCATATTAGAGTAAGTTTACTAAGAAAATCATTGAAAGGATGAGTTATGAAGCTTGGAATAATTGGTGCCGGCAAAATTGTCGGCGGATTTTTATCTTTTGCAGTAGATATTGAAGAAATCGACCTTGTAGCGATTGCTGCTACTAAAAGAAGCGAGGATAAGCTAAGAAAGCTTTCTACAAGATATAATATTGACAAGTTTTATGTGGATTATAGAAAATTAATAGAAGATGAGAATGTAGAGGTAGTCTATGTCGCTCTTCCCAATATCCTCCACTATGAAGTGATGGATTACGTAATAGAATTAGGCAAGGATATTATTTGCGAGAAGCCTTTCTGTGGAAACTTAAAGGAGAGTGAGGAAATTTTTGCTAGGGCCTTTGCTAAAGGACTAATAGTTCTTGAGGCAGCAAGCCATAGATTTATTCCTAATGCTCTAGCTGTAAGAGATGAGCTTAAGAAGTTGGGAGATATAAAAATCGTCTCATTCAACTATTCCCAATATTCTTCTAGATACGATAAGTTCAAAGAAGGGGATATCGCACCAGTATTTGATAAGTCGATGAATGGTGGGGCTCTTATGGATATCAATTTCTATAATGTAGATTACCTTTCTATGCTTTTTGGAAGGCCAAAGGCTGTGGAGTATTTTCCTAATATGGAAAAGGGGATTGATACATCAGGCATCCTTTACCTAGACTATGGGGACTTTAAGGCTATTGCCATAGGCAGCAAGGACTCAGATGCAAGTCTAGTTAATACTATTCAAACAGATAGGGGAAGTATAGAGATAACTGACGCTATCAATTCTTTTTCGTCCTTTAGGATTAAACAATCAGCTAAGAATGTTTTTAGAGAAGTAAACTTAAATCAACCTTGTCACAGGATGGTCTATGAATTTAGACAGTTTCAACAAATCATAAGTCAAAGGGATATGAAAAAGGCAAGAGCACTTTCTAAGATAAGTCTTGATACTTCCTGGATTTTGACAGAAGCTAGGAAGTTTGCTGCTATAGATTTCCCAAATGATTGAATAATTTATAGATTCTTGTGCAAAGTGTTATAATATAGATATGGTACGAATGTATTATTAGAAAGAAAGGAGTTCGTATGGTAGGAATAATACTCGCAAGCCACGGCGGTTTTGCCGATGGTATCAAAGAATCCGCTCAAATGATCTTTGGCGAGCAAGAAAAATTCGAATCAGTATGCCTACTTCCTTCAATGGGGCCCGATGATTTTAGAGCAAATCTCGAAAAAGCCATTGAAAACTTAAATACTGAAGAGATTCTCTTCTTGGTTGACCTTTGGGGCGGTACACCATTTAACCAAAGCTCAAATTTATTTGAGGGAAACGAGGATAAATGGGCAATTGTTGCTGGCATGAACCTTCCTATGGTCATAGAAGCTTTAAGCGAGAGATTTACTGCAGAGAAATCTCACGATATAGCAAAGGCTATAGTAGGATCAGCCAAAGAAGGAGTTAAGATTAAGCCGGAAGAGCTTAATCCAGTAGAAGAAGCTATTACAGAAGTCAAGGAGGATAATATCCCTAAGGGATCTATCCCAGAAGGAACAGTTCTTGGAGATGGTAAGATCGATATTGGTCTTGCAAGAATAGATACAAGACTTCTTCACGGACAAGTCGCTACGAGCTGGACCAAATCAGTAAAACCTGACAGAATCATCGTAGTAAGTGATAGCGTAAGTAAAGATGAACTAAGAAAAAGCATGGTAATGGAAGCGGCTCCTCCAGGAGTTAAGGCTCACGTAATTCCTATTTGGAAGATGAAGGAGATTATGGATGATCCACGTTTTGGGTCAACTCGTGCTTTATTATTGTTTGAAAAACCACAAGATGTCCTAGAATTTTTAGAACTAGGCGGAAAGCTAGATAAGGTTAATCTAGGATCAATGGCTTATAAACAAGGAGATATCAACCTTACAAATGCTGTTTCTATGAATGCTGACGATGTAAAATGTTTTGACAAAATTCTAGAACATGGGATAAAGATCGATGTCAGAAAAGTTCCAGCAGACAAGAATGAAAATTTCGACAATTTGATGAAAAAAGCTAAAAGAGAATTAAATATTAATTAATAGGAGAAATTATGAATATACTTAATGTTATTTTAATCGTCCTTGTAGCTTTTCTTGCAGGATGTGAAGGAATCTTAGACCAATTCCAATTTCACCAACCACTTGTTGCTTGTACCCTAATAGGGCTTGTAACAGGTCACCTAAAGGAAGGCATAATCTTGGGCGGTTCTTTACAATTGATAGCCCTCGGTTGGGCAAACGTAGGTGCGGCAGTCGCCCCAGATGCAGCTCTCGCATAAGTAGCTAGTGCTATTATAATGGTCCTTGCCCTAGAAGGAGGAAGCGAAAATGTAACTAGTGCGATCAATACTGCTATTACGCTTGCAATCCCACTTTCTGTAGCAGGACTATTCCTTACAATGATAGCAAGAACTCTAGCTATCCCAATGGTTCACGGAATGGATGCAGCAGCAGAAAACGCTGACTTTAGAAAGATTGAAGTTCTTTCATGGATGGGTGTATGTATGCAAGGACTTAGAATTGCAATACCAGCCCTCGTTCTTTGCTTTATCCCACCAAAGGTAGTAACTGATGCCCTAAACTCTATGCCAGACTGGCTAACAGGAGGAATGGCAGTTGGTGGTGGAATGGTAGCAGCTGTAGGTTATGCCATGGTTATCAACATGATGAGCACAAAGGAAACTTGGCCATTCTTTGCCCTAGGTTTTGTCTTCGCTGCAATCGATCAAATCACCCTAATAGGCCTTGGTGTTATAGGTGTTGTACTTGCGATTGTATATATGACTCTTAAAAATCTTGCTACAAGTAACCAAGGTGGAGGACAAGGTTCAGGCGATCCTCTAGGCGATATCATAAACGATTATTAAAAAGGAGCAATTATGACTGAAAACATAAACAATAATGAAGAAAGAATTGTCCTAAATCAATCTGTTCGTAGGAAGGTATGCAACCGTCACCAATTCCTCCAAGGAACTTGGAACTACGAGAGAATGCAAAATGGTGGTTGGGCCTTCTCAATGATTCCTGCTATCAAGGCTTTATATAAGGACAAAGAAGATCAAAAACTAGCCCTAAAAAGACACCTTGAGTTCTACAACACCCACCCATACGTATCAAGTCCAGTAATGGGAGTAACCCTTGCTATGGAAGAAGAAAGAGCAAATGGAACTCCAATTGATGATGCGGCAATAAACGGTGTTAAGGTTGGTATGATGGGACCACTTGCAGGTGTAGGAGATCCAGTATTCTGGTTTACCCTAAGACCAATTCTAGGAGCTCTAGGAGCATCCCTAGCTCTTTCAGGAAACCCACTAGGTCCAATAATATTCTTTGTATTTTGGAATCTAATAAGATATATATTTGAGTGGAAGACTCAAGAGATGGGCTATAGGGCAGGTAACGAAATAACAAAAGACCTATCTGGAGGACTTCTAGGTAGAGTTACCCTTATGGCTTCAATCCTAGGTATGTTTATAGTAGGAGCCCTAGTGCAAAGATGGGTATCAATCAACTTCACAGTAAATGTATCAGAAATTACTCAACAACCAGGTTCATATATCGACTGGGCATCTCTTCCAGCTGGAGCTGAAGGAATCAAAGAAGCCCTAACTCAATACCATAACATAGGTGCTACAGCCCTAGATCCAGTAAAGGTAACAACCCTACAAGATAACTTGGATAGCTTGATTCCAGGTCTTGTACCACTTTTACTAACTTTAGGAATCTGTAAACTTCTAAAGAAAGATGTATCTCCAATTGCTATAATAGTTGCTCTATTCGTAATAGGAATCATCGCTAGATTCTTTGGAATTATGTAATGGTTCAATCGCAAAATACCAAAGTCGATTTAACTATCCCTGCCACTAACCTAAATGGCCTTACTTCTCAAGGTAAGGTCATGGTTGGTGATAGGGCTTTTGAATATTACAATGACAGGAACAAGGCTGATTTTATCCAAATACCTCGGAAAGAAATTAGGCTTGTGACTGCAGCTGTTATCTTTAAGAAGAAAATCACGAGATTTGCCATTCATACCAAAAGCAATGGAGATTTTATTTTCTCTACTAGAGATAACAAGAAAACCCTAAGAGCTATAAATAAATATATAGCGGACGATAAACTAAGGAAGTCTCTAACTGTATTAGATTATCTAAAAAGAAAATAATCCTTTAAGCCCCTGATTTGGGGCTTTTTTCATTGACTTTGTGAAAACATTTTCTAATTAGTGGATAAATTTTTCGTTTTGCTATATAATTATAGTATAAATTTTAAAAAGAGCATTTTATTATACAAAAGAATAAATGTTTTCACAAAGGAGTAAATATGAAAAATTATGACACATCAAAAATCAGAAATTTAGCTTTAGTCGGTCACTCCAAAGCAGGTAAGACCTCTTTGACAGAATCACTATTATTTAAAACTGGTGTGATCGATAAAAAGGGAAAGGTTGAAGAAGGGACAACTGTTTCAGATTATGAAACACAAGAAAAGAAGAGAAATATTTCCCTCCAAACTTCAATAGTTCCAATCGAATATGATGATTTCAAGATTAATTTTATAGATTCTCCTGGATTTTTTGATTTTGAAGGTGAAGTTTTGCAAGCTCTAAGAGCAGCAGAATCAGCACTTTTTGTTATAGATGGGGAAAGTGGTATAGAAGTAGGAACTGAAAAATACTGGAAATACACCCAAGAGATCAACCTACCTTCTATAATTTTCGTAAATAAATTAGACAAAGAGAACGCCAACTTCAACAAGGCTGTTTCAGATCTGCATATAGAATTTGGCAAGAAAATTATCCCTCTAACCTTGATGTTAGGTGAAGGAGAAGACTTCGAAGGTATTATCGATGTAATCGATAAAAAAGCCTACACTTATGAAAATGATGAGAAAAAGGAAGTGGAAATTCCTGAAATAAGAATGGCAGAGGTTGAAGAAGTCTACAACCAAGTCATAGAAGCTGTTGCTGAATCAGATGATAGCCTAATGGAGAAATTCTTTGAGGGAGAAGAATTCTCAGAAGAAGAATTTATGAAGGGTTTATCAAAGGCGATACTAGAAGGAGATGTAGTTCCTCTTATAGCAGGTTCTAGCGAAAAACAAATTGGCCTAACTTCACTTCTTGACTGCATAATAAAATACATGCCAGCAATTGACGATGAGGCAGCAAATATAGGCTACAGGGTAAAAGAAGGCTATGAAGCATTCGAACCAAATAAAGATGCACCTTTCTCTGCTGTAGTATTTAAGACAATAGCAGATCCATTTGTAGGTAAAATTTCTATCTTTAAAGTCCTATCAGGAACTATAAATAAAGACGATAAGATATATAATGTAAGTAAGGACGTGGAAGAGAAAGTAGCAAATCTCTTTGTCCTTAGAGGTAAGGAACAAATAAAAGTAGATAAGCTAGTAGCAGGAGATATAGGAGCCTTCTCTAAGGTAGATTCTGCATCAACTGGTGACAGCTTAGCTACTAAGGAAAACAAAATAGAATATAAGAGAATCAAATATCCTCAAGCTGTTTTATCTTTCGCTATCAAGGCCCTAAGCAAAAATGACGAGGATAAGATTTCAGAAGCCTTACAAAAGCTTGCTGAAGAAGATCCAACCTTCAAGGAAGAAAGAAATCAAGAGACAAGCCAATCTATCATATCAGGACTTGGTAATGTCCAACTAGAAGTCTTGATGGATAAACTAAAAGATAACTACTCAGTAAATACAGAAGTCGTAGAATACAAGATTCCTTATAGGGAAACTATTAAGTCCAAATCAGATGTTCAAGGAAAGCACAAGAAACAATCCGGTGGTGCAGGCCAATACGGAGATGTATTTATAAGATTTGAACCGATTGATGAAGACTTCGTATTTGACGAAGAAGTATTCGGTGGAGCAGTTCCTAAAAACTACTTCCCAGCTGTAGAAAAAGGTCTAGTAGAATCCCTAGCAGAAGGACCACTAGGCGGCTATAAAGTTACTGGAATCAAGGCGACTTTATATGATGGATCCTACCACCCAGTAGATTCAAATGAACAAGCCTTCAAAACTGCTGCAAAAATTGCTTTCAAGAAGGGTATAGAAGAAGCAGATCCTATTTTACTAGAACCTGTAATGAAACTTGAAATAAATGTTCCAGATGCTAACATGGGTGATGTGATGGGAGATATGAACAAGAGACGTGGAAGAATCCTCGGTATGGAGCCACAAGCAGACGGAAGTCAAGTAATCCTTGCCGAAGCTCCACTAGCAGAAGTTCTAACTTATGCAATTGATTTAAGAAGTCAAACATCAGCACGTGGTTCATTCTCAATGGAATTTGTAAGATACGAAGAAGTACCAAAAGAGATAACAGCAAAAGTATTGGAAAAATAATTATAGAAAAGAAAGTAAGGAGTATGCTATGGCAAAGTGGGAAATATTAAATATAGATCCTTGGCTTAAAGATTACGAAAATGATATTAATTTGAGGATGGAATCTTACGAAAGGCAAAAAGAAAAACTTTTAGGAGATGGAAAAGGACTCACCGAATTTGCCAATGCACATAACTATTACGGCTTTCACAAGACAAAAACTGGCTGGATATATAGGGAATGGGCTCCTAATGCAGATGGTCTCTACCTTATAGGTGACTTTAATGGATGGGACAGACGTTCCCATCCTCTTACAAAAATAAATGAAGAAGATTGGGAAATCGAGATAAAGGGAATAAGGACTCTCCCTCACAAATCAAGGATCAAGGTCTTGGTAGATGCAAATGGAGCCATAAGAGATAGGATTCCTTTGTATGCTACTAGAGTTGAGAGAAACGAAGATCTTGACTATGCGGCCCTTATCCAAAATCCTAGGAAGAAATTCAAATGGGAAGATGATGACTTCAAAATCCAAAAAGACGATCTTTTAATATATGAGGCCCATATAGGAATGGCTGGAGAAGAGGGAAAGGTTTCTTCTTACAAGGAATTTGAGAAAAATGTCCTTCCGAGAATAAAAAAGGACGGATACAATACAATCCAACTTATGGCCATAGCAGAGCACCCTTACTACGGGTCTTTTGGCTATCAAGTATCGAATTTCTTCGCTACAAGCTCTTGGTATGGAGAAAATGACGAATTAAAATCACTGGTAAATTCCTGCCACAAGGAAGGCATCAATGTGATAATGGACTTGGTTCATTCCCACTCTGTAAAAAATACAGCTGAAGGCATCAATGAATTTGATGGAACAAGCTACCAGTTCTTCCATGATGGAGATAAAGGAAATCACCCTGATTGGGATTCCAAATTATTCGACTACAAAAAACCAGGAGTATGCCATTTTCTCCTATCAAATATAAAATATTGGCTAGAGGAATACCATTTCGATGGATTTAGATTTGATGGTGTAACTTCTATGATTTACAAAGATCACGGAAGAGGAGAGGTGTTTGACTCATATTCCAAATACTTCTCTATGAATACAGACATAGAAGCCATAAACTACTTACAGCTTGCTAATGAGCTTATAAGTGAAATTAAAAAAGATGCCATAACAATAGCTGAAGATATGAGCGGTATGCCAGGAATGTGCCTTCCTATAGAATATGGAGGAGTTGGCTTTGACTATAGACTTGCTATGGGCATGCCGGATTTCTGGGAGAAATCTCTAGAAAAACGAGACGAAGATTGGGACCTATCTAAGATGTGGTATGAACTATCAACTCACAGACCAGAAGAAAAGAGAGTATCCTACGTAGAAAGCCACGACCAGGCTCTGGTAGGATCAAAGACTACAATATTTAGGCTAGCCGATCAAGAAATGTATTGGAATATGAGAAAAGATGACCATAACATGATTATCGATAGGGCGATTGCCCTTCACAAGATGATAAGATGGATTACAATATCCATGGGTGCTGATGCTTATCTTAATTTCATGGGTAACGAATTCGGACATCCTGAATGGATCGACTTTCCGAGAGAAGGTAATGGATATTCCTATCATTATGCTAGACGCCAATGGTCCTTAGCTGACTCCAAAGATTTAAAATATCAATTTTTAAACAATTTCGACAATGCCATGCTTGAATTTTCTAAGAAAAACAGTCAGCTAGCGGGTGAAACATACAGGTTGTGGATAGATAATGATAGGAAAATTATAGCCTTCAGAAACAAGGATATAGTGTATATATTTAACTTCCACCCAGAAAACTCCTACGAATCTTTCCAATTGCCAATCCACGATATAGGAGAATTTAAGGTTTTTATGGATACAGACGAAGGAAGATTTGGAGGGTTTGATAGGATAAGTCACGACTTTATCTATCACTCAGAAAAGCTTTCTGGAACTGACTATGACGGTATCAAGATCTACATCCCATCAAGAACGGGTCTTGCCTTGAAGAAGATATGACAAAGATAATATGCTTAGGCGATTCATTCACACAAGGCTATCTTGTAGAAGATAAAAACTATACCCGCTTTCTCGAGAAGGCGGGCTTTCTAGTTAGAAACCTAGGTGTTAATGGATCAACAACTGAGGAAATGTTAGCAAGATACAAAAAATTTAAGGCGGATGAAGATAATGATATATTAGTGGTGTTTGGTGGGACTAATGACTTTTTGAATGGAGTATCTGCAGAGTTTGCCTATAGAAATCTAAAAAGTATACTAGAAATGTCGGATGTTTCAAAAAAAATTCTGATAATCCCTAGTTATGTTGAAGAGGAAAGCATATTTCCAACCTACAAAATGACTAACGATAAAATAGACTTACTCTATGAGATTTTCAAAGAAGATTTATCACATAGGAAGGATACTTATATGATAGATGCAAGGAAGGTCCATGGAAGATTTATTGACGGCATACATTTAGCTAGTGATTTTCACGAAAAGTTAACGGAAGAGATATTAAGGATAATAAATGATTGATCAAATAGAAGATACACAAGTTGTAAGAGATTTGATGAAAAATAGGATCATATTCGCCCTTGTAGCCATAGCAATAATTTTCATTGCTAGCAAAATTATATTGAAGGTCCTAAAAAAATTGGTTAATAAGTTGCTAGAAGGAAAAGCTGTTCAAAAATCATCTCTTAATCAAAACATGGTAAACACCATATCAAATGCTATATATTCAGTTATAAGAGTGGTGATAATATTTATAGCAATAACCCTAATACTAGATTTGTTTGGAATAAACACCTCAACCCTAATAGCAACAGCAGGAGTTGGAGGTGTGGCGCTAGCTTTAGGGACTCAAACTGTCATTGAAGATTTCATAAAAGGAATCCTAATCATAGTAGATGATAAGATAAGAGTTGGAGAATGGATAAAGGTAGCAGGTATAGAAGGAGAAGTTGAAGACTTAGACTTTAGAGTAACAAAAGTAAGAGATTTTAACGGATCGCTTCATATAATACCAAATTCACAAATAACCAGTGTCCAAAATTTTAATAGGGGAGAAATGATTGCTGATACGACATTTTCAGTATCATATGATACACCTCTAGATGAAATAAAAGACATGGTCGATGATATCAGTATGAAGCTAGCAAACAAAGAAGAAAATAAAGGACTATTTAAAGAGAGATTTAAGATTTTTGAAATCAATTCTCTAGAAGCCTTCTCTTATAAGGTGAGAATTACTGCAACAGTAAAAGATGGTGAGCAATGGCAAATAGGAAGACAGGCTCGTGAGATGATAAAATATGAAATGGAAAAAAGAAAAATAAAAAGCGCCCTAGTGGAGTATGAAGAAAATGAAGAAATATAAAGTAGACGATATAGTAAGTCTAAAAAAAGGTCATCCATGCGGAGAAAACTTATGGCAAATCCAAAGAATGGGAGCAGACATAAAACTAAAATGTCTAGGTTGCGATAAAAATATATGGATGAAAAGATTAGACTTTGATAAAAAAATAAGAAAAATAAAAGATAAAGATGGAAAGATGGTAGCCATAGTCAACTATAATCCCGAAGAAGAATAAGTAAAAATCGCCGTTTAAAAGAAATCGGCGATTTTTTTAATAAAAAATTTGACAAAAGG
>NZ_JAPJPG010000049.1 GCF_030825785.1 Anaerococcus sp.
AAAAGTACAAAAAATAGTTGACAATTTTTTTAAAAGTGATAGACTAGTATCCTTTATGATTTTAGGAGGGAAAGTGATAGATGAGTGATTTATTCGTACAAAAATCGGACTACTTTTTAGGACTATCCAATCAGAAAATCATCATAAAAAATAGTCAGCGAGAAATCGAGAGAGAAGTATCCATCTACCTTGTCGACAATCTTTTAATTTTTGGTCAGGCTCAAATAAGTACGCAATTATTGAGAGATTTAGCAAGGGAGAATATTAATGTCTACTATTTTTCTAGCGAGGGAAAATTTTTGGCTTGTTTAGATTCTTATCGTCAAGAAGACTTTGATAAGCAAGAGAAACAAGTCAGGGCTAGCCTAGACCAAGACTTTTGTCTAGCTCTTTCAAAGGAAATCGTATCTGCTAAAGTTAAGCATCAACTTTCCTTGTTGAAAAGCTATAATCAAGATGGAATCTTGTCAGTAGATGATTTTGGACGTTTTCATTTAACTCTCCAAAAAATAAAGGAGGCCGAGTCCATCTCACAGATAATGGGGTATGAAGGTCGTATTGCGAAATCTTATTTTTACTATCTGAGCTTACTAATACCGGATTCTTTTCGTTTTTACGGTCGTAGGAGGCGGCCTGCTACGGATTCTTTCAATTGTTTACTAAATTTTGGCTACTCCATTCTTTACTCTTGCTTCTTGGGTTTGATACGGAAAAATGGCTTAAGTTATGGATTTGGTGTCCTACATCAGAGCCATGGTCATCACGCTTGTCTTGCGAGCGATTTGATGGAGGAGTGGAGACCAGTCATTGTAGACAATACTATCATGCAATTGATTTTGGAAGAGAGTTTAAAAGATGAGCATTTTGAAACAAAGGCTGATGGTACTTTTATTTTAAAAGATGAGGGAAGGAAAGTATTTCTTCTAGCTATGAGAGAGAGGATGCTAGAGATACACCAGTATATCGAGTTGGATAAAAAACGCTATTCTTTCTTTTATACTGCTGACCAGCAGATTAAGCGCTTGATTCGAGCTTTTGAACAGAAGGATAGTCATTTGTATGTAACAGCCTATACAGGAGAAGAGTGATGGGATTATATTATCATTTATCAGGAGAAGAAAAGGAATTTGCTAAAAAGAAATCCCTCTTTTGTCTGATAATCTACGATATTATTAGCAATAAAAGAAGATTAAGATTAGCTAAATTGTTAGAAGGATTTGGGATGAGAGTCCAACGCTCTTGTTTTGAAATTGATTTGGAGAAGGCTAGTTATCAAGTCTTGATTCGAGAATTGGAATATTTTTATGATCCTAGCGAATTTGATAACATTATTGTCTATGTTGGGAATCGAGAAGAGACTATTCGTTTGAATACCGATGATAGAGAGCTAGAAGAAGCAGATTGTTTGTTTTTTTGATGTGAAAACTCTTACAATTTATGGTATACTATAATTAGTTTCCAAATAGGTTATATCTTGTGTTTGTTTTTAAATCCAACCACAAAATATGGGGTATAAGAACCTATCTGCCTCGAGAGGGGACGGAAACGTGAAAATTGCGTCTGGGATATAATTCCCTGATGGTATAAGAACCTATCTGCCTCGAGAGGGGACGGAAACCAACGAATTTTTTCCATCAATTTAGAACGTTTGCGTATAAGAACCTATCTGCCTCGAGAGGGGACGGAAACCATAAGATTTAGTATTTGTAAACTGTTTTTGCATAAAGTATAAGAACCTATCTGCCTCGAGAGGGGACGGAAACCCATCGTTAAAGATGTAAGTGTCTACATCTTTAATTGTATAAGAACCTATCTACCTCGAGAGGGGACGGAAACAACAACTCCTTGATTTTTGCAATCAAGATTTCAGTTTTGTAAGACACCCAATTCACCTCGCGAGGAGACGGAAACATAACCCCTTCAGGCTCCACTGTGAACTCTGACTTATCGTAAAACACTCTATCTACCTCTAGAGGGGACGGAAACACATTGTAAGAAACTACGCAAGTCTCTTACCGGTTAAGTAAGACACCCAATTCACCTCGGTAGGGGACGGAAACCGTGGTTCTGGCAAAGCCAATGGCTCAGGATGCAAACCCAGTAAACCACCCTAATCACCTCGCGAGGGGACCTATTTCCTTATTACATAACAAGAACGAAAAAAGATAGCTTGAAAGCTAAGCACGATTCATAAAGGAGGCCTATGAAAAGAATTAGTTTATCCTTTCAGCGGATTGACCAGTCACCCATCGATTTGGCAACCAAATTTCATGGATTTTTAATGGAGCAGTTAGAACCAATCTATGTGGACTGGCTTCATGAACAGGAGACCAATCCCTACTCTATGAAGGTAATCCATCAAAAGGACCAGACGACATGGATGGTTCATCTTTTGACAGAGGATGCTATCAAGCAGATCTTACCTCCAATGTTGGAGTTGAAAAAAGTTGACCTACATGGACAGGCAACTCTGACAGTTCAAAGCGTAACCATGCAGGATTTGAGCTCAGAGGAACTGTTTGATCTATTTAATGAAAACCAAGACCAGTCCTTTTTTACTATTCAATTTCAAACACCGACTGGATTTCGCTCCCAGGGAGAGTATGTGCTCTTTCCCACCCTGCGTTTGATATTTCAAAGTCTGATGATGAAGTATGGACGACTGCTTGAGAATCGGGAAGATATCGAAGAGGAGACCTTGGACTATCTGACGTCCCATAGCCGGATAACCAGTTACCGAATGGAGACGAGTTACTTTAAGGTCCATGGCAAAAAGATTCCTGCCTTTAAGGGCAAGTTAACCTTTAAGATAACAGGACCTAGTACCCTCAAGGCTTATGCAAATATGTTATTAAAATTTGGAGAGTATGCTGGACTGGGCATGAAAACCAGCCTAGGAATGGGAGGAATAGAGCTTGAAGAAAGAAAAGATTGATTTAGTTTATGGAGCGCTATTACATGATATTGGCAAACTACTTCAGCGCTCCGGGAAGGACACAAAAGATGCTACTAGCCTTGGAGCTGAGTGGTTCAGACGTTTTTCAGATAATGAAGCAATCGCTCAACACCTTGTCTGTGACGACTTAAAAGGAGTAGAAGCCAATCTGCCTACTGATAGTCCGCTTTATATAACCGACCTTGCTTCCAAGATTGCTTCTAGCTTAAAGGCAGGTCAAAGTCTTGCGTCAAACAAGGGAGATGACTTGGGGAACCAAGCTGATGTTTTTAATGTTTTTTCAGATGTCTATAGCCAGCGTTTCTTGCCTATCAAAAGCTTAGAGCTTGATAGGGAGCCGAACTATGCTCAAAAAGCAAAAGAGTCAGTTTCTCAGTCTGACTATAGCAGCCTACTGGATACCATAGAAAAGGAGATTGAGAACTGGGATTTTGGGCCAGATCAGATTGATGCCCTTTTGAATCTCTATGAAGCCCACCTATCCTATGTACCGACTTCAACTAAGACACAAGAACTGGCAGATATTTCCTTAGCAACTCATAGTCGTTTAACAGCTGCTTTTGCCTCGGCTATTCAGGAGTATATGATAGCTGAAAATGATTCAGACTATCAAAAAGAACTCTTCCATGAACAAAAATCTTTCTATGATAAGGAAGCTTTTTTATTAGCCAGCTTTGACTTATCAGGGATTCAAGATTTCATCTATAATATCGCGACGGCTGGGGCAGCTAAGCAACTCAAAGCGCGCTCCCTCTATCTGGATTTTATGGGGGAACATATCGCTGACAGCCTACTAGAAAAATTGGAATTGACAAGAGCCAACCTTCTCTATGTAGGTGGTGGCCATGCCTACTTTATCTTGGCAAATACAGCAAAAACAAAGGCAGCGTTAGAGGCCTTTGAAGAAAAATTTAACCAATTTTTGCTGAAGAATTTCCAGACACGTTTGTATGTTGCTTTTGGTTGGAGTTCATTTTCAGCTAATGACATCATGACCTCCTTGGCAAGATATAGGAAAGTTTACCAAGCAACTAGTCGCATGATTTCTAAGAAGAAAATTTCTCGCTATGATGCTCAAACGCTTTTGGAGTTAAACCGAGGTGGTCAAAGTGCTCAGAGAGAGTGTACGATTTGCCACTCAGTACAAGATATGACGACCTTTAATGACCAAGAAGTCTGCCAGATTTGTGCTGGTCTTTATCGCTTCTCTAAAGAAATTCAAGAACAATACTATATTGTCACCAAAGAAAAAGGCCTCCCAATTGGACCAGGAGCCTTTATAAGAGGGATTTCACAAGCTGACTTGGAAAAGGAAGATTGGAATCGTATCTATGTCAAAAATAGCTTTGCGACCGATATTGCGAGGGCAACTCATGTCTTTGTTGGAGACTACAAGTATGCTGATATCGATCAGTACGCTCGACTGTCCCAAGATAGTCAAACAGGTCAAGGAATCAAACGTCTAGCAGTTGTCCGATTAGACGTAGATGATTTAGGTGCTGCTTTTATGGCTGGATTTTCTTATCAAGATGGTGGAAAATACAATACCTTAGCTCGTTCTGCAACCTTCTCAAGAAGTATGAGTCTCTTCTTTAAGGTTTACATCAATCAATTTGCTAAGGATAAGAAAATATCGATTATCTATGCAGGTGGAGATGATGTATTTGCTCTGGGTTCATGGCAAGATATTATCGCATTTACGATTACCTTGCGCCAACAATTTATCAAGTGGACGAATGGTAAATTAACCTTATCAGCAGGTATCGGACTTTTTCCAGACAAAACTCCGGTTAGTATCATGGCTGAAGAAACAGGCAAGTTAGAGGGGGCAGCAAAGGATAATGACAAAGATAGTATTTCCTTATTTGATAAGGGTTATACCTTTAAGTTTGATCAATTTATTGATCATATCTACAAAGGGAAACTGACAAAGATTAGACACTACTTTAGTATTCAAGATGAACGAGGAAAGAGTTTCGTTTATAAGTTAGTAGAACTTCTTCGTAACTATGACCGAATGAATGTAGCTCGCTTAGCCTATTACTTAACGCGTTTAGAAGACATAACACCAAGAGAAAGTAAAACAGAATTTAAAGAATTTAAGGACCTATTCTTTACTTGGTACACAGGCAGTGAAACGGTACGAAATGAAGCAGAATTAGCTTTACTTCTTTATATTTATGAGATTAGAAAGGATTAATATATGGCTACCTTAACAGATGACAATTATGTAGATAAGACAGAAAATGTTATCAAATCATTGAATCGAAACACTAGAGATTTTAGAAACCCTGATGCATTCCTTTTGACAACTAGCAAAATAAGAAACTTACTAAGCTTGACAAGTACCCTTTTTGATGAAAGTAAGGTTAGAGATTATGAGGCGCTAGCCGACAAAATTGCCTATTTGAGAGTGCAGTTTGTATATCAATCAGGCCGAGAAACTGCAGTTAAAGACTTGGTGAAAAAGGCTGAAATTTTAGATATTTTAAAAGAAATCAATAATAAGGAAAGTCTCCAACGTTTCTGTCGTTATATGGAAGCACTAGTAGCTTATTTCAAATTTTATGGAGGAAAAGATTAATGGCATTTGCTAAAATTAAACTAACAGCACAAATTCGTCTAGAAACAGGACTTCATATTGGAACTAGCAATGCTTTTGCAGCTATTGGGGCTACTGATTCGCCTGTAATCAAGGATCCTATTACTAACTTACCGATTATTCCTGGTTCTAGTATAAAGGGAAAAATGCGCACTCTTCTTGCAAAAGTTCATAATGATCGACTAGCTAAGAAACCAGGAGAAGATGGAGAAATTCTTAGTCGTTTATTTGGAAACAGTTCAGACGATCGCTATAAAATAGGACGACTCATTTTTAGAGATGCCTTCTTAAATAACAAGGAAGAGTTAGATTCTTTAGGTGTCAAGAGTTATACTGAAGTTAAATTTGAAAATACTATTGACCGCATTACTGCTGAAGCAAATCCGAGACAAATTGAACGTGCCATCCGTAGAAGTGCTTTTGCATTTGAATTGATTTATGAAATCACAGATGAGAGTCAAGAGCAAGTGGAGGAAGATTTTAAAGTCATTTTAGATGGATTGAAACTTCTTGAGTTAGACTATCTAGGTGGCTCAGGTTCTCGTGGCTATGGTAAAGTAAGTTTTGAAGACCTAAAAGTGACTACTGTTTTTGGAACATATAATCTTGATGCATTAAACAAACTACTATCTGTGGAGGTCTAATATGACCTATAAGATGTATATCATGGACTTTGATTCTGCCCATTTTGGAGCAGGAACTCTGGATAGTTCAAAAATGACTTTTTCGGCAGACCGTTTGTTTTCCGCTCTTGTGATTGAAGCCAATAAGATGGGACGATTAGATGAGTTTTTATCCTTAGCAAATCAGGATGATTTTGTTCTAACGGATGCCTTCCCTTATCAGGATCGCCCATTTTTACCAAAGCCCATCGGATTCCCAAAATTTGACCAAGTTGATCTAAATAAGGATGTCAAGGAAGTACGTCGGCAAGCCAAGTTAGCAAAAAAATTACAATTTATACCCTTGGAAAAGTTTGATCATTATGTCAACGGTGCCTTGTTTGAAGATGAGGAGCATGCTGTTACCAATATCGTCACTAAGAATCAACCTCATGTTGATGGTGCGCTGTACCAAGTTGCAACTACCCGATTTTTGGATGATACAGCCCTCTATGTACTAGCGACTGAGTCACCACTGCTTGATGAGATGATGACTAGCTTGCAGTTCTCTGGTATTGGAGGAAAACGCTCAAGTGGGTATGGTCGTTTTGATTTGACTATCAAAGAAGTTCCTGAAAATCTTGAGAGTCGTCTGACTCGTTCCTATCAAGGAAATGTGATGACTCTGACGACTTCTTTACCAACAGACGAGGATCTTCCAAGGGCTATGGATCAAGGTTCTTATCTTGTAATCAAATCAAGTGGTTTTGCTTTTAGTACAGTGTCTAACCAAAATTATCGTAAACAAGATTTATTTAAGTTTACTGCTGGATCGACCTTTCTTGAAACCTTTGCAGGGCAAATTGTTGATGTAAGACCGCTTGATTTTCCACATGCTGTCTTCAACTATGCCAAACCCCTATTTTTGAAAATGGAGGTAAAAGGATGAAAACAGACTATAGAGTTTTTCAATTTAGCTTGTTAGCTATGGCCCCCATTCATATTGGTAGCGGTGAAAAATACACTTCACGAGAATTCATCTATGAAAATCATCGCTATTATTTCCCAGATATGGGTAAGTTTTACAATCGGATGATTGAAAAGGGACTGGATAGAAAGTTTGAACAATTTCTTCAGGAAACAAAACCAAGTGCTAGGAATAATCGCTTGATTTCTTTCTTAAATGACAATAGAATTAGTGAACGTTCCTTTGGTGGCTATACCATTACTGAAACTGGTCTGGAAACAGAAAAGAACAACCAGAATCCCAGATCTGGTTCTATAAATGAAGTAGCAAAATTTATGAGGGATGCCTTTGGGAAGCCCTATATTCCTGGTAGTTCCTTGAAGGGAGCTATTCGAACTATTTTAATGAATACTAGTCCTGACTGGAACAATAAGAATGCAGTTGATTTTCGTGGGAGAAGTCCTAAAGAAAACAAAAAAATGATTCCATGGGGGGCAAAAAAGGGGCAGGAATTCGATGACTTGTTTCATGCGATTCGTGTTAGTGATAGTGAGCCATTTAACAATGAGCAGATTATTCTAGTTCAAAAATGGGATTATTCTGCTAAATCACTAACTGCCAAGCCTCTTCCTTTATACAGGGAAGCAATCGCACCCTTAACTAAAATCAATTTCACCATTACTACAACTACTAAGGAAGCTGGAATCTTAATTGAGGAATTAGGTCAGAGAGCGCAAGCCTTCTACAAAGAATATAAAAACTTTTTCTTATCAGATTTTCCTGAAAATAAAATTCAACCAAATCTTCAATATCCTATCTATTTGGGAGCTGGAAGTGGAGCTTGGACAAAGACCTTGTTTGAACAAGCGGATGGAATTTTACAAAAACGGTATAGTCGAATGAAGACTAAGATGGTTGGAAAAGGTGTTTTGAAACTGACGAAAGCGCCGGACAAGAGCATTAAAACCAATAAAGGAGAACGGAAATTGATCATTAATAGCGATTCCTTCTATGAGATGGGAAAAGCGAATTTCATGATTAGGGAGATTTTACAATGAAAATTTTGATATCCGCTGTCGGTGATACAGATCCAATTAGAAATTATCACGATGGAGCCTTATTGCACATCGCTAGAAAATATCGACCAGATAAAATTGTTCTCGTTTTTTCTGATAGAACAAGAGATAAGAAGGAAAGTATTGAAAAAGCTCTTCATTCTATTGAATCTTCTTATCTTCCAGAGATTGTAATTCATCAACCAGTTATTTCTAATAATGATGTTTATGTCTTCGATACAATGTTTGATCAATTTTCATCCATTATCCAGGAGTACTATACAAAAGAAGATGAATTTATTCTCAACTTATCTAGTGCGACACCACAAATTAAGTCGTCTTTATTTGTGATTAACAGACTTAGTGGAATTAATGTCAAGGCTGTTCAAGTTTCAAGCCCTGCGAATGACTCAAATGCAGATATTCCTCATGAAAATGTAGATGATATTGATCTTCTTATTGATACAAATGAAGATAATGTAACAGAGTTCATTGATCGAACATTAGAAGACGAATCAGAAAAATTCTCTCATGCTTTAATTAAAAAAACAATTCGAGATTTCATTCAGAGATATGACTATAAGGCTGCTCTAGAGTTAGCAAATCAATTACCTGATTTTTCTGGTTTGAAAGAATCGCGTAAAAAATTGCAAGATATTGTAGATGCGCTAGATAGACAAGATATTCCCCAAACTTTAAAAAATAGAAAATGGAGTGATGAGAAGAAGAAGGCTCTCAATGCTTATCTAACAATTGAATTGCAAAAAGAACGTGGGAATTTCAGTGAAGGACTCATTAGAATTAAAACCTTGACTGAATTTATCTTAGAAGATTATATTGATAACCGTTATCCAGAATTATTGGATAGATATGTAGATGAATCAGAAAAGTATTTCTTGGGAATTTGGGATTATAGTAAAATTCTCAAAGAAAAAAAAGAGTGGACTTTGTATAATCAAATTAAACCGATGATTAACATGAACACTTCGCGAAATACATTGGCTCATCGATTGGATCCATTGCAATCGGAAGAACTACGTCAGTTAGGATCCGTCTTAAAAAATCTCAAGGTTTTAGTTAAAGAACAGTATCAATTTAATGAAAAAGATTTCAATTTCTATAAAGAATTAAATAAGGAATTATTGGAATTATTAAAGTAACGAGGTGAAAGTTTGAACATTTTAATATCAGCAGTGGGAACGACAGATCCAATTAGTCATAATCGAGATGCTGCTTTGTTACATATTGC
>NZ_JAPJPG010000013.1 GCF_030825785.1 Anaerococcus sp.
ATCATCTTGACTTGCGTTTGGATCTTCAAGTACTTTCTTAGCATCTTCTAGTGCTTTGTCGTATGCATCCTTCTTGTCTTGGTCTGCATTCTTATACTTGTCTGATGCTTTTGTATCATCTTTCTTGTCTACTTCAGCTTGAAGTGGTTTCTTATCTACTTCTGTAGTTTTTTCTTCTACTAAGTCACTACCCTTGATTGTATCTTTTGATCCATCTGGGTATGTGATTGTTGCTGTACCATCAGCGCCAACTTCTACTGTTGTTCCTTCTGGGAATTTATCTTTGTTTGCATCTTCGATTGCTTTCTTAACAGCATCTTTTTCTTCTTGTGTTAAGTTAGTCTTGTCTGCAACTTCTGTCTTAGCTGGTACTACTGGTTCAGTTTGATCTGCTTGTGTCTTAGCTTTTTCTTCAACTAAGTCACTACCCTTGATTGTATCTTTTGATCCATCTGGGTATGTGATTGTTGCTGTACCATCAGCGCCAACTTCTACTGTTGTTCCTTCTGGGAATTTATCTTTGTTTGCATCTTCGATTGCTTTCTTAACAGCATCTTTTTCTTCTTGTGTTAAGTTAGTCTTGTCTGCAACTGGTGTCTTAGCTGGAACTGTTGGTTCGATAGAGTCTGTTTGTTTTGAAGCATCTTTCCAAACAGCGTAAACAATTTGTCCTTCTGTTAAGTTTGCTACAACCACATCCACTTCTGTTGCATCAGGTTTGCTTGCCCAACCTACAAATTCTTTTCCTTCTTGAGTTGGTGTTGGAGCCTGTACTCCATCACTTATATCATCTGTCTTTGTAGTTGAATTATCATCAAACTTACCGCCATTTGCATCAAATGTTACAAGTTTTTCTTCTGACCAGATTGCATATACTACTTGGTGTGTAGTTATTGGTGTTTCTGATGTGAATTTCTTATCAGCTGCTAATTTATTAAAGGCATCTGATTTAACAATTGTTGCTCCTAGTTCAGCTTTACCTGCTTCAGTTACCCAACCTAGGAATTTTTTTCCTTCTGCTGTTGGATTTTCAGCAAATGAATCTCCAGTTCCTTTAGCAACATTTGCTCCTGTAAATCCGTTTGCAACATAGCCTTGATCATCAGCATATTTGACGTTATCTGGAGCAATTCTTACTGATTTTGTGCTAGCATCAGCAAACTTTCCATCTGTTGTATCGAATAATACTCTTGTTCTTACTCTTGTTTCTACTAACTCGGTTGGTAGGGATGATCCGTCTGACGCGTTGAAATAAAGCTTCATGTCTTTTTTAAGAACTAGCTTGTTATTTCCTTCTGCACTAACATCTCTAGCTGATGTTCCAGCTTTTGAAATTTCTCCTAGTTTATTAAGATCGATATCATATCTATAAACCCTATATTCTTTTTCTCCATCAGCTCCCTTTAATGTAAGCTTAGAACTATTATCTACTTTTATTTCACCTTTATCTGTGTATTCATCAGCAAGGGCGTGAGTTTTACCTAAAAGTGCTATATCATTTAAAAGCTCTGTACGCATTCTGATTGATCCGCCATCATATTTTGTATAACCTTGAATCTTATCAGTATCTTTCATAAATGCAGTATTATCAGATGGTAAAACCTTAGGGTCTTTGTAGAAATCATCAGTTCCTTCTGCATAGTCATTTGTAAATATAACTTGGTAAGGTTTATATAATGATTTATTTACTGATAGGATTGATGAAGTATCAGAATGGTCAACCCAAGTCATGTTAGTATAATTTTCGCCCTTTTGTAATGCGTCATATCTGAAGTATGATGTTTGGCCTTCTATTATCTGACCATTTTCATCATACGACTCAACTATGATGTCGGCACCAGGTTTTAATTTTTTAGTGTTTATATAGAAGTTTCCAGCTGAAGCATTTGCCAATCTATTTGGTGTTCCTGTTAGAACTTTGTCTGTATCTTTAGTAACCCACTCTGTTCGAATTCCATTAAGTTTAAATTCTGTAGAGCTTTCTGTTCCATCAGCTAGAGTATATTTTAATACATAGTGACCTTTTCTACCTTCTTTGTAAATGTGCATTGTAATATTTCTATCATTATTTAAAGTTAAGGTAGCTGCACCTTGATTACGTTTGGTAGCATTATTAATCTCTAGGAAGTTTACTGGATCATTGTGTTCTTTTGTATATGGCATATAAATCTTTAACTTATCACCAGGTCTAATTATAGCCCCTTCTCTAAGTTTAAATTCAAATACACCCTTTGCAAACTCTTTTATGGATTCTATGGAGCCCTTTCCAGTTACATAATAGTTGTAATATCCTTGGCCTTTTCTGATTATTGCTTGGTCACCATCACCAATCTTAATCATAATTTGTCCGCCAGTAGGGACACTTGTAGTATCTACAAGGTAAGAATCACCCTCTTGAGCAACAAATCCATTATCATAAGATTTTTCAAACACAGCCCATCCATCTTTGTTTGGATTAACCCAGCCTGATATCATTGAGTAATCAAGTTTTCTTGTTTTTGACTGATCAAATGTGTCTTCAAATTTTGATTTGTCTACAACATAATCAATACCAGTGATATAGTATCCTTGTATCATAGTGTATTGGTCATGTTTTTCAACTTCAACTTTATTTACACCTTCTTTTTGGAAATCATGAGTACCTATAACTAGGTAGGCAAGTTTCCCATCAGCTGTTTTGTTAAAGTCGTCTAGCTTAATGCCTACTTTGTGTGAATATTTTGATTTAAGTCTTGTATTTTCAAAAACATTAACATAGGCAACATAGCCATCTTTATCAGCTTTTAGATAGTTAAGAAGATTTGCATCGAATGCTTGTGTAAAGGCAATTTGTTGTCCACCAACTGTTGGTGCCTTATAATTACCTGATCTTTCACCTGTATATTGTGTTCTAATAATACCTAAATTAGACTTGTCATCGTATTGCTCTGGGTTGGCAATAAACTCAGACATGAATGACTCTTGGTTTGTAGCATTTTCACTATCTTTTTGGTAACCACCTTTTAAGAATAGGGAATTAACCTCATCCTCTAATGATACTGATGTAGTCTTGGTATAAGTAGAATAGTCCATGCTTGATTTACCTGGAGCGTAGGCATATATTCTCTTGCCCTTTGCATCAGTTAGTCTCATTTGGACAGTATAATTTTTTCCACCCAAATCTTTTAGGGTTACACCTTCTTTAAGAACTAGGTTTATTGGTAAGTTTTTCCTCTGATTTGTACCGTCTCCTCTTGATACACCTAGGTCAAACATCCTCTCTTTTCCATCATTAAATGAAGTTAATTTTGCTGTATCAGATTTTTCGTTTCCATCTATTGTTACACCTACTACATAGGATGAGTCGTAATCAATAAATTGATCTAGTTCACCAAAGTTAAATAAGACCCTGTACCATACTCCTGAGGTAGCTGCAGCTTTTTCTTTGTATAAAAGTCTAATAACTGTTCTTCCATTAGCATCAACAAAGGTTCCATCATAATCGACATCGTTCATTTCTACAGGATCAGATGTTGATACTCTAACAAGTCTTTGGTTTTCACTAATAGCCCAACGGCTCTTATCTTGTGGTTTTTTGTCCCAGTTTTCTTTAGCTTTCTCTTCTACGAACTCATCTGATGGTTCTGCTGCTGATTCAGTTGCAGCACTTTTTTGAGCTTCTTTTTTGTCGGCTCCATCTTCGCTAATTTCAAGAACTTCTTTGTCCGCTTCTTCTGCCTTTTTAGCCTTTTCGTCAGCTAATTTTTTGTCAGCTATTTTCTTATCTAGGAAGCTTTCTACATCAAAGTTTTCGCCTGCTTCTTTTTCTACTTTAGCTTCTTTTTCGATTTCTTTAATCTCTTCTTCTGTGAAGCCCGCTTCTTTTAGCTTAGCAACTTGATCTTCTGTTAGCTTAAACTCTTCTTTAGAATCAGCTGATATTTCTCCTGTTGAGTCATCTTCTATGATTTCATTTACAGGAAGAGTGTCTTCCGCGTTTTCTTCATTATAAGTAACTGGCTATTCTTTAGCTTCATAAGTTACCTCGCTTGATTCTTCTATTGGATCTTCCTCAACTGAAGTAGCTTTTTCTTCTGCTACTACATTTGTTGTTTCTTCGGCAGCTTCTACTGAGCTTGGAGATACAAGTAGTGCATAACCAAGCATGCAAGAAACTAGTCCTATTGAAAGCTTTCTGGTTGCATACTTTGGTTTTCTAATAGATCCCTTGAGTTTTTTATACTCAATGATCTTAACTAACTTATCATTAGTATCCATAATAATCCTCTCTTAAATATATTCGGTCTAATCCTTTTCGTGATATATCTCACTAAAGTATAAGGCCAGTAACTTACATCATTTGATTCTAGATTAGAATTCAATTATATATACAATATATAATAGTATCTGGGATTTTCAAGCCCTAAGAAAAGGTTTTTAATAATAACAAATTAGTAAACCAAAATATCTAAAATTTAGAGCATTATATCTAAAATCCAACCGATATTTGCTAAAAATTAATCATTATCACTAAGCAGAAGAAGATAGTAGGCTTCATTACCAATTGCAGTTTTCTACTCCAGAACTTACTTTCATATTGCTTGTAGAAATTCTTAAATAAATTCCTTTAGATATTGATGGTTCCTCATTTTTATAAAATTTTTTATATAATCACTTTATAAAAATACATCATTTTTTATAAGTCTACTAGCTCTTAAACTTAAGCTATTATTCTTCATTAAAATTACTCTTAATCTCCATTGCTAAAAAGATTACAGTGAGTATAATACTAATTAATTATAAAAATTTTTGTTTAATTATAAAGGAGAAACTTTTGGATAAGAGAAAAAAAGATATTTTGGTCAGTGGACTTGCGCTTTTTGCCATATTTTTTGGGGCAGGAAATTTGATTTTTCCTCCATATCTGGGCGTGAGTGCTGGCAGTGGTTGGTTTAGGACTATGTTAGGTTTCCTTCTTGCCGACCCTGTTATACCAATTTTAACTGTGTTTATAACTGCCTTTGCTGGTGGAAAAGCTATTGATATCGGAAAGCGTGTTGGCCCTACCTTCTCCAAGGTCCTAACCCTTGCTGCAATTATCTGTATTGGACCAGCCTTTGCGATTCCTAGAACGGCTGCAACTACATATGAAGTGGGCTTTGCACCATTTTTCCCTAATCTTCCGATTTGGGCCCTTACTTTTGTATTTTTCGCTATTACTCTCTTGCTTTCTTTTAAGGAAAGTAATGTTGTAAATATTATCGGAAAATATATAACTCCAGCCTTACTCTTCTTTCTATTTGTATTGATAGTGAAGGCTATAGTAAGTCCTATTGAGACACCTATAAAAAATACTAAGAATGGTGGATTTTTCGTAAATGGTTTCTATGAGGGTTATCAGACTCTTGATGCTTTTGCATCTCCTCTATTTACTGGTATTGTGGTGACAGATATTCTTAGGAAGGGCTACGGACAAGTCTCTAGGAAAGATAGAAGGTCCTTTATCATCTGGGTGGGACTTGTAGCTTCAATATTTCTAGCTATAGTGTATGGTGGTCTAACCTATCTTGGAGCTAGTGCAAGTCAGGTCTTTAGTCCAGATGATTCTCGTGTAGATATTTTAGTAAATCTTGTCTATATGCTCTTAGGTAATTTCGGTAAGTTTGCCCTAAGTATAGCGGTAACTCTTGCCTGTCTTACTACAGCGATTGGCCTTACTTCATCTGCTGGAAACTTCATCGAAGAGCTTAGTGGAGGTAAGATTAAGTATAGTGTGACAGTGGTTGTTGTTACTGTGATTAGTTATTTACTTTCAAGTCTAGGTGTAGATGCTATAATAAATCTAGCTGTACCAGTCCTAACTGTAGGTTATCCTATAATAATTGCCCTAGTCTTCTATATGATTTTCGAAAAGAAGATTCCTTACAATATGGCCTATATATTGATGGTCTGTGGGGTCCTAATCACTGCACTTATAGAAACTTTCGGAGAGAAACTCGGACTAATTTCCCTACTTGATACGATAAAATCACTTCCTCTAGCAGAGTTCGGATTTACCTGGTTCATTCCATCTCTAGTATGCTTTGTAATAGGCTATATCCTAGGCATGATGGGTCTTGGCAAGAGGCGAGAAGAGGATGTTAAGGAAAGTATGTTTTAGAAATAAAAATACGGGCTTTTGGGCCCGTTTTTGCTTGTTCTTTATTTGGAAATTACTATTTTTCGCTAGGATAGTCTATCTTTCAAACTCCCTAATCTCCGCCAGAAATATATCCCCGTATTGGAGGAGTTTTTTATCTCCTACTCCCTTGATCATTAGCATTTCGTCTTCTGTCCTTGGTTTTTTCTGGGACATTTCTTTAAGACTTGCATCGGAAAATATTATGAAGGGTGGGATGTTTCTCATTCTTGCCATCTCTAGTCTTACTTCTTTTAGGTGTTTGAAGAGCTTTTCGTCATAGCTTAACTTAACATCGAAGCCGTCTTTCCTGACTCTTTCTTCTTCCTTTCTGATATTGACTAGGACTTTGACCTCTCCGAAAAGGACGTCCTTGGATTTTTCTGTAAGCTTAAGGATGGGGCAAGTTGTGCCTGAGACCTTGATATATCCATCTGCTGTGAGAGTTCCTATCAAGTCTTTGATGTAGGTCTTGGATTTATCTTTAATAATGCCATAGGTTGAGATCTTGTTTAGTTCTTTCTCCCTAGCGTTTTTATTCTTTGATCCCATCAGGCAATCGACTATAGTAGATGTTCCATATCTTTGGTCTAGGCGGTAGATGCAGGATAAGATTTTCTGGCTATCTACTGTTGCATCTTCCTTTTCTATCTCTGATAGGCAATTGGTGCAGGCTCCACACTCATCCGCCGCATCTTGGCCAAAATAATTGAGTATATATTGTCTTAGACAGGCTGTGGTATTTACATAATTGATTATAGTCTGGAGCTTTTCTAGCTGGATTCTCTTGTATACTCGGTTAGTTCCCATATTTATGAGGTGCTTGTTTATGATTATATCCTGGCCTGAGTAAAGGAGGATACAGGACGCCTCTTCTCCATCACGGCCTGCCCTTCCTGCTTCCTGGTAGTAGGATTCCATGTCCTTGGGCATATTATAGTGGATGACATATCTCACGTTAGACTTATCAATCCCCATACCAAAGGCGTTGGTCGCAACAATTATCTTATTCTCATCATAGATAAAGGCATCCTGACTCTTTTTCCTCTCGCTTTCAGTCATTCCAGCATGATATTTCCCGCAAGCATAGCCCATGGCCCTTAGCTTCTTGTAGATAGCGTCGACTTTCTTCCTTGTAGAAGCATAGATTATGCCAGAGTCTTCTTCATGGTCTCTTATGAAATCTTTTAGGTAGTTTATTTTCTTCTTTGGTTTTTCTACTAGAAATAGTAGATTCTTCCTATCAAAGCCTGTGACTTTGACAAAAGGATCATTAAGTTCTAAGTTTTCTATTATATCATCCCTTACTTCCTTGGTTGCAGTGGCGGTAAAGGCTGTGATTTGGACCTTGCCGACAGTCTCGTAAAGCTTGGGAATTAGCTTATAGGAAGGTCTAAAGTCGTGGCCCCATTGGGAGATACAGTGGGCTTCATCTACTGCTACAAAGGAAATTGTAAGGTCTTTTAGAAAGTCTATAAAAAACTCGTTCTCAAGTCTTTCTGGTGATATGTAGACAAGCTTTACCGCACCAGATTTTATATCAGACAGATTTTTCTTATAATCTTCAAGGCTTAGGGAAGAATTTATAAGACTCGCTGCGATTCCATTTTCCCTTAGGGCATCCACCTGGTCTTTCATTAGAGAAATCAAGGGAGATATGACAAGGCTGATTCCATCCATCATAAGGGCAGGAAGCTGGTAGCAAATAGACTTACCTCCACCAGTAGGAAGAACGCCGAGTACATCCCTACCAGCGAGAATTTCCTTTATAATCTCCTCCTGGCCCTCTCTAAAAGAATCATATCCAAAATATTTTTTCAAATTTCTAATCTCTTCTGTCATAAAGTCCTCTGTTTCTTTTCTTTTGATACTTATCTAATAAATATAAATACGACAAGATAATGCCTAGTTAATGATGATTTTAAAATAGCTTTGTAATTTTATCTCAATTGATTATAGCTTTAAGTAACTAATTGAATCCCTACTTTGCTTTCTCATATACTGTTCCTCCGCATCCTAGATATTTCTAGAGAGATCCCTCCACTACGGTCGACGGTAGCTTGCGGGCTCAGGTCTAAAGACTTTCACCTCGCCAAGCCTCGATTTTGAACTCTTCGAGTTCTTGGAACTTATTTTTCAAATAAGTCCCACTTATTCGATTTTTTACAAAAATCGAAGCCCGACTGTCCGGCACTCTGCCATCAGCTCACTCTGTTCGCTGTGGCCATAACCATTAGGGATAAGGGATTAGCGAAATTCAGGAGTCCCCTTGCAATCTCTAATGGAATTGTCACAGTGAGTAGACGAACTGATGAAATTCCTTAATCGAGGATTTTCGAGATAAAGGGCAAGCTCTTTGCTTGTCCTGAATCCGAAAACTACCGTCGACAGAGCTTCCACAGGGAAGCGACGAGAGGTCTACAGAACCTTGGGACGTGTTAGGTCAATGATTTATCAAGATAAGCATTCGCGTAATTTACTTAAACTTAGTAATCACCATGTCATCATATACTGTAGATCTCTCACATTCGTTCGAGATGGCGTGGTGGATTTGTCTCAAGAGATCCCTCCACTTCGGTCGGGATAAGGGGGGCCTATCGTCGGGACCAGGGGAGATATGAAATCAGTACAAGGGCGGGGTAGGCTGAATCTGCTAATGAATCAAACAATATTTCTGTAAAAAAAATAATTAAGCCCTAAGCCTAATTATTTTCTTCTTCTGTATCTACGCCTTCGTCTTCCGAGCTTTCTTCTTCTTGTGTGCTTTCAGTATCTTCTGTATCAGAATCACTTGTTTCCTCTTCTTCTGATTCTCCTTCGCTGTCTTTTCCACTTTCTTCTTCATCTTCTGTCGAAGTTTTGCTTTCATTTGTGATATATTCTTCCTTATCTACACTCGCTCCCTCACCACGGTTAAAGATTATGTCTCCTATTTTTGTTCTCATGGAAATCTTATACTTGCCGTCGTTTTCGCTGGAGTAGCCGTCTTTGATATTTCTATAAGATATGTTTCCTAGAATGAAGTTTCCTACTGATAGCTTGGCGTTTACATTGTAATTATCTATTGTTTTGTCAGCTTCTACGATTATGTCCCCTGTTTGGGTAATGAAGTCTAGTCTATTTCCGAGTGTTGAGTCTACTATGTTTATGTTTCCTGTAGTTGTTTCAAGCTTTGTATTATTAATCTCAGCCTTGTTTAGGTTGATTGAACCAGATCCATTTGAGATTGCCCCTTGGAAGTAGGCATTATCTACGCTAACATTTCCGCTATCAAGTCTTAGGTCGAAGTTTTTGACTTCAAGGTCTGTGATTTTGACATCTCCTGCAGTAATTTTCCCCTTAATATCATCAAGACCGCCTTCCATTGGTAGAAAAATCCTAACTATTGGAATTTTATCCTTCATGTAAAGTTCCTTGCCAAGGACCTTGTTCTTAAGTTTTAGTTCTCCTTCGTTAAAACTTACCTCCATATCGTAGGAGTTTTCTTCTCCCCTATAGAGGACCGTATATTCGACATAAGGGTTGGTATTAGATCTTTGGATTCTCACATCACATGTACCTAGGTCGAAGTTTATCGTCTTGATCTTGTTTAAATCTACACGCATAATCCTAGATTGGTTGTAGGAGTTATCATCGATTTCTGTAGTTGTGGCAAGCTTGTTGGTCATAGGCCCTCTCCTATTTGTGCCAAAATATATGGCAATGGCAAGGACTAATACTAGACCAATTATTCCAATTATTTTCTTTTTAGAAAATCCCAAGATATTTTGTCTTTTTTTGTCAGTTTTTTGTGTATTTCTTCTATTCTTTCCCATTATTTGCTCCGATAATGTTTTGTTTTATAATAAGTCCTGTTGTAAATATTAGGATAAAACCCACTATGTATATCTCATTTGCTCCCAAAAAGGGCTTGAGGAGCGCGAGAAATATATCATCGAGACTCTTTCCTCTTATATATTGTATCATAAAGGCCAGACTAATTACATTGTAAATCGCAAGTAGTAAGTAGAATATGTGTTTGGATACAAATAAGCCTTCCTTATTAATAAAGATAGAATCCAGATATACAAAAAGGACACTTACTAGAAGATAGTATATGCCCATGCCTTCTTTTAGGTAATATCCGCATCCTATAAGGAAAGCGAAAAGACTTATGGCCTTTATTTCATTTAAACTTTTCTCTTTCAAAATTCTACCCTCCACAAGTACAAGCCCTGGGCTCCCAAAGCTGGATTTGCTCTTTTGTTATTATCCTTATCGAAAAACTTCTTATAATCATCAATGCTAAGCCTTCCTCGGCTAAGTTCTATGAGAGATCCCACCATAATCCTTACTTGATTGTGGAGGAAGGATTCCCCCTTAAAGTAAATAGCAAGGTCATCTCCTTCTTCCTCGAAGTAGGCTTCATCGATTTTCCTAACTGTATTTATCTTAAGCTTCGTATCTTCTTTCATAAATAGCCTAAAGTCATGCTCTCCTTCGAGGATCTTAAGACCTTCTTCCAATCTCTTAAGGTCTAGGGGATAGGATATTTCTTCCTTGTAGTTCCTGTAGACCGGATGCATGAGCCTTCCTCTATAGATTACATATTTATAAAGCTTGGATTTACAGGAAAATCTCGCATGAAAGTCTAGGCTAACTTCCTTCGAAGAAAGGGCCAAGATATCATCTGGTAGGTGGGGTTGGATATGGAAGCTAAAGGCCTTGGGATTGATATTAGATGCTGTAAGGAAGTTTACAAAGTGGCTTCTGGCGTGAACTCCACTATCAGTCCTTCCACAAGATACAATCCTATTATCCTCCCCAGTTACCTTTCTTATGGCATTTCTTAACTCTTCTTCTACGCTTCTTTCATCCTTTTGGAATTGAAAGCCTGCAAAGTTTGTCCCATCGTAGGCTGTCTCTAGAAGTACATTTCTAATCATAGGAAGTGAAGAACTATTACTAGTATGCAAAATATGGTAAAAAGGGATATAACTAGCCAGTCGATCCTTCCCATATTAATCTCGTTAAGCTTAGTCCTCTCATGTCCTATCCTATACATCCTAGCCTCCATTGCTGTAGCTAGGTCATCACTTCTTTTGAAGGAGTTGATAAATAGTGGGACTAGAAGAGGAATCATGCTCACGGCCCTATTGATAATATTACCTGATTCGAAGTCCGCTCCCCTTGCCATTTGGGCCATCCTTATCTTTTGCGCCTCATCAAATAGGGTTGGGATAAAGCGGAGGGATATGGAAATCATCATAGCAAGCTCCCCTGCTGGAAAACCGAATTTCTTGAGGGGTGAGAAGAGCTTTTCGAGTCCATAGGTTAGCTCCATTGGGCTTGTGGTGTAGGTTAGAACAGAGGTCGATAGGATTATTAGGATAAGTCTTAGGACTGTAAAGCCTGTCCTGTAGATTCCTTCTGCTGTTACTGTGACAGGTCCAATTTCAAAGACTGCCCTACCAGGTGTTGTAATTAGGTTAATAAGTCCTGTAATAATTATGATAAATATCACAGGCTTAAGAGACTTAAGGACGCTCTTTATTGGAATCTTTGCCACTGCTAGCATAGCGATTAATAAAATCACAAAGGGTATATAGCCATAAAAGTTATCTACGAAAAATATTGTTATTATATATAAAAATACTCCCACGATCTTTACTCTAGGATCTAGCCTGTGGATAAAGGTATCGAAAGGAAGATATTGTCCTATGCTAATATTTGCCATCTTTTCCTCCTAGAACCCTCTTAAGCTCAGAAATGGCATCGTCTACTGTGTAGATATCATCTCTTACTTGTGGATTTTTCTCCTTGTAGGCTCTCATAAACTTAGTTATCTGTGGCACGTCAAGACCAATACTATTAAGCTCAGCCTGGGTAAAGGTATCGTAGGTTGACTTATCTGAGTAGACTTCTCCCTTGTTCATCACGATTACCCTATCTACATACTCAGCCACATCCTCCATAGAGTGACTTACAAGTACAATAGAAAGCTCTGGATCGGCCTCATAGAGGGAGATTATCTCTTCAAATATCTCATCACGACCGACTGGGTCAAGACCTGCTGTAAGTTCGTCTAGGACGAGGACCTTGGGATTCATAGAAAGAATTCCCGCAACGGCGACCCTTCTTTGTTGACCTCCAGAAAGCTCGAAAGGAGATTTATCCTTGTAGGTCTCATAGTCTAGGCCGACTTTTTCCATAGCAGCCCTTACACGCCCATCGATTTCTTCTTCACTTAGACCCATGTTCTTGGGACCGAAGGCAATGTCTTTGGCTATAGTTTCTTCAAAGAGTTGGTTTTCCGGATATTGGAAGACCAGACCTACCTTAAATCTTGCATCTTTTCTTTTTTTCTTATCTTTTGAATTGACCCCATCTATAAAGCAATCACCATTACTAGGAATGAGTAGGCCGTTTAGGAGTTGGACTAGGGTAGATTTACCAGAGCCCGTTTGGCCAATAAGGCCTACAATTTCGTGAGAGTTAATCTCTAGATTGATATCCTTAAGGGCGTAGACTTCTGAAGGAAGGCCTTCATTATAGATGTAATCAATATTTTTTAGTTCAATTTTCATATAAGTTCTAAAAACTCCTCGATATTTAGGGGAAGCTCTTCTATTTCGATTCCCTCTTTTCTAAGGGCGAAGGCAACTTCTGTAACTTGAGGAACAGCAAGTCCTAGCTTTTTCATCTGATCTACCTTGGAGAAGACTTCTCTTGCAGAACCTTCCAGGGCCTTCTTGCCGCCATCTAAGACTACAATTTTATCTGCAAGGACTGCCTCTTCCATATAGTGGGTAATGTAGATTATAGTTTTACCATAATTTTTGTTAAGATCTTTTACAAGATTAATAACATCCTTCCTTCCCCTTGGGTCTAGCATGGCTGTTGGCTCATCAAAGATTATATAATCTGATAGCATGGCAACAACTCCAGCTATGGATACTCTTTGCTTTTGCCCTCCAGAAAGATTGGAAGGATTTCTCTTCTTATAGTCAGCCATTCCTACAAGATCAATTGCCGAATCAACCCTCTCCCTAAGCTCTGGGTTAGGGACGGCTAGGTTTTCTGGGCCGAAGGCCACCTCTTCTTCTACAGTTGTGGCGACCATTTGGTTGTCTGGATTTTGGAAGACCATGGAGCATTTTTCTCTGATATCCCAAATCATATCTTCGTCCTTGCTATTTAAATCATCCACCCAAATATCTCCTGATGTAGGAAATATCTGAGCGTTTAAGAGCTTACCTAGGGTAGACTTACCTGAACCATTGTGGCCAAGGATAGCTACGAAGTCTCCCTTTTCAATTTCTATTGACACATCATCTAGTGCCCTTTTTTCTTCTTCGTCTTCTCCTGTTGGATAGACATAGGTTAAATTCTCTATCTTTATCATTTTTATTCCTAGTAGGCCATAGCAGGTGAGTTGTTTGTACTTGACTCATAAACTATGACTGGTGTGTGGACTTCTACATTTTCAAATATTACTTGGGCTACATGAGGTGGGAGGTTTAAGCAACCGTGACTTCCGTTTGATAAATAGATTCCTCCACCGAAGGCTCCTCCCCTCCATGGGGCATCGTGGAAGCCTTCGCCGTCCCAGCCTATTGGCATCCAATAATCAACTGGTGTCTTGTAGGCCTCTCCTGTAAAGTCAACTCCTTCTAGCTTGGCATTAGTAGATTTGGATAGGATTGATCCTACTCCGACATTAGTCTCCCAACCAGGAGAAACTAGGCCTGTGACAAGTGGACTTTCTATTACAAGCTCGCCATTTTTATAAAACCAGAGATATTGGCGGGAAATGTCTACTTCTATATAGGTATTTCCTATATCAGTACCATTAGCTGTTCTCTCGTAGCCATATCTTTCATAAACTGGCTCGATTTCTCCGCTTTTTCTCTCATTGAAAAGCTTAAGGACTTCATCAGCAGTTGCTGTTTGGTCTAGTACATAACCATAGACACCAGGATTTACTGTGATCTCGCCAACTCCTGTCGCATTAAATTTTCTTTCAGTTCCGTAAGTGTCAGTCTTATCAGCAACATCTTTCATAAAGGCAAGTAGCTTATCATAATCAAGCTCGAAGACCTTGCCCTTTTGGATAAGCATATCCACAAGCTCATCTCCCTTAAGGCCTATATCGAAACCATTAAAGTTAAACTTAATATTCATAGCTTCAATCTTTTTGGCATCTTCCTTAAGGTCATTAAGCTCTTTAGAATCTGAAAGGACTTCTGGGTTCTTATAGTCTTCATCAGTAAGCTCAATATCCTGATGGTCAGAATTAATTGCCTTAACTATTTGATCTTTAACCTTGGCGTAGTCGAGTTTATTACCCATCACTGCATCTTTTACGTCAAATGATCCATCATGAAAGATGAGACTTGCATCTTCTGGTTCTGTCACATTGGTAAAAAGTGGAGATTCCTTTAAGAGCTCATCAAGCTTTCCCTCATCATATTTTATATTATAATCAAATTTAAGATCATCCTTCTTGCCATTTACAAGATAGATTGGCCAAGCAAAGGGATTTTGGTCGATGGATGCGTTTTGTGGAATCTTCGCATCGTAGGCAATATCCTTAGAATTTAGGACAAAATTTCTATCATCTCTTCCCTTAACTTCTAGCTTAAAATCATCTCCGACAGCTTCTAGGACGGACTGCCTTGAAGCAAATGAAACACTCTTTCCATTTATATAAGTATTTGGTAGGGTTATAAAAGAAAATATAACTGTCACTATCAAATAAATACCAATTATTCCTAGTACGACAAGAGGCCAAATCTTGTTGTTTTTCTTATTGTCTGTAATATTATCCTCCTAATTCTTTGGCCTTAGGCCAAAATACTGGTAGTAATCTACCTTCTCACCACCGTTGTAGAGCTTTCTCTTTTCGGAAAGCTTCCTTCTAAAGTTTCTATCAAACTTCTCATCAGCTGTTACAAAATACAAGGACCAGGTATCAAGCTTCATAAACTTATTATTTATCTTCTTGTAAATATCATCTAGGTCCGTATCCGATAATCTCATCCCGTAGGGTGGATTGGCTATCAATACACCGTAGTCGTCCCTTGATACGGCAACAGAACCTGCATCTCTTTTGACAAAGGCTATGTCTTCCTCAACACCAGCGTTTAGGGCGTTGTTCTTGGCAAGGCTTATGGCCCTACCAGATATATCAGAGCCTAGGATATGAAGCTTAGTAGAATAATCGATCCTTCCCAAGGCTTCTTTCTTCTCATTCTCGTAGATAGATTTGTCCATAAAGACGAAATGCCTAAAGTCGAAGTCCCTATCAATACCTGGGGCAATGTTACGAGACTTTCTCGCTGCCTCGATTAGGATAGTCCCTGACCCGCAGAAGGGATCAAGAAGGAATCTATCAGGCTTATAGAAAGAAAGGTCTACTAGGGCTGCTGCAAGATTTTCCCTAAGGGGGGCCTTGACAGAATCCTCCCTATATCCTCTCTTGTGAAGCCCATCGCCTGATGTATCGATGGTAACTGTAGCGATGTTTCTATTAAGCATTACTTCAATTCCTACCCTTTCTTTTGATTTAGGAAAGGTATGAAGCTTATAGCTTTTTCTTAGAGAATCGATAATTGCCTTTTCTGTGATAGATTGAATCGACCTTAGGGCAAAAAGATTTGACTTATAGGTCCTGGCGTTTACTATAAAGTTGCTTTCCTTTCTTAGATAATCAGTCCAGTTGATCCTTTTGATCTTGTCAAAAAGCTCGTCAAAGGAAGTTGCCTTAAACTCATCTACCACAAGATAGACCCTATCGGCACATCTAAGATTAATATTTAGTTTCCCTATGTCAGAAAGTTCGCCTGAAAGAGTAATCATCCCGTCGCTAACAGAAAAATCCTCAAAGCCTAAATCAATAAGCTCCCTCTTAACTAGAGCCTCCAAGCCAAAACTTGTTGTAATTATAATTTTTTCCATGGTATTATTATAACAGATTTTATCTATTTTTCATCTTTATTTCAATCTTTTACAGAAAATATAAAATCTATTATTTCTTTTTATAAAGAGGGATTTGATAGATCTTGATGGAAATTATAATTACATACATGGATGGAATTATTAGGCTAAGTGAATAGAAGATTAAGGAAGCAAGATTCCTCCTTTAAGAGATTTTGAGATGTCTCGACTGCGCTCGACGGTAAGTATAATTAAAAGATCTCTCGACAAGCTCGAGATGCCGCCTTCGGTGTCAGTTTTAGGATTCAGGATCAGTTCGCTACGCTCGCTGTGACAATTCCATTAGACATAAGGTGGTCGGTAAGCAAGGTTCATATGAGTCAATTAGGCGACTCTTCTATCTAATCTAAGTCTTATCTAGTAAGGAAGTGAGTAAATGTTTATACTTCTCTTAACCTACTACTCAAATATTTCCACAAAAAAGGCGGTGGTAGGATTCAATCTACTTCATCGCCTTGATTTTTTATATATTTTCTAGTCTTTGATCATTGGGTCGTGTCCAGTATTATCTGGGTCTACTGCAAGGTCTGTCTCGTAGTCTTCTTCCCTTCCTTTTATTTCTATTTCTATGGCTTCTTCCACAGCTCTTAGGATATTTTCGTAGCCTGTGCACCTGCACATATTTCCCGCAAGAAGTCTTCTTAGCTCAGACCTTTCGTATCTTTTTCCTCTTGCTACGATTTCTGTTGCTGTTACTATAAATCCTGGTGTACAGAAGCCGCATTGGACTGCAGCGTGATCAATGAAGGCCTGTTGGATGATTGAGATTGATCCGTCATCAGCAACCAGCCCTTCTGTTGTCCATATATCTTTTCCTTCGGCCCAGATTGCAAGATAAAGACAAGAGTCCACGCTTTCTCCATCGATTAGGACAGAACAGGCTCCGCATTCTCCTACTTCACAGCCCTTTTTTACAGAGGTTAGGCCGAAGTCGTTTCTTAGAAAATCTGTAAGAGATGCTCTAACGTCTACCATTTTTTCTACAGGGATGCCATTAATAGTGCATTTTACCCTCTTGTAGTTAGGCTTTTGATAGCTTAGTTTGACTCTTTTTGGAGCAAATGGACCGTATTCTCTAGAGTGTTTAGTCTTCATAATCTTCTCCTTTGTATTCTTCTAGGCTTTCTTTTAGGTTTCTCCTACATATTTCGTAAAGAATTTGGGTACGAAGAGCCTTGCTCGCTCTCCATGAGTTTCTTGGAGATAGTTCTTCTAGGGCAAGTTTGGCAAAGGCTGTTATATTTTCATCATCAAAAATCTTTCCAACAAATTCTTCTTCAGCCTTATAGACTCTGACTGGAACTGTAGATGCTACCCCGTAGCAAGCCTTGATTTTCTCGATCTTTCCCTCATCATCTACCTTTACCATAGTCGCACAAGAGCTTGTCGCTATATCCATGGCTTTTCTCATAGCGTATTTAAAGTATTTACCAGAATAGCCCTTGTAGTTTTCTTTCTTTATAGTAAAGCTTTTGACAAATTCATTTGGCTTTAGGTCAACTTGGCCCAGACCTATATAAAAGTCTGTAATAGGCATTGTTCTTTCGCCTTCAGCACTTACTATATTTACTAAGGCGTCTAGGCAAAATAGCATTGGAGCGGAGTCTGCTGAAGGAGCAGCATTACATACATTGCCCCCGATTGTCGCAGCATTTCTTAGCTGTGGGCCTCCTGCTGTAAGGACAGCCTTTCCTAATTGGTTTATGTTTTCTTTTATAATTAGATTATCTGCTATGTGGGTGAAAGTCGCCATAGCTCCTATTTCTATAGATCCTTCTTCATCTATTGATATTTGACTTAATTCATTTATTAGATGGATTGATAAGAGTTTTGGTGATTCGATAGATCCTTCTCTTAGCTTGACTAAAACATCTGTCCCACCTGCTATGATTTTAAGTTCAGGATCTTCTTTTAATAAGTTCGTAGCTTCTCTTATGGAATAAGCTTCTTTTATTTCTTTGATATCGTACATTTATCCCTCCTTATAAATCATTGTCTATGAGTCCATTTTCCTTAAATAATGGGAAGAGGACGTGTGGGGTCATAGGTATCTTGTTTACTGATATTCCAGTTGCGTTTAGAACCGCATTTCTTATAGCTGGTGCTGGAGAGCATGTTGGTGGCTCACCCAAGGACTTGGTGTGATAAGGAGAAGTTGGTTCTGGGTTTTCTATAAAGTAAACTTCAAACTCTGGTGTATCCGCAATTGTTCCTAGCTTGTAGTCTAGGAGGTTGTTGTTTAGGACTCTTCCCTTATCATTGTATTTCATCTCCTCTGTTAGGGCGAAGCCTACTGCCATGCTCATTCCTCCGTGGGCCTGGGCCTCGGCAAGTTGTGGATTGATGATATTTCCTGCATCGTGAACATTTATTAATTTCACTACTTCAACCTTGGCAAGGTCTATGTCGACTTTAACTTCAGCAAAGCTTGCCCCAAATGAGAAGGCATTAGTCCTGATTGTGTGGGTTGTCTCTGCTGTGATGTGTTGGTTCTCAGTCTTTAGGGTGTAAAGGGACTCTGTAGCGAGATCTTCCATAGTAAGAAGCTTCCTGCCGTCAGTTTTCCTAACTATAGTAGAATCAACTATATCGAGATTATTTGAAGTAATTCTAGTCTGTAGATAAGCTTGGTCTAGGATTTTATCCTTAAGTTCCTTGGCAGTCTTCGTTATAGAAAAGCTTGCCATGTAGGTTTGACGAGATGCGTAAGCTCCAAGACCAAATGGGGATATATCTGTATCTTGAGTCGATATGATATGGATATCTTCTATTCTCATACCAAGTGAGTCTGCTGCCATTTGGGTAAAGGCAGTATCAGCTCCCTGGCCTATTTCTGTTTCAGGTAGTTGGATTTGAACAGACCCGTCCTCATTTACAATCATCCTACAAGAGGAAGACTCTAGGGATATTGGGAATACTCCTGTGTTGTACCAATAGACAGCACAACCTATACCGTATCTTATATTTCCTGTTTGGTTTTTGTATTTTTCCTTCTTTGCGTAATAGTCAATGGCTTCTGCTCCCTTTTCTAGACAGTCTCTGAAGGAATCGTAATAGTTTTCATTGTGAGAGAAGGGATCTACATAGCCTTTTGGCATGACATTTCTAAGCTTTAGTTCTAGTGGATCCATGCCTAGGGCCTTGGCCACATCGTCGTGGTGGGCTTCGTAGGCAAACATGGCTTGAGGGATACCGTAACCTCTCATGGCTCCACCTGTTGGAAGGTTGGTATAGATTGAGTAGGCATCTCCCTTGATATTCTCACAAGGATAGAGTTGATGGAAGCAGTTTAATCCCTTGGCGGCTATAGAGTGGCCGTGGGATGCGTAGGCTCCTCCATTAGAGTAAGTTTCTACTCTTCTTGCGACATAATCTCCATTTTTTCTAACATAAGATTCTATATGGATTTTCATAGCGTGTCTTGTTCTGGTTGAGACAAAGGTCTCTTCCCTAGATGGAAGAAGCTTAACAGGATGACCTCCAACTTGGGTTGTAAGGAAGGCACAAAGTGGCTCGTACAAGGCATCTTGCTTGTTGCCGAATCCTCCCCCTATGTATGGCTTAATAACTCTAATCTTTCCCCAACCAAGTCCTAGGGCTTGGCCGATTACTCTTCTTATGATGTGAGGGATTTGGGTTGAGGCAACTACTACAATCTTGCCTGACTTCTCATAGGCGTATACATCTGGATTTTCCAAATGAGAGTGAGATATTATAGGTGTCTCATAATCTCCAACCACCTTGATTAGTCCTTCTTCCTTGATAGCTTTTTCGAAATCTCCCCTGTTATTTGTACTATGTTTTAGGATATTGTCAGGGCTTTCCTCATGGATAGGGACCTTGACATCCTTGATTGAATCGAGGGCGTCGAAGTTTGCAGGATACTCTTCATATTCTACTACGATTTTCTTTAAGGCTTGCTTGCAAGCTACTTCGTCACGACCTATAACTACAGCGACATCGTCTCCGTAATATCTAATATGCTCATTGAGTAGGAGCCTATCAGCTACGTCTTGGTGGTCCTTTTCGGTCGACCAAGGGTGACCTGCTGTTGGGAATTGAATCTTTGGTACGTCAAAACAAGTTACTATCTTGACAACACCTGGAACCTTCATAGCTTCTTTTGTATCTATACTTAAAACCTTGCCGTGTGCTATGGTTGAATGGTAGATCTTCGCAGTATATGCGTCTTTTGGAACGAGGTCTTCGGTAAACTTAGCCCTACCTGTAACCTTGTCAAAAGCATCTACTCTCTTGATTTTTTTGCCTACGTACATATTCTTTCCTTTCTAATACTTACGACTATTTACAAATAATATATCATATTTTAAGATGAATTGATAGTTTCGGCCACAAAAATACTCCCAAATCATATATAATTTGGAAGTATATAAATTAATTTTCTTTTATCTTTTCTTCCCTATCCTTTGGAAGAAGAAGACTCATTACTATAGCTATAACAAATACGTTAGCTACTGGGTTTGATGAGAAAACATCCCTAAAGAGAGCTGGAAGTTGTTGGTAGATTTCCGGAATTTGGGTAAAACCAATTCCAATACTCAAAGATAGGGCTGCTATAGTAGTATTTCTTTGGCTAAATCCGCAATTAGCGATCATTCCAATACCACTTACCACGATTGAACCAAACATCATTATAGTACATCCTCCAAGAACTGGTTCTGGTAGAGTTGCAAATAGAGCACCGATTTTAGGGAAAAGTCCCGCAAGGATTAAGGTAAGAGCACCAAACATTATAGTAAATCTGTTAACTACCTTAGTCATTGTGACAAGACCAACGTTTTGACTAAAAGATGTGATTGGAGCACAGCCAAAAAGACCGGAAACCGCACTTAGGAAACCATCACAAGCAAGAGATCCTTGGATTTCTCTTTCAGTAATATCACGACCCAAACCACCAGCACAAACCGCAGTAGTATCTCCAATAGTTTCTGCCGCAGATACCAAAAATACAACAACCATGGCTATAATCGCACTTAAGTTAAATTGTGGTTTGAAAGGCATAAACTTAGGTATAGAAAAGAAACTTGCCTCGGCAATTGGTGAAAAGTCAACCATGCCCATAAAGACAGCTATTATGTAACCAACTATAAGACCAAAGAGAACAGAAAGTTGTTTCCAAAAGCCCTTAGCCAAAGAATTAAAGGATAAACAAGAAATTAAAGTAATAGTTCCAAGAAGAAGATTCCTAGTAGAACCAAAATCACTCGCTCCATTTCCTCCTCCAAAAGATGCTGCACCGACACTAAGTAGAGAAAACCCAATCGCTGTAACAACACAAGCTGAAACTATTGGTGCTATAAACTTTCTCCAGTATTTTGCAAGAAGACCCAAGGTCCCTTCTATAATACCGCCGACAATGATTGCTCCAATCATAGTTTCGTAGTTAAAATTAGTAGAAACATAAATTAAAGATGCCAAAAAAGTAAAACTTATCCCCATGATAACTGGAAGTCTAGAACCGATTTTCCATACAGGATAAAGCTGAATAAGAGAGCCAATACCTGCTACGAACATAGCATTTTGGATAAGAGATGCTAGGTCAATATCAAGATCAGGATTTGCCGCTGTTGCTGCCCCTACGACAATAATAATTGGAGCAAGGTTTGCAACAAACATAGCCAAAACGTGCTGGATACCAAAAGGAATTGCCTTGGCTATAGGAACCTTGCCATCAAGTTGGTAAATATTGTCAATACTTACACTAGAATTTGTTTCAGATTTCATAGAATCCTCCCTTTCGTTTTCTTCATGAATAATTGTATCACAAAATATTTTACTGTAAAATATTTATTTTCATAAACTAAAAAGGAAGATAACTCGGGAAAACCTAGGCTAATTTATATTTCATAAATAATAGCTCTCTTTAAAAATAAGCAAAGAAAAACGCCACTTTCATGGCGATTCTTTTATTACTTATCCATCATTTCTCTTTCACGTTCTTCTTCTTCAATAGTCTTCTTTGGAAGAATTATATTTAGGAAGAAAACTATAAGAGTTGAAAGAACTACAGGTGATGAAATAAATATCATTCTGAACCATTCTGGGAATTGCTCGATTGCTGCTGGGTTTACCTGGGTGATTCCCATACCTAGTGCGATTGCAAGTCCAGTTATAGTTACATTTCTCACACTCATCTCATCAGATGTAATAAGTCTCATTCCACTCATAGTGATTTGGGCAAATACTGTTACCGTCGCTCCGCCTATTACAGCTTGTGGTACAGAAAGCATTAGAGCACCAAACTTTGGAATAAATCCTGCTATAAGTATCATTATTGCAGTAAGCTTAAGCACGTGTCTTGAAACAACCTTTGTTAGAGATACTATACCAACGTTTTGTGAATAAGATGCTGTTGGAAGTCCTCCAAAGAAGGCTGATACCATATTTGTAAGACCGTAGCCCTTGATTCCTCCCTCAAGTTCCTTCTCTGTTGGTTGTCTGTCAAGTCCACCTGTTGTGGTAGAAGAGAAGTCTCCTACTGCCTGGATGGAGTTAACTGTAAACATTACCGCCATTGTGATACAAGCATCTAGGTGGAAGTCTAAGCTAAAAGGCATAACTTTAGGAATTGTAAGCCATGCTGCATCAGATAGCTTAGAGAAATCCACTATACCAAAGGCAAGAGAAGCGATGTAACCTGCTACGATCCCTATAAGGATTGCAGAAAGTTTCACAAGACCCTTACCAAACATATTACAAATAAGAACAACTGCAAGAGTTATGAAGGCTACTATCCAATAGACCATTGCTCCTTGGTTAGGGTTTCCATTTCCTCCTGCCATATAGTTTAAGGCAACTGAGTAAAGGGAAAGACCTATTGTAAGAACAACTGTTCCCGATACCATTGGTGGGAAATATTTGTAGAGCCTTTTAATATTCATTCCAACAAGGAAGGCTATAACACCGCCTACTATCTGGGAGGCAAAGACTGCGCCTATGCCGTACTTGACTGCAACTGAGTTAATTACAGGTATATAGGCAAATGACACTCCCATTATCATAGGAAGCCTTGATCCAAGTCCAAGTTTAACTATTGGGTAAAGTTGGAGGAAGGTAGCAAGGGCTGCCACAAACATTCCTGCTTGGATAAGATAAATCGACTCTGCCCCTGTTAGGGCATGTTCTGTATTAGCCAAGGTATTCGTCAAAACGATTGCAGGCAGTGTATTACCCACAATCATTGCCAACAAGTGCTGAAGGGCTATGGGGAAGGACTTCTTAAATTCAGGCTTACCATCAAGGTCAAACAATGACTTTGATACAGCTTGATTAGTATTTTTTTCCATAATTTCTCCTTAAGTATATTATGTATTTCCAATCCAGCCTAAAGTTTAGGCCAGATTTTTTTTGCTCTTTGTCTTGATTTTTCGTGGATTGCTTTTTGATCGACTGTCTTAATTTTCCTATCAGCCATTACTACTTTGCCATTGATGATAGAATCTGTTACACATTTTCCGCTTAGGCCGAAAAGGACATGGCCTGGCCAGTTATTTTTTTCTAAAGGAGTTATCGGATCATAGTCTAGGGCTATGATATCAGCGTAGGCTCCTTCTTCGATTCTTCCTACTGGCCTTTTGAGAAATCTTTCCATAATCTTTGGATTGTTCTCAAATTGCATCTTGATAGCTTCGGCAAAGCCCTTGGTTGGATCGTGGTTTTCGTGAGTGATGAGTACCTTAGCCACCTTCATTGATTCAAACATGTCGTTGGTATAGGCATCTGTCCCAAGTCCAAGGAGGATATCTTTATCCAGCATCCTTACTGTTGGAGGTGCTCCTACGGCATTATTCATATTGCTTTCTGGATTGAATACTGCCATAGTATTTTTCTCTTTTAGGATATCCATCTCTCTTTCGTTGATGTGAACGTTGTGGATAGAGAGGGTCTTATCGTTAAAAATTCCGTAGGCATCAAGCCTATCTACGATCCTCTTCCCACTCATCTTTACTGTTTCCCACTCATCTTCTATGCCTTCAGCTATGTGGACATGGTAGCCAGAATCGACCTCTTCCATGGCCTTTTGGCATTTTGCTAGGGTCTCATCTGATAGGGTGAAGGAGGCATGAAGACCAAAGAGAGCACTTAGCATATCGTCTCTTTTTTCTGCTTCCTTAATCCAATTGATGTTTTCAGCAATACCTAGGTCTCTTTTCTCCATTCCGTCCCTATCGGATACTTCATAGCAGAGGCTTGCTCTGATTCCAAGATCTGTCGCAGCATCCGCCATGGTAGATAGGGATCCTTCTATAGCATTTGGTCCTGAATGGTGGTCGATAATGGTTGTCACACCGTTTTGAATTGATTCCATAAAGGTTGTTAGAGCATTTAGCTTAACATCTTCCAAAGTTAGTTCTTTATCTAGAGCCCACCAGAGGTTTTCTAGAACGTTAAAGAAGTTATCAGTAGGCTTTGATACAGACATCCCCCTCGCATAGGCAGAATAAGCATGGGAGTGAGCACATATTAGGCCTGGCATTACAAGTTTATCAGAAAAATCTAGGACATCTTCACCTGGATTTTCTTTTTTAATCTTGTCAAAGTCTCCAATTTCTTTTATGATGTTTTCCTCTATAAGGATTGCCGCATCTTCATAGAAATTGTTAGCCTTATCGTTGGTAATAATAGTCTTTGCCTTAATTATCATAATTTCTCCTTATAGGTAGTAGCTGTATCTTTCTTCTAGGGCCTTAATTAGCTTCTTATAATCTTCGCTGATTCTTTCATCAGATAAGCTCGTCTCGATCACGTTTTTGTTTTCAAGTCTTATCTTGTACTTACGAGAATCAATCCTATATATTCCAGCTTGCTCAGACATATCGAAGTCATCTTCTCTTATGAAAACTGTAAATTTATCCTTGTAAGGAGCTCCCTCGTGTGGGCAGAAGCTTTCGCAGTTGCCACATTCGTTGCAGAGTCCGTCAAGGTGGATGGTTTGTCTCTTATTTCTGAAGCCTTCCACTTCTATAGCGACATTGGCCCTATTTGGACAAACTTCGGTACAAATTTCACAAATCTTATCGCATGATAGGCATCTTGATTCGTCTTTATCCTTCGTAAGTTCGAGCTTACCACGTCTTTCTATGATTTCTCTAGGAGTTTTTTCATAAACTACTTTCCTAAAGTCATCACCTATATCTTCCTTCTTTAGGATATCTTTTGCTATTATTTTGGAATCTCCTATAGCATTTACTATAGACTTTCTGCCTTTAGTAATATCTCCTGCAAGGTATACGTTTCTGATATTACACTCTTTCGTAGGAAGAAGATGGGCTTTCTTATCTATTTTTATACCAGAGTCCTTGAGTTTCTCATAGTCTGTCTTACTTCCTGTAGCTATTATAATATATGAGTAGTCCTTCTTTAGCTCTTCTAGGTCAAGGTCTACGTCTGTGTTAAGCTCATAGTCTAAGCCGATCTTTTGTACAAGCCTAATATCTTTTGCTATCGCTTCATCTGAGACAAGCTCATTTGCATAGCCATATAGTCTGTCGGACTTTTCGATAACTTTAGCTTCTAGGCCGTTTCTTCTAAGGAAGATTCCTGCTGCAAGTCCTCCAGGTCCTCCTCCTATGATTAGGGCCTTAGCAGAAGTCTTGATTGGACTTACTTCGATTTCTTCTATATATTTGTCGTAGTAGGCATCTGTTACTTCCTTTTTGGCATCTCTAATATTTACACCAGCTTCATAGTCGACCCTGGTACAAATTTTCTTGCAATATTCATAGCAGGTCTCTGATAATATGGCAGGAGCAGTATTATCTATTGCTATAACTTCCATGGCCTTCTTATAATCGCCCACTTCTGCAAAATGAAGGTAGGCTGGAACTTGTTGGCCTATAGGACAGGCCGAATCCTTACAAGGAGCACTATAGCAATCAGTCATAGGAAGGTCACTCGCCCATTTTCTTGTCCTTAGTCTAAGCTTAGGATTTTTGGCATAAAGGTCATTAGACTTAAGACTTGATACAAAATTTCTTAATTTCTCATTATCTATTCCATCATAGGCTCTTCCCAGAAGTCCCTCGCATTTTTCAGCAAGGTCTTTCATCCTATAGTAGCCACCTGGCTTGAGTAGGGTTGTGGAAACTGTGATTGGTTGGTTAAAAATTTCAAATATTTCGTCTATATTAAGTCCATCAGCCCCACCGCAGTAGCTCATAGGAAGTTTGCCATCAAAGACCTCTGATAATTTCAAAGTTGCAGATATAGTAAGTGGAAGAAGGGCCCTTCCTGACATGTACATGTCCTCACTAGGTAGTTCTCCTCTTTTTTGTATAACTGGGAAGGTATTTGAGAGCTTACATCCAAAAACTAGATCATTTTTACGAGCAAGGTCTAAAAGCCTTGTAAATATTTCTATGGATTCATCAAAGCCAAGGTCATGATCAAACTGGGCCTTGTCAAAGTCTATGTACTTGTAGCCCAATTCGTCTAGGATATTTCTAGCATAGTCGTAGCCAACTAGGGTTGGATTACACTTAACAAAGGTATTGAGTCCCTTCTCTTCAATCAGATAGGCAGCAATCTCTTCGATTTCTCCTGCTGGAGTTCCGTGCATGGTAGAAAGAGTCATAGAATTACAAATCTTGCCGTCAATTTTTTCTATATCTTCTATATTAACGTTTTCAAACTTGTCAATATTATCCTTAAGATATTTGATAGAATCCTTAAAGACTTCGGTATCACTTGCATCCATCAAGGAATTGATAAAGCCGTCTACCTTTTTAGACTTGATTCCTTCAAGATTATAACCTACTGACATGTTAAGGACAAAGTCCTTATCCTCAGATAAGCCAAACTCCTTAGCAAGAATCCTTATAGCAAGTTCTGCCTTTATGTACTCACTTGCTGCATCTTCTATCTTAAGCTCTGTGGACCACTCGCAATTGTAGGCCTCATCTTCTGAATTGATACATGGTTTTGGAATAGCTGCCATTAGCTCTTCCCCATCCATGATTTGGCAGGTCTTAAGCTCCATATATCTTCCGCCTACTAGATAGGAAGCTATGAGATTTTGGGCAAGCTGAGTGTGAGGTCCCGCAGCAGGTCCTACAGCAGATCCAAGCTCATCGCCAAAAACTGTCCTTAGGCTTTTATTAATTTTCTTTTTATAAAATTTCTCTTTGGCAATAGAAAATACACTTCCCTCATTCTTGTATTCCTCAAGGGCCCATTCTATAAGCTTCGGAAATTCTATCGCTCTCATATATTCACTCATACTCAATCCTTCCTATAAAGAAAAACCCATACAATTCTTTCAATCATATGGGTTTGTCCTCTATCCGATCCAAGTTCCAGTCGCACCATTTAGGGCGTCTTTTGCATTTTCCAGACTTGTTATTACTGCTTCTCTTCCCTGTTTGCTAGTTACAAACTCCAAGGCTGCTTCTACCTTTGGTAGCATAGATCCCTTGGCAAATTGTCCTTCTGCGATGTATTTTTCTGCTTCTTCGACAGATAAGCTCTCGAGGTCCTCTTGGTTTTCCTTACCGAAATTAATGGCAACCTTTTCTACTGCTGTAAGGATTACCAAAACATCACAATCAACAAGCTCTGCAAGCTTAGCTGATGAGAAGTCCTTATCTATAACAGCATCGACACCGACATACTCGTCATTTTGTCTGATAACCGGAATACCGCCACCACCTGCTGCTATTACCACACAACCTGCATCGCTTAGGGTTGTGATGGCTCTTTTTTCTACTATATCGACAGGCTTAGGACTTGCAACAACACGTCTATATCCTCTTCCTGCATCTTCCTTCATCACAAAGCCTTTTTCCTCTTCTAGGGACTTGGCTTCGCTTTCGCTATAGAAGTCGCCAATTGGCTTTGTTGGATTAGAAAATGCTGGGTCCATTTCATCAACCATAACTTGGCTTACCAGACTTACGACTGGATTTTCAATAAATTCTTTAATAAATTCATTTTCAAGAGCATTTTGTAAGTGATAGCCAATGTAGCCTTGGCTCATAGCTCCACACTCAGGAAATGGCATAAAAGGTATCTTGTCATTTGCCTCTGCTCCTGCGCTCATAGCAAGATTGATCATACCAACCTGGGGTCCGTTTCCATGACAAATTATAACCTTATAATCTTCCTTAACAAGCCCTGCAATAGCAGAAGCTGTTATCTTTACTGCTTCCTTCTGCTCAGAAGGAGTATTGCCCAAAGCATTACCCCCTAGAGCTACTAATATTTTCTTACTCATTTACTTCTTACTTATTTCTTATTTATTTTCTTGTGTATAAACTAGTGGCAATACTGCGTATACTGCGGCACAGGTTACTAGGTCTTGTTTGAATGTTACTTCGTTTGGTGCGTGGGCTTGGTCTTCTGCTCCTGGTCCAAATCCAATGGTTGGGATGTTGTGACGACCCATGATTGCAACACCGTTTGTTGAGAAGGTCCATTTGTCTGTTAGTGGACGAGCTGCTCTTTTTTCTTCTTCTTTTGCTATAGGAGGAGCTATTCTCTTATCTCCGTATAGGTTTTTGTAAGCATCTTCTAGGGCTTTTGTCACTTCGTGATCTTCTGGGATTACCCATGTTGGGAAGTAAGCTTCTTGTTCATATTCTAGGCCTGTCCAGCTTGCTCTCTTGTAGTCATACATAGAAACTTTTGCCCCGTGTTTTTTAACTGAAGGTAGATCTTCGATTTCCTTGATACAAGATTGCCAAGTTTCTCCTGCTGTCATTCTTCTGTCAAGTGAGATTGAGCATGAGTCTGCTACTGCACATCTTGATGGAGATGTAAAGAAGATTTGGCTTGTTGTAACTGTTCCACGTCCTAGGAAGTTTGCTTCTTTGTATTCTGGGTTGTATTTTTCGTCAAGCATCTTTACTAGACCCTTAATTTCTACTGAATCATCAGCTGGGTTTTCGTTAAGTTGTTCGATTTCTTTAAGGATGTCTGCCATCTTGTAGATTGCATTGTCTCCTCTTTCTGGAGCTGATCCGTGACAAGATACTCCTTGTACGTCTACTCTCATCTCCATTCTTCCTCTTTGTCCTCTATAGATTCCTCCGTCTGTTGGCTCTGTTGATACTACAAATTCTGGTTTGATGCCTTCTTTCTCGATCATGTATAGCCAGCAGTTTCCGTCACAATCTTCTTCTTGAACTGTTCCTGTTACGAGAACTCTGCATTCGTCATTGAGATAGCCTAAGTCTTTTAGGATTTTTGCTCCATATACTGCAGATACTGGTCCACCAAGTTGGTCAGATCCACCACGTCCACCTATAAGGTTATCGTCTTCGAATCCATCATATGGGTCAAATTCCCAGTTTTCGATGTTTCCGATTCCTACTGTATCGATATGGCCGTCGAAGGCAATTTGTCTTTTTCCTTGGCCCATTTCACCAAGCACGTTTCCTTGACCATCAATCCAAGCCTTGTCGAAGCCAAGCTTTTCCATTTCTTCTTTTATTCTTTTAGCCTTGTCGCCTTCTTCACAAGATTCGCCTTTTAGCTTAATCAAATCTCTTAGGAAAGCTACCATGTCTTCTTTGTATTCGCCTGCTTTTTCTTTGATTGCATCAAAGTCTATATTTTTAAATTCTGTCATTTCTACCTCTCTTATTTTCTTATTTGTCTATTCTCTTGTTTGCCTTATCAACTAGCTCTCTTAGTTTTTCTTCTGGATTTTCTACCTTTTGTAGAAGGATCATTGCTGCTATGATGTATGGTTTGAAGCTTGCTTCTTTGTATAGAGGAACTCTATATCTATCAAATACTGATTCAGCTACTTCACCATGTTCTGCAGAAACTCCTGTGATATCTGCTGGTAGGCAGTGCATGTATAAAGCTTTTCCGTCTTTGGTTAGCTCCATCATCTCTTCTGTACATTCCCAATCCATGTGTTCTTTGTTTTGTTCTAGTAGTCTTTGTTCTAGTTCGTCAATTCCCTTTTGGTCGCCTTCGCCGTAGAGTTTAGTTCTTTCTTCCATAGCTTGGAATGGTGCCCAAGATTTTGGATATACTATGTCAGCATCCTTGAATGCATCTTCCATTGAGTTTGTAACTGTGAAGCTTCCGCCGTATTCTTCAGCGTTTTTCTTAGCTATTTCTTCAACTTCTGGCATGATTTCGTATCCTTCTGGGTGAGCAAGAACTACGTCCATTCCAAGTCTTGTAAATAGGCCTGAGATTCCTTGAGGAACTGATAATGGTTTACCATATGATGGTGAGTAAGCCCAAGTCATGGCTACTTTCTTGCCCTTTAGGTTTTCGATTCCACCGAATTCATGGATTACGTGGTTAAGGTCTGCCATGGCTTGTGTTGGGTGATCGATATCACATTGGAGGTTTACTAGAGTTGGTCTTTGTTCTAGAACTCCATCTTCGTGACCTTCTTTTACATAGTCAGAGAAGTCTTTCATGTATTTGTAGCCTTTACCTATGTACATGTCATCCCTTATACCTACCACATCTGCCATGAATGAGATCATGTTTGCAGTCTCTTTTACTGTTTCACCGTGAGCGATTTGGCTTTTGCTTTCGTCAAGGTCTTGTACTTCAAGTCCAAGAAGGTTACAAGCTGATGCAAATGAGAATCTTGTTCTTGTTGAGTTATCTCTAAATAGTGAGATTCCAAGTCCTGAGTCAAAGATTTTTGGAGAGATGTTTTCTTCTCTCATAGCTCTAATTATGTCAGCTGTCTTCCAGATTGCCTTTAGTTCGTCTTGTGATTTATCCCATGTATGGAAGAAGTCATCCTCAAATAGGTTTTCGTAGTCAAGTTCGCTTAGTTCGTCGATTAGTTTTTTGATATCTGCTGTCATTTGTTTCTCCTTTATAATTTTTATCTTTCTATATTTTATTTTTTATCTTTGTATTGTGTATGTGTATTCTTCTTCGTTTGGATAGATTCCATCCCAAACTACTCTTCTATAGTGAGCGTAGTCTGTATCTCCTTCCGTTGAGATTAGTAGGATTACTGAATTTTCGTCGAGTTTTAGGTCTTTTTTAATCTCTTCTAAGTCTTTCCTTTGGAGGATTTCTGAAAGAGGACCCATTGTTGCTGCTCCACTTTCTCCTGAGATTATTTTCTTATCATCCTTTAAAGGATTACCTAGAATTCTCATTCCTCTTGCTGCTGCCTTATCTGGAACTGATAGGAAGGCGTCTGCATAAGAGTGAAGTACTGGCCAGCCTACTGTTACAGGCTCACCGCAAGCAAGTCCTGCCATGATTGTATCCATCTTGCCAGTAACATTGTGGATCTTTCCATCATCTGCTTTAGCTGTGATGAAGTTACAGTTTGCCTTTTCAGGTTCTACTATGGTTATAAATGGCTTCTCATCTTCCTTATATACTGAAGAGAAATATCCAGTAACTCCTGTAGCAAAGGAACCTACTCCTGCTTGAGCGAATATATGTGTAGGTTTAAGTCCTGCTTCTTTGAGTTGGTCGTTACTTTCCTTAGCAAGGGTTGCATATCCTTCTATGATCCATGTTGGAATCTTTTCGTATCCTTCCCAAGCTGTATCTTGGACCATTACCCAGCCTTTTTCCTCAGCGTTCTTGTTTGCAAGACGTACGCAGTCATCGTAGTTAAGCCCATCCATGATGTCGCATTCTGCTCCCAAGGCTCTGATGTTGTCACGTCTTTCTGTAGCTGATCCATCTGGCATGATTACCACGCATTTTTGCTTAAGTTGGTTGGCAGTCCAAGCCACTCCCCTACCGTGGTTTCCGTCTGTCGCAGTTACGAAGGTAATATCCCCAAGTTTTTCTCGCACTTCTTCTGAAATCATTTTCTCAAATGGTAAATCTTCGATATCAACTCCCAACTTATCAGCTATGTACTTTCCAATGGCAAATGATCCACCAAGTACCTTGAAGGCATTTAGACCAAATCTGTAAGATTCATCTTTTACGAAGATATCCTTTACACCAAATTGCTTGGCTAGGTTACTTAGTCTTACCAGTGGAGTTGGCTCATAATCAGGGAAACTCTCATGAAATTTTTGTGCAGTGTTAACAACTTCCTCATTGATAAAATCTAGGGAAGCCTTTTCTCTATTACTAATATCATTTAGTACTATCTTATATTTTTCTTCCAAAATTACATCCTTTCGATTATTTCTCGATACATCCTTCACTTTGCCCTTATTCGGCATTTGCAAATTCTCTATCTTAAGCTATAATAATAAGTGGTATGTGATATATCACTATTATTATAGGACGTATTTCTAAGATTGTCAAATAAATATTAAACGCTTTCATAGATGTGTTATAATGATTGTAGAAAGGTAGAAAAATGACAAGAGAAAACAAAATAAAAAGAACCTTCGTCAAAGACGAAGCTTACAATATACTTCACGATAAGATTATTTCTGGAGAGCTTACTCCTTACACCCAGCTTAAGATCTCAGAGCTTTCTAAAGAACTTGGGATTTCACGAACTCCGGTAAGAGAAGCTATTCTTAAGCTAGAAAACGAAGACCTCGTTATAAGCAAGGCCAACCAATGGACCATGGTCGCTCCAATCAAGGTAGAAAGACTAAAAGATATCTATCCCTTAGTTCTTGAGCTTGAAAGCTACGCCTTAAGGGAGAACTTTAATCATATAACAGATGAATTTATAGATGAGCTTGAGAAGATCAACAAGCAAATCAAGATGGAGCATATGAACGAAAATATTATGAGAGTAATCGAGCTTGATGATGACTTCCACGACCTAATAGTAGGACTTTCTCCAAACAAGGAGATCAAGCCAATAATAGATAGGCTAAAGAAGAGGATCAAAAGATTTGAAATAGGCTTCTATCAGGCCAAGGACGTCCACAAGGCTCCATCGACCTACGACGAGCACCTAATCTTAATAGAAAGCCTCAGAAAAAGAGACCTAGATAAGTCCCTAGATGCCCTAAGGAAAAACTGGACTACGACTATTACAGATGAGTCAATAGAGAAAATCAGCAAGCTTTTAAATGTTGAAAAATAGAATAATTTGAAAATAAGATAAAATTTATGGGATTCCTATGCCCTCTTAGAAAAATAATTATTCCATAATAAATCTCTTAGAAATCGAGAAGGTAGGATAATAAGGTATTTCCAGAACCCTACCCTTTAGTAAATAAATGCTAAGGGCGGGGTTTTTTGTCTTTGTTAGAAAGTATCGCAATTTATAAAAAATAAAAGGGCTGTTAGCAAACTATAAATAATCATCCTAACGTCATTAAAAATATCTTTTGATAAATTTAAGCTCTCCTGGATGGTAGCCCAATTGGCGCCTGCCGACTGATGGAGGGAATTAATCTATCAGTTTGACAAGATTTCCGTGAATATTTTCTAACTAGGATTTATTCTTTCTGTAAGGGTCCCTAGTCTTCTACTTAATGTTTATCACAGCCTGCGATTGTCTCAAGACCGTGGAATAGGAAGGGCCTTATGATTTCAAAGTTTTCCCTACAGGCTTTAGGACTTCCTGGGAAGTTTATGATTAAGCTTTTCCCCCTAATCCCTGCCACGGCTCTTGATAAATAGGCCATAGGAGTTATTTTTGCAGATTCATTCCTGATAGCTTCCACTATCCCATCCGCTCTTTTTTCTATAACGGCAAGGCTTGCCTCGGGTGTGATGTCTCTTTGGCTAAAGCCTGTGCCTCCGTTAGTAAGTATTAGGGAAATTTCTTCATCAGTATAGGCTAATAGTTTTTCCCTAATGCTTTCGAAATCATCTGCCACTATCTCATATTTTCTTACTTCTAGACCAAAGTCTTCTAGTAATTCTACAAGGACCTTCCCGCTCTTATCCTCATAGACTCCAGCGCTTGCCCTGTCTGAAATCGTAAGCACTCCTGCCGTAAATCTCACAAGAGCCCTCCTTCCGCCATTTCTAGGAAGTCTTCTTTCTTTAGGTCGATCCCTGCAAAGACTCTAGGAAGGAAGAAGTCAAAGCTTGTAATCTTCGAGTGGATACTTGCTCCAGGCACTCCCATAAGATAGGTCTCTTCTAATCTTGCAACCATAAGCATATTTCCTGGCTGCATAGGGATTCCTTGAACTATGACCTCTGCCCCAGTTTCCCTAATGGCTCTTGGGGTGATATCATCTGGATCGACACTCATCCCTCCGGTGAATATCACAAGGTCCGCACCTTCCTCTTTAAATTTCTCGAAAGTAGCTACAAGCCTATCTTCATCATCTGGGAGGAATTCATATCCTAAAACTTCCGCCCCAAACTCAGCTAATTTCTCCCTAAGAACAGGTCTAAAGGCATCCTTGATCCTTCCATAATAGACCTCATCTCCCGTTATGATACATCCTACTTTAAGCTTTTTAAATTCCTTAACTTCAAATATGGGACCTGCTTCGAAAATCTCCTTGGCCTTTTCTACTTGACCTCTCTCGGTCCAGAGAGGAACGATTCTCGCTCCAGCAAGCCTGTCACCTTCTCCTACCTTAGTGTAGGATTTCTTGCAAGTTATGGTATAATCTCCGATTTCATTGATTTTTCTTAGAAGAGCCCTATCTATGACGAAGAGCCCCTTGACCTTGCTTGTAAGATTGATCTTTCCTTCACTTACATCAGAGGATTCGATATTTGCCCCAAAGAGAGCGTCAGAAATTTCAGCAATTGCGTCTTCTTCATGGACTTGGTCTGCCTCAAGCTCTCCTACATAAATATGGTCCTTGCCGATGTTTTTTAAGGCTTCGATGTCAGATTCTTCGACTATATGTCCTCTCTTAAACAAGACCCCCTTAAACCCATCTTCCATAATTGCTGTAAAATCGTGGAGGAGAGGGAGACCCACTGCATCTTCTACTCTAATTTTTTCTATCATAAGCTATCCTTATCTCATCTTCTGGGTAGATCGTGCCTTCCTTCCTTACTATGGCAAAGATTCCTTCAGTTGGCATTATACATTCACCCGTTATGTTTCTAATCTCACAACCCTTGTGACATTCTTTTCCGATTTGAGTCACTTCTAGCTCGCATTCTCCAATAATGAGAAGGGTCCCAAGAGGGAATGTGTGAAGGCTAATCCCTTCTGTCATTATATTTTCTGCAAAATCTCCCGGCTTTAGACTTGGGATTTTCTCCTTCATCTTATTTAAGGACTCCACCGCCAAGAGAGAGACCTGCCTGTGCCAGTTTCCCGCATGGGCATCTCCCACTATTCCGTGGTTTTTCCTAAGTTCTATTTGAGGAACTGGGCTTTTGACCGTTCCCTTTTTCTCGCTTATATTAACCGATATAACTTTCATTCTTGTAATCTCCACTCTTGCCACCAGTCTTTCTTAAAAGCTTGATCTCGCCGATTTCTATATCCTTCTGGACTGCCTTACACATATCATAAATCGCAAGGGCAGCCACACTCGCTCCCGTAAGGGCCTCCATCTCGACCCCTGTCTTGGCATTGAGCTTAGCTGAAGTTCTAATCTCGATTGTATGAGTCTTATCATCCATGACAAAGTCGATTTCTATAGAAGTTAGATTAATGGGATGGCACATGGGAATCATATTGGAGGTGTTTTTAGCTGCCATAATCCCTGCAACCTTGGCGACAGTTAGGACATCTCCCTTTTCAATCTCTGAGTTTTGTACCATTTTGTAGGTCTTTTCATTTAAGAAGACCTTGGCAGTCGCTATAGCCAGCCTATCTGTCGGATCTTTCTCCGATACGTCAACCATCCTCGCTCTTCCATTCTCGTCCAAATGACTAAACTTATCCATCTATCCTCCTATAGAACTCATTGTTCGCACGCTTTCCGAGCCAAAATCATCTATCCTATGACTTTTGGGCTTCTTGTAAATACTTTCTCTGATTATTTTCTTTTTTTCTTCGAGGCTTAGGCCCTTTATAGAAATCTCCTCTCTCGAGTGGAGGCAGGCCTTAAGTTTCCCATCCGCAGTAAGCCTAATCCTATTGCAGTCCTTGCAGAACTTGTGGCTTAGGGGCGATATGAGACCGACCCTTCCCTTGTGACCTTCTATGGCAAAAGACCTCGCCACTCCGTCAAAGCCCAGGTCCTTCTTCCTATAGCCATCTAGGATATTGTCGTTCGCCTTGTAATTATTCCTATCAAAGTCTAGGTCCGCCCCGATTGGCATAAGCTCGATAAATCTTACTTCGATATCGTTATTTTCAGTAAGGGCTAGGAATTTTCCTATCTCATTATCGTTAAAGCCCTTTATTAAGACAACATTGACCTTAACCTTAAAGTCAAGTTCGATTGCCTTTTTAATGGTTCTTTTCACCTCTTCTAGTTGGTCTGATCCAGTTATAAGCTCATACTTCTCTCTGTCCAGGGTATCCAGACTAAAGTTAATTCTAGAAATCCCATATTCCTTAAGAAGGTCAAGCTTATCGTAAACCATAGACCCGTTTGTGGTTATAGCGAAGTCCTCAATCTCTGAGATTTCGGAAAGCTTCTTTATAAGATCCATAACTCCTCGTCTTGCGAAAGGCTCTCCTCCAGTAAGCCTGATCTTTTTAATTCCTAGACCTGCCATAATCTGGGCTGTTTCTACTATCTCCTCGAAAGTTAGGATGTCCTCGTGATCAAGGAGCTTAATTCCATCTTCTCCCATGCAATATTTGCACCTAAAATTACACCTGTCGGTGACAGATATTCTAAGATATGAAATTTCTCTTCCAAATTGATCTTTCATAATCATCCCTCTTTCAAAAACAATAGCTTGCGGCTATCTATAGCAAAATACTTTGGCCCATCTTCAAACTTCTTATATTCTTCCTTATCTATTTCAACTCTTAAATCATCATACTTTTTATCATCCTGATTTAAAATTACAAGGAAGGAGTCGATATTTTCTATAAGGCGAAAATCTTCGATTTTGATAAAATCGTCATTCAAGTCCCTATCACTTAAGATTATATCCCTGCTTCTTAGGGCACATAGATTTGCTTCGGTCTTAATCTTAGTCTTTAGTCTTATTCCCCAAGCCTTAAGAAATATTTCGTCCTTCACAATCTCAAAATCCGAGAAGTTATTTATTCCAATAAGCTTAGCCTCAGTAAGGTTTGTGGGATTTTCGAAAAAGTCTTTCGTTTCCTTTAACTCTCCACTTTTTCCATTGCTAATACTTATTATCTTATCGCTCATCCTGTAGACTTCGTCCTTGTTATGACTTACTAGAATCGTCTTAAGCTCATATTTTCTGATAATATTTAAGACTTCTGTCTCGATTGAATTTTTGAGAAACTCATCTAGGGCTGAGAAGGGTTCATCTAGAAGTAAGATATCAGGCTTATTTACAAGGATCCTACAAAGGGCTGTCCTCTGCCTTTCTCCTCCAGAAATATAGGCTGGAAGCTTGTCCTTGATATGGTAGATGTGCATCTCTTTTAGCTTGTCGGTAATATCACGCCTTTCCCTAAGGCCTGCCCTCACATTTTCTTCTACAGTAAAGTTCGGGAAAAGAGCGTAGTCCTGGAAGAGATATCCCACCTTCCTATCCTGGGGCCTTAGGTTAATCCTCTTTTCTGAATCAAAGAGAGTCCTTCCATTTAGGATAATCTTACCTGAATCAGGCTTAATCAGTCCTCCTATGGCCTTAAGGGTTAGGCTTTTACCCGACCCACTTGCTCCAAGAAAGCCCAGCCTCTCATTTTTCATCTCAAAATCCACGTCGAGCTTGAAATTCTTGAAGTCCTTTTTTATCTTACACACTAGCATGGTATTTCTCCTTACTTTCTAGAAGATTTAGGGATAGCAAGACTACAAAGGATATGGCAAGGTTGATGAGAACCCACTTGTAGGCAAGGCTGTCCTGGCCTATCCTCCATAGCTGATAGACCGTAGTTGAAATAGTGGCAGTCTTGTTGGGAATGAATCCCGAAACCATGCTAGTCGCTCCATATTCTCCCAATGCCCTAGCAAATGAAAGGATAAGGCCTGCGAGAATCTCCTTCTTGCAAGAGGGAAGGACTATCCTCCAAAATATCCAAGTATTGGACTTGCCCAGAGTCTGGGCTGCATATTTTAGATTCATATCAAAAGATTCAAAAGCCCCCCTGCTCGTCCTATACATCAAGGGGAAAGTTACTATAATAGTTGCAAAAACCGCCGAATACCATCTCATAACAAGACTGATATCCCTCCTTGCGAAAAACTCTCCTAGGTAATTGTTAGGACCCAGACTTTTAAGTAAGAAAAATCCAACAACTGTGGGAGGAAGGACCAAGGGCAAGGTCAAGATCACATCCAAGAATCCCTTGACCGTTGGATTTAGCTTTCTTACTTGATAAGCCAAAAACATCCCTAGGAAAAATGTAAAAAAACAAGAAATTAAAGCAATTCTAACAGAATTATATAAGGGAAATAGATTCATAGCTAATCTAACTTGCTGACTTAAAACCATATTGGGCAAAAACTTCCATTGCCCTATCGCTCTTTAGAAATTCCAAGAACTTCTCGCTAGCTTCCCTATTAGGAGAATTCTCGATAAGGGCCGCTGAATATACTACCTTCCTATCAAGCATATCAGGATTTGCTGTAGCTACGATTCTTAGACCCGCTGCCTTAGCATCTGTCGAATAAATAATTCCGCAATCAACAGCCCCTTCGCTTATCCAAGAAGTAACTTCCTTAACATTTGACCCGAAGCTAATCTTATCTTGAATCCTCTCCCAAATCCCCATATTCTTTAATAGAGATTCAGAATATTGGCCAACGGGAACATCGGCATTGCCCAGGGCAATTGTCTTGACCTTGTCTTTTTTAATATCATCGAAAGACCTAATATCCTTGTCAGAATTTTTTCTCACAGCAAGGACCACTTCGTTTTCTAGGAGGTCAAATCTTGTGTTTGAGTCGATTGTTATATTGCTAGCCTTAGACGCCCTATTTGGATCAAGCTCATCCATTTGCTTTTTAGCGGCAGAAATAAATACATCACAGGCCGCTCCCTCGGCAATTTGTGTCTTGAGGGTCCCTGAGGAGTCGAAGTTAAAGACTAAATTAATTCCTGGATTTTCATCTTCGAATACTGCCTTTAATTCTTCTAGAGACTCGGTCATGGAAGCTGCCGCAAAGACATTTAGATCGGTCTTGGCACTTGTGTCATCTTTCTTCTTCTCTTCATCTTTTTTTTCATTATTCATATCTTCTGCCTTTGTTTCTTCCTTCACATCTTCTCCTGCAGGTGCCTTGGCTCCACAAGCTGCAAGCGATATCGCAAAAAGCAAAGATAAAAAGATCCCTGTCATTTTTTTCATAGTTTTCTCCTCTAGGCAATGTCGAATAGTTTACGTCGACTACTCGGTCATATTATATCACATTTATAGCTATATAGGAACTTCTCTATTTATTTTTGAAGGAAATTCGAGTATACTATTATTTATTGAAAAGGAGTTAATATGAGTAAGTTAGTTATACCAGAAAATTATAAAAGCAACGAAGATCTATATAGAACCCAACTGTTGATCAAGGAAATCAAAGACTATTTCCAAATCAACCTCGCCAACAACCTAAACCTAAAACGTGTTTCTGCTCCCCTATTCGTTTCAGAAACATCAGGCTTAAACGATAACCTAAACGGAGTAGAAAAACCTGTAACATTCGACCTTCCAGAAGCCCACAACGCCGAGATGGAGATCGTCCACTCCCTAGCCAAATGGAAGAGATACGCCCTAGAAGAATACAACTTCAAAACCCACGAGGGCCTTTACACAGACATGAACGCCATCAGGCGCTGCGAAGAACCAGATAACACCCACTCCTTCTACGTCGACCAATGGGACTGGGAGCTAATTATGGGTGAAGAAGACAGAAACGTGGACTACCTCAAACAAGTAGTAGAGACAATCTACAGGACCATGAAGTCCCTAGACGAATACCTATCAACTCTCATCCCAACTAGAAAGAAGCTCTTAAAAGATCAAATAAGATTTATGACAAGCGAAGAGCTCCTCCAAAAATATCCAGGAAAGAACGACAAAGAAAGAGAAAGACTAGCTGTCAAAGAGTACGGCGCAGTTTTCCTAATGCAAATCGGAAAAGTCCTCTCAAACGGAGAAAAACACGACCTCCGTGCCCCAGACTACGACGATTGGGAACTAAACGGAGACATCCTAGTATATAACCCTGTCCTAGACGACGTCCTAGAACTCTCATCCATGGGCATCAGAGTCAACCCAGAAAGACTAAACGAACAACTAAAACAAACCGACAACCTAGACAGACTCAAATTCGACTACCACAGGATGCTAATAGACGGCAAACTCCCACAAACCATAGGAGGCGGAATCGGCCAATCAAGACTATGTATGTTCTTCCTCCAAAAAGCCCACATAGGAGAAGTCCAAGTATCCTACTGGCCAGACGAACAAAGAAAAGCCCTAGCAAACAAGGGAATCAAACTATTATAGGAGAAAAAGCGGACCAAAGGAAATAAACCCTGGTCCGCTTTTTATTTGGGAAAATTTAAGATTCTAAAATATAATATATAACTCTAACAAAGAAACTTATCTAAGCAAATATCTCAATAACCGAGACTTCTCCACAAGGTAGGAGCAAGAGAACTGTTATTTATTACATATTAGTAAATAATATAATCACCCCATTATGTCGACCGAAGTGGAGACATCTCATCAACATTTCCATCCCTAATCAATAGTACTGATTACATCTCCACCTCTAATGGAATTGTCACAGTGAGCAAAGCGAACTGATGAAATTCCTTAATCGAGGCTTTGCGAGCATGAGGTCCTCCCATAGCCGGACAGGCTGTCCCTCGAATCCGCAAACTACCGTCGAACGAACGTGAGAGGTCTACAGTCTATGATGACATATAAATAACAAAGAAGAACTTATCTAAGCAAATCTCCAAATAACCGAGAGATCTCATAATTAAAAATCACGCTTCTATAACTACAATCATCCAGAAGAAAAATGAAAATTACTTAATATTATAATATTAAGAAAATAATCCAATAACTCTGTAGAAAAGTAAAAACTATCTAAAATAAAGTATAATATCTATGTTATCATCACTTCCATTAGCATGGAAGGAGGTGAGATCGTGCGATTTTTACTTAACATCATTTTTGCTATCATAGTACAGGTAGCTGGTGACTGCTTGTACAAGTGGCTAAATAAAGCAAGCCCGTCTGGCTACTGGAAGACCCTCCGTGGAGTGGTAAAGCGTAGCTTGATAAAGAAGATGATAATTAACACAAAAAAGGACTAGCTTGGGAAGGTGACCCCATAAGATTGAACCTAATACCAGAACTGATAGTTGACTAGTTAAGGATTCAACTGACTTTTTCTTTTTTACACAATTATACGGACCCTATCTAAAAAACTAAGGAGAAAAAATGGAAAAACTTAAACAAATACAAAAGAATTTCCAAATAAACGGAGCTTTCTTAAAATATATTGCATTTATTTCAATGTTTATCGACCATTTTAACAAGGCAATCATAACGCCAAAACTAAATTACCAAGAGCCTCTAGTTACCATATCTACCATATTTGATATAATGGGACGAATCGCCTTTCCGATTTTTGCATTTATGATTGTAGAAGGCTTTTATAAAACTAAATCTAGAGGAAAATATCTAAGAAATCTTTTGATTTTCGCCATAATATCAGAAATTCCCTACGATATGTTCCAATCAAAAGTTTTTATAAATAATAGGTCACAAAATATAATGTGGGCGCTCGCCCTTGGACTTTTGACCCTGATAATTGTCGATAAATTAAAAGAAAAAATCAAAAATAAATACGCCTGGCTTATTCTTTCCATATTAATAGTAGGAGTAAATGCCATAATTGCAACTCTTCTATCCTTTGACTACGATTATTATTCCATAATAATAATCTTTATCCTCTACCTTTTCTACGACAAAAGATTGGTAGGAAGCGTTATTTCATATCTTGTGATAATAAAAGAAGTTTATGCAATTTTGGGATTTGCTGTAATTAATTTTTATAATGGAGAAAAAGGAAGGCAAAATAAATTGTTCAATTATTTGTTCTATCCCGTGCATTTGTTGATACTTGGGATTTTTAGGTTTTTCTTGGATATATAGTTTGAGAAAAATTTAAAATATGGTAAAGAAAAGTATTATTAAGTTAAGTCCATAATATTGTGTAAAATTTACTAATACAATATTTACTATTTCATTCTAATATGTAATTTAGATGATGTTAGGATGTCCTCATTAATATCAATGAGGACATCCTAAAGCCTACGGGCTAGTTATTAATCTAGTAGCTGAATCTTCATTTGGAAATATTCCGATTAATTTCTCTCGTCATCTAAATCCCCAATTTATTCTTTCTAAATAATTGGTCAATAATATAATGTAGTTGCATAAATGGAGCTATTATATAACTTTCATTTCCTTCAATCTATGTGTTAGTTCTTTATCTATTTCTTTAATAAATTTCTTAAATATATTTACGATCTTTCCAACATCATCACTAGTTATGTTCGGATATTTATTTTGATGTGCTACTCTGTTTCTATAATTAACAAATTCATTATACTTATCTTTAAACGATACATCTTCTGAAAAATCATCGATTAATTGAGGAATACTAAAATTATTATATTTTTCATCCTCTATGTCTATTTC